>JBBRGN010000064.1:0-18619 GCA_038240665.1 Chitinophagales bacterium | reverse complement strand
TTACCGCTACCGAGCGTTTTACGCGGTCTCCGGCACGCTATACGGAAGCCAGTTTGGTCAAAAAGCTGGAAGAACTGGGAATCGGTCGCCCGTCTACCTATGCGCCCACGATTAGTAAAATCATGGAAGAAAGTCGGGATTATGTGGTGCGTGAAAACCGCGAGGGCGTCACCCGCGAATACCGCGAACTTATCCTTGCTGGTGCTGCGATCACTAAAGCGGTAAAAACAGAAAATACCGGCGCGGTAAAAAGTCGCCTTTTTGCGACCGATATGGGCATCACGGTGAGTGAATTTTTGGACAAACACTTTGAAAAAGTGATGGACTACAAATTCACGGCTGGTATTGAAAAGATCTTTGATGATATCGCTGCTGGCAGCCGCGAATGGACGCGTATGCTGGAAGATTTTTACTGGCCTTTCCACGCTTCCGTAGAAGAAACCTTGGCTTCAGCTGATCGCCCTACCCGCGAGCGCGAGCTGGGCAAGGATCCCAAAACCGGACGTACGCTCATTACCCGGATGACCCGACTCGGGCCAGTGGTGCAAATTGGCCTGCCCGAAGAGCTCGAAGAAAATGAAAAACCTACCTATGCCAACCTTCGGGCTGGTCAATCGATTGATACCGTCACCTTTGACGAAGCCCTTAAGTTATTTGAACTTCCTAAAGTACTGGGCACTTACCAAGACCTGGAAATCACCGTAGGTACTGGCCGTTATGGCCCTTATGTCAAGTATGGGGAAAAATTCGCTTCCTTGCCTCGGGGAGTGGAACCGCTGGATGTTGATTTAGAAATGGCCGTAGCTTGCGTTGCCGAAAAAGAAAGAGCAGAAGCGCCAGTTGGAACTTTCCAAGGCATGGGGATCACCAAAGGTACTGGTCGTTTTGGACCATTCATTAAATGGAATGGTTTGTTCATCAATGTGCCCAAAAAGTACGAATTGGACACCATTTCTACCAACGAGATGATCGAGTTGATCCAAGCCAAAGTTGAAAAAGAATCCAACCGCTACGTGATACAATGGGCTGAAGACAACTTGGCCATTGAAAACGGACGTTGGGGACCTTTTATTCGCTTCAAAAAAGAAGCGATCAATTTGCCAAAAGTTGACGGCAAAAAAATGACTACCGAAGAAGCTGCAGAAATGACCTTGGAAGCTGTAAAAAAACTCGTGGAAGAAGCCTTCCCGGATGCCTTTACGAAAAAAACCAAGGCACCAGCTAAAAAAGCAAGCGGTGCTGCTGCAAAAAAAGCACCCGCTAAACGTAAAACAACTACTGCTAAGAAACCAGCGGTTAAAAAGAAATAAAACCATGGAAGATTCCAACAAAAACGCCAACCAAATCAATATAGAATTGCCTGAAGACATCGCCGAAGGCATCTATTCCAATTTGGCCATCATTTCACATTCGCATGCAGAGTTTGTGATTGATTTCATCCGCATGGTGCCCAATGTGCCCAAAGCCAAGGTAAAATCACGCATCATCGTAACGCCAGAACACGCCAAGCGATTGGTAGCAGCCATGATGGATAATATTAAGCGCTACGAAGCCCAATTTGGCATGATCGTAGAGGGAGATGACACACCTTTTCCTCCGATGAACTTTAGCACGCCAAAAGCACAAGCGTAAGGGATAAAGTAGAGTTGGTACGACGAAAGACTGATTGGCTCAAATCGAATACCTCAATCGTTAAAATTAGCCGTTTTGACAAACAAAGAAATCGCCAAAACCTTTCAATTTTTAGGGGACATCATGGAGCTACATGGTGAAAATCCTTTCAAAATTCGTTCCTACCAAAACGCTTACCTTACCCTCCGTAAATTGGATCAGCCGCTTACGGAACTGGAAGATAAGGCCATCGCCGCTATTAAAGGTATTGGCGCAGCCATTAGCGCAAAAATTCGGGAATTGCTGAATACCGGAAAAATGTCGACACTAGAGGAGTACCGCAGCAAAACCCCGGTGGGCGTTCAGGAAATGTTGCACATCAAGGGGTTTGGTCCAAAAAAAATTCGCGTGATCTGGCAAGAATTGGACATTGAAACAATTGGCGAGCTGTTGTATGCCGTAAACGAAAACCGCTTACTTGAGTTAAAAGGTTTTGGCAAAAAGACCCAGGATGAACTTCGGCAACAACTCGAGTATTACCTCAAATCCCGTAATCAATTCCATTATGCAGCTTTGGAGAAAGAAGCTTTGCAATTGGTTGCGGCCTTGCAAAAAGCCCTTCCTCAGGCAAGGATTGAACTTACTGGTGCTATTCGTCGCAAAGCCAATGTGTTATCACAGATAGAGTTGCTTGTCGCTTCAGCTGATGAGCTCGAACCTGTTTTAGCAAAAATTGGCATCCAGGCTCAAAAAAGTGACTCGGGAAGCATCCAAGCCCTCAGTGCCAATGAATTGCCCGTCACCATTTACCTTTGCGAAGCTACTGAATTTGGCTCCAAACAATTCCGCTTTACTGCTGCTCCCGAGTTTTTACAAGCTTTTTTAGCAAAAAATCCAGGACAAGACTTTCGGGATCTTGCACAGGAGAGCGATATTTTTGCCCAAGTTCAATTGCCTTTTTTAGAACCCGAACTCCGCGAATCCGCCTTTTCACTTGATTTAGCACTTGCTGGGAAAAAGCCAATCCTGATCGAAGCAGCGGACATCAAAGGCGTCATCCACTCCCACTCTACCTACAGCGATGGTTTGCATTCCCTGCGCGATATGGCAACTTACACCCGATCACAAGGATTTGAATACTTGGTCATTACAGATCATTCCAAAGCAGCATTTTACGCCAATGGCTTACAACCCGAACGCGTTTGGCAACAGATGTCCGAAATAGATGCCCTCAACCAAGAGCTGGCCCCATTTCGGATTTTCAAAGGCATTGAAAGCGATATTTTAAACGATGGCTCGCTGGATTACGAACCGGATGTGTTGGCAGCTTTTGACCTCATCATCGCTTCGGTTCATACCAATTTGCGGATGGATCAAGAAAAGGCTACAGCTCGACTCATTAAAGCAATTGAAAATCCTTATACCACGATTTTAGGGCATCCCACTGGCCGACTTTTATTGTCCCGCGAAGGATATCCCATTGACCATCGAAAGGTCATTGATGCCTGTGTGTCCAACGGCGTAGTCATCGAGCTCAATGCCAGCCCCTATCGATTGGATCTAGATTGGACTTGGATACCCTATGTATTGGAGCGAGGCGGTATGATCGCTATCAACCCCGACGCGCACAGTCAAGAAGGCATTCACGACATCCATTTTGGCGTAGCTTCCGCCCGAAAAGGCGGTCTTTCATCCGCACAATGCCTCAACACCCTAGGACTTAATGCTTTTGACACCTGGATCAAGCAGCGAAAAACCAGGGGTTTAACAAGCCATTAACACTAATTTGGCCTTGATTTTCTAAATTTGTCGGCATTATTAAAAATGACCATTTTTTTTCAAAATGAATAAGGAATGAGTTGAGAATAAAGTGGCTTTCTGGGAAGTCCTTTTGGGCCTCCAGCAAAAGTGGTAATTTATTAATGATTCATTCCCAAGCTCAATTAAAATACTCTGATCATGTTGCACCAATTGAAAAAAGGATTTTTAGTAGTGGCTATTGCCGCCGCTTTTGTAGGTTGTCAAAATACCAACTCCCGTGATGAAGCACGCCAGGACGTTGAAAACGGAGGCGTAACGCCGATTGAAGCATCGCCCTCTGCCTCCATCGCGCCAACTCCAGGGGTTCCTTCTGGCCCAGCCGCGAAAATGACTTTCAAAGAAGTACGTTACAACTTTGGAAAAGTAAAAGAAGGCAGCAAAGTAACCCACGTTTTCAATTTCACCAACGACAGCAAAGAGCCATTGGTGATTGCCGATGCCAAAAGTACTTGTGGCTGCACCGTACCTGAGTGGCCCAAAGGAGCCATTGCTCCGGGTAAATCAGGCATTATCAAAGTTATTTTTGACTCGAGCCACAAAACTGGAGGTCAGAGCAAACGCGTAACCATCGTAGCGAACACCAACCCGCCGGAAACATTCATTTATTTGGAAGGCGAGGTTGAAGGCAATCCTGATGCGGTTGAAAGCCATTAAGCGTCAATTGCGAATAATAGGCTTGCAATAAAAAGTCTAAAAAAAAGCTGGTTCGAAAAACTATTTTCGTGCCAGCTTTTTTATTAGAGTTGTTGTTTTCAAGGTAATGAGACAACATAAATGGACAGCATGAACAAGTTCTTTTCTTTGGTTAAATTTAGCCATACCATTTTTGCCATGCCCTTTGCCCTACTGGGTTTTTCCCTGGGATCACTTCATACGGGCAACGCATGGAGTTGGCGTATGTTGGGATTGGTGGTACTCTGTATGGTTTTTGCGCGCAGCGCCGCTATGGCCTTCAATCGCTACCTAGATCGAGACATTGACGAACTCAACCCACGTACCCGCATGCGGGAAATTCCAGCCGGGACGATCAGCCCACGATCGGCATTACTTTTTGTAGTCATCAATTGTCTTTTGTTTATGGCAGGCGCTTGGGCGATCAATTTCTTGTGTTTTATGTTGTCTCCGGTGGCTTTGTTGGTGGTATTGGGCTATAGCTATACCAAGCGATTTACTTTTCTATGCCACTTTGTACTGGGTTTGGGCTTGTCATTGGCTCCCATTGGCGCTTATCTAGCAGCTGCTAATCGTTTTGATTGGTTGCCTGTAGTCTACAGCTTTACGGTGCTGTTGTGGGTTTCTGGTTTCGACATCATTTACGCTTTGCAGGATGAAGAATTTGACCGTTCGTTGAATTTGAATTCTATTCCGGTAACCTTAGGAAAATCTGGGGCATTGCGTTTGTCTTCCGTATTGCACCTTTTTTGTGCCGCATTGCTGTTGACGGCCTGTTATTTGCAAGCGCAGTATTACCCTACTTTGGGATGGATACAATGGCTGGGGGCCGGTATCTTTTTAAGTTTATTGGTCTATCAACATACCTTAGTCAAACCCAATGATCTGAGCAAAGTCAACTTCGCGTTTTTCACCACCAATGGCATTGCCAGTTTGATTTTTGGGAGCCTAGTATTGATAGATCTATTTGTGTAAGGTGTCCCCTACCCTGACACATTCCTCTGAACTTTGAAGGTAATCCCAGCAAGCATTCAGACCGAATAATACTTTTTGCTCTTTTCGACGAAAAGTTGCTAAGGTCTTCAGTGGTTCTTTGCCTATTTCGGCCGTTTTGGGATCGATGGTGATCACCTGACAACGTCCACAGGGTTTGGTGGAATAAAAATGAGCACCGCCGATGGCCAAGGAAGTCCAGTTGTCTTCCTCCCAAGGCAAAGTACCGGACACCACTAGGTTCGGACGAAACCGCTCGATGCTGACCGGAATGTCCAAACGGGTATTCAAATCCTGCAAGGAAGCTTCGCTGGCGATCAAAAAGGGAAAACCATCCGAAAAGCTGGTGATGTCCTTGGGTTGAGCATATTTCAGGTCGACCTGTCGTTCGGTAGTTTCCGGCATAAAAACCAATTGGCAATTTGTACCCAAGGCATTAGAAAACCAACGATCCGCTTCTTTGCTTACGGGTAGCGCCCAACAAGTATCATCAAAGACTTGAGTCATGATTGGCGAAACCTCTGAGTGGGAAACTTGCAGAGGTACAGCTACAACAGATCCTGGGGTGGTAAGATCGGTAACAAAGAGTTTATCTTGCTCGATATGTGGTTGTAACAAGGCCATTTTAGGGAATTCCCGCTGGGTTAAAAACAAACCGTTTACATCCACCAACATCCAACGGCGATCGTGTTCCAGCCCTCTCCGCGTCAATAAAGCTTGCGAAAGTGCTATCCCACCCAATGATTTAATGGGATAAATAAAGATTTTTGTAAGTAATGACATAATTTATCAACATTTTGATGCTAGTTTACCAATATTTTGCTATTTATCGTTTATTTTAGCCAATTATTAAATGAAACAATTCAGCTATGTGGAATAACCTAGTAAAACACCTACTCCTTGTACTGGCGATTTCTTCGGTCACGTTCGTACAAGCACAATCTACGGTTTCGGGCTTACTGCGCAAAGCAAGGCAGCAATTTGAAACCAAAAATTACAGCCAAGCCATTGATACTTATAAAGAAGTACTGGCCAAACGAGCTGATGAAAATGAAGCACTAGGAAACATCGCCGAATGTTATCGATTGATCAACAACCTCGAAGATGCTTCCGAATCCTACCTCAAACTCATTCGTACCCGTAAAAACAACGATGCTCAGTTGTTGAACTATGCCCATACTTTAAAAGGTTTGGGTAAATATGATGAGGCAAAAGTTTACTACCTCAATTATGCCAAGAGCAATCCATCAGTGGGCAATCAATTTGCCCAAAGTTGTGATTTTGCCAAAAACAACGCCACATTACCCAATGGGTTGACGGTTGCCAATGAGCGTTCCAACTCGCCTGCTGCTGATTTCGGACCGGCGTTTAATTCGGAACAAATCATTTTTTCTTCTGCACGCGCTGGTGCAAATAACTTGCTTTACACCGCAAGTATTGGCGCAGACGGCTTTTTAGGCGCTGCTACAGCATTGCGTTCGGGAGCTGGCGATTTTGGTCAAGGTCCGGCTTCTTTTTCAGCCGATGGCCGCTCAGTGGCTTACACCCGTAATAAGTTTGTCAATGGTGTGCGTCAGATACCAGAAACCATGACTGATTTGAGCCTTTTTTTGGCTGATGCTGGTTTTGGCGGTAACTGGAGCAATGAACGGCCATATCCAAATAACGATTCACGAGGAAAAACAGCGTTTCCAGCGTTTACGCCAGATGGGAATGCTTTGTTTTTTGCCAGTGATCGCGAAGGTGGTTTTGGCGGTTGGGATTTGTATATTGCCTACAAAGAAGGGGGCTCCTGGACCAAACCCATTAACTTGGGTTCTACGGTTAATACTCCCGGGGATGAGATAACGCCTTATTTTGATGGCACCAATCTTTATTTTGCCTCCGATTGGCAAATGGGGTTTGGTGGTTTTGATATCTTCATGGCTGAACAAGGCGATGGTAAGTGGATAAAGTCAACCAACTTAGGCTCTCCGATCAACTCGCCACGGGATGACTATGGCTATATCTTTGATACCTTTAGAAACCTCGGTTACTTTACTTCTAACCGTGCTGGCGGAAGAGGTATGGAGGACATTTACCGGGTCTCCAAAGCAACAGACAACTTCCAACTTCGGGTGGTAAATGCTGCCGATGGTACTCCTTTGCCCAATGCCATTGTGGATCTTTCTAGTTGTATGCGTGGCGGGGTAAGAAATTACACCCTGAATACTGATGCCCGCGGGGTACTCATTTTTCCGGTAGGTGCAGGAACCGATTGTGAAATCAACGTCTCTTTAGATGGTTATTTGAGCAATCGGGTGGCTTTAGCGCCACTGGTATCCCAAGGAGCGCGCGATGTAGAGATTGCGCTAACCCGCCGCGGCGAAGATTATTATGGAAAAACAGTAAGTAGCGACAACCAAAGACCGCTCGAAGGCGTAGCGGTTAATGCCAGGAATAATGTCAATGGTGCCATTACCAAGGTGTTTTCGGATCGCAATGGAACCTATGTTTTGGGTTTAAGTAGAAATACTTCTTATGCCATTACCTATTCCGCATCCGGTTTTCAGGATGTGGTTCGCAATGTATATACTTTGGATGGCGGAGATAAAACTATTTTAGGAAATGTTCCAATGATCGCCATTGGCTCATTCCCCAACAATCCCTCCAATCCAAATCCGTATCCTTCTAATCCAAGCAACCCCAATCCGTATCCACCTTATAATCCACCAACGAACAACCCCAATCCTCCTCAGGTTATAGGATCTGGTTATTCGGTACAATTGGCTGCTTTAGCTACACAGCCTAATTTAGGCAATTACAACAATTTACGTTCTTTTGGTAGTTTGTACACCGTAAATGAAGGCGGGAAAGTAAAATTGAGAATGGGCGTATACCGTACCCGGGAAGAAGCCGCTAGACAATTGGCTAATGTTAAACCTATGGGTTATCCGGGAGCATTCATCGTCACCGAAACTGGTTCTGGACAGGTTCAACCTACCAATCCGCAACCCAATCCACCCTATCAACCGAGCTACCCCAATAACCCAAGTACCAACAATGGGGGTAAGTTCAAGATTCAATTGGGCGCATTCCGAAGTGCTGGGTCTTTCAACAGCAGTAAACTAGCTGGGCTAGGAACCATTGAAGATCGTCCTCGTGGAGATCTGACCTTGAAACTCTTATGCTGTTTCAATTCTGCGGCTGAAGCCGGTCAAACGCTGGTACGCGTACATCAAGCTGGTTTCCCCGAAGCGTTTGTAGTGCAAGATGTAAATGGACAGTTGGTGAGGGCCAAATAATGAATTGTTATAATCTTCAGATAGATTAAAAGATAAAGAGGGGATTGCTAAAACATAGCGATCCCCTCTTTTTTTAGTCTAGAAATTGCTCTACTGATTCAAAGGGCAATTGGAAAGCATCGGCTACGCCTTGGTAAACGACCTTTCCGTGAACGATATTCAAGCCTGTTTTCAAGGCATTGTTTTCCTTGCAAGCCGTTTTCCAACCTTTTGAAGCCAATTGCACTGCATAAGGCAAGGTGGCATTGGTCAAAGCCAAAGTGGACGTAGCCGGTACTGCCCCTGGCATATTGGCTACGGAGTAATGCACCACATCGTCGATGATATAAATGGGGTTATCGTGGGTGGTAGGAACAGTTGTTTCAAAACAACCACCTTGGTCAACGGCTACATCAACCATCACGGTACCTGGACGCATGGTTTTGAGCATGTCGCGGGTAATCAATTTAGGCGCTTTGGCTCCAGGAATCAAAATCGCTCCAATGATCAAATCATGGTCTTTGATCAATTGGCGAATGTTGTATTCATTGGAAAAAAGGGTAGTCACATTGGCCGGCATTACTTCCGACAAATAGCGCAAACGCGGTAAATTAATGTCCAAAATGGTGACTTGTGCGCCCAAACCCGCAGCCATACGTGCTGCTTGGGTTCCTACGATTCCTCCGCCTAGCACCATCACTTTTCCAGGCGGAACACCCGGTACGCCGCCCAATAGTACGCCCCGGCCTTTTACGGGTTTTTCCAAATACTTAGCCCCTTCCTGAATGGCCATTCTGCCGGCAACTTCTGACATTGGAACCAGCAGCGGTAAGGATCCATCGGTCAATTCAACGGTCTCGTAGGCCAAACAAACCGCTCCGCTTTTGATCATGGCGGTAGTCAATGGCTCATAGGACGCAAAGTGAAAATAGGTAAACAGCAATTGATCTTTTTTGATCAATGGATATTCTTGTTCTACCGGTTCTTTTACCTTGATGATCATCTCGGCAATCGCATAGGTTTCTTCGATCGTAAGCAGTATTTTTGCGCCAGCATTTTGATACTCTTCATCCGAAAAACCACTGCTTTCGCCAGCGGTTGACTGAATATAAACCGAATGGCCGCGTTTGGACAGTTCAAAAGCGCCAGCGGGTGTGAGCGCTACCCGATTTTCGTTGCTTTTGATCTCCTTTGGTACCCCAATGATCATGTGTGTTGTGTTTTAATCTGGTTAAAAATCAAAGCTAAGGGAAAGAAAGAACTTGGGCGGTCTTTCTCCCTATCTGCTTATAAATTGGGGATAAAAATAAGACAAAAAACTCGAGTACACGATCAATTTGTTCTGGGTCTGTAACAATGCTATTTTTCATTGGTTCTTTGCTTCTCTTCAGAAGCTCCAGAACCATGTCGATCGGTTTTTTTGAGTGTGAGGTTACCAAAATTGTAGGTAAATGATACATTGACAATTTTTGTTTCCCAACTGGAAATAATATTGGCATTGAAATTGGCATGGTTGATTGACCCGCGGAAATAACGAAAAAGCATGTCATCCGCGCTGATGTTGAGCGTAGCGCGGTCTTTCCACATTTTTTTCTGCGCGCCAAGACTTACACTGTATAAGTATTTAGTGATTTGTATGCCTTCAATCCCAGGTCCATTGTACCAACCGTTTGCTTCCAATTTCCAGCCTTTGGGCAACTGATAAGTGGCTTGAATAAAACCAACTAGATTCCAACGCCCCTGATTGTAAAGTTCCTGGAATACTTGTGAAGTGTATTTGTTGTAATACAGCATAAAACCACCATATCCCGATAAGTTTTTTACAAACTCTAAAGGAAAAAATAGGCTGCCGCCGTAATGAACAAAAGTACTCAGGTTTTGCTCGGTACTAAATCCAATCCCCGTTTTGGGATCCTGATCAACAACCAATTGCATTGAATTATTGGTACGTGCGTATTCTAGATTAAAAAAGGGTTGTTTGTCAAAGGTAAGCGAGAGTTTGTAGGTATGCGAAAATTCGGGTCGCAAAAAAGGGTTGCCTTTTTCATACGTATAGGGATCCAAGAAACGTATAAAGGGGTTCAGTGAATTGTAGCTTGGCCGATTAACTCGATTGCTATAGGCCATTGACCAACCCAGTTTGCCCGACAATGGCGCACTGATGCTCAAACTGGGAAACAGGCGCGAAATATGACGGGTTTGTGTGGAATCTAGCGTTATCGAATAGCCCGTAGACAATGAGTTTTCATAACGCAATCCTGCTTGTACTTCCCATTTTCCCTTGTTGTAGACCGCAGAAGCATAGGCTGCCCCAATGTTTTCTGAAAAAATAAAATGATTGGACAACCCTGGATCGGCAACAAAAACATCTTCTTTTCCAACACTCGATCGCAAATCATTGTCAATACTTGCCTTACTGTATTTCAAACCCGTTTCGAATTTGAAGGTTTTCCCAAACGGTTTGGTATAATCTAGTTTATAAGCTTGGATAAAGGTATTTCCTGGCAACAATTGAAGTCGATCAGGGTAGCTTTGGTCGCCTTTCAACACGTTGGTATTGAGCTGATAAGACATATCGCGGCCATATTTATTGAAACTCACATCCACGTTGAGTTTTTGGCCGCTGGTATCCAGTTTCAACTCATAATAAGCATCCAAATTGACAAAACCCCACTGCCGATTCAGGGTGTTGTTGGTCAACAGCTCCGATCTAGCGTTCTCCCGGCCGGCATCGGTAAAAATGTAGGTTCGGTTTTTTTGCACACTGCGATTGGAACTTCCCAATACATTTACATTCACCCCGACGGTCTGTCGGTCGGTCAGATAATAATCCAGACCACTTTTTAAGTTAAGGGAATAAGGAAGGTTGGGTTGAAAATTGGTTTGGCTATATGTTTCCGTCCCAACGATCCGATCAAGGTTTAGTTGTTCATAGGATGTCCGGTGATTAAAAGCGATCGAATTGCTGAAATTGATTTTGCCATTGCGGTAGTTTAAAACTCCGGAAGAACGGTATTTAGCGAATCTCCCCATTCCTGCGCCGATCGTCGCCGTTCCATTGAAACCCAGTTTAAGATTGCGTTTTAGAATGATGTTGATCACAGCGCCAGTACCTTGCGCATCAAAACGGGCACCTGGTTGGGTTATGACTTCAATGCGATCAATGTTGGCAGCGGGCATATCGCGCAGAAGACTTTGGACATCCATGTACTGTGTCGGTCGGCCATCAATTAAAATGCTCAACCCTTTTTGTCCTGCCAAACTAATCTGATTGTTCACGATGATCATACCAGGTACTTTTTTGAGTACGTCAATCACCGATCCACTGGTACCAGTTATGCTGTTGGCAACATTGACCACCATGGCACCCGCTCTTTGCTCGAGGAATGGTTTTTTAGCGACGACTACAGCCGTATTCAGGATTTGAGCCTCCGTACGTAGGTTGATATCAGGAAGATAGATGTTTGTTCCGGAATAATGAATGGCAATAAAAAAATCATGATACCCTAGAAAGGTCGATCTCAGCAGGTAATGTCCTGTATCTAAATCAGAAAAAATAAAAGTGCCGTCGTTTTCGCTGATGGCGGCTTTGACAAAAGTAGAATCAGGACCTTTGAGGAGGAGCATATTGGCAAAAGCAATGGCTTGATGTTTTTCATCGAATATGGTGCCTTGTAACGCCGTTTTTTGCGCAAATAATGCGCAAGTCAGCAATAAGCTGCTCATGATTGAAATAAGTGTTTTCATAATTACAGTTGGATGAGTGATAAGACTAAACTGATGTAATAAAGTTGCCTACACCCCTATTTATCTAAAGTAAAAAGTTATTTTTTCGTTAAAAATAACCCAATCATTAGGCGCTATTTGTTGAAAATGCCAATTTAAGGCTATCCTTTGTTTTTTATTTGAATCAAAAAACATCCAAAAACCATGCGAAGCTTATTTTTTGCCCTTCCTTTTTTCATATCCATCCCTTTTTTTTTCCTACAAATTTCCGATGCCTATGCCTTAAAATTGTCGGAGGCGGCAATCAACTTGACCAAAAACCCCGTTCAGTATGACCCTACTTATTTTAGCATCCCTTACCCCAATGGAGACGTACCCGCCGACAAAGGGGTTTGCACCGATGTGATTGTGCGGGCCTATCGCAAATTAGGAACCGACCTGCAAAAAGAAGTACATGAAGAATTGTTAAAAAACTTTGCGGTGTATCCTAAAAAATGGGGACTTAAAAAAACCGACTCCAACATCGATCACCGACGTGTGCCCAATCTCATGACTTTTTTTGGAAGGAAAGGGCTGAAAAAGAAATTGACCCAAAATGGCCAAGATTATTTACCCGGCGATATTGTCACTTGGGATTTGGGCGACGGTTTGACACATATCGGTATCGTCATTAACCGAAAATCAGCCGACAAACTACGGCCTCTGATTGTCCACAACATTGGAAATGGACAAGAAATTTCCGATTGTCTATTTGCCTATACTCTGACCGGGCATTACCGCTATCTGGGAAGATAATCACCGCCCGTGATGTATTTTTTGTATTCATTACAAAAACCTCCTATTTCTCCCGAAATAATAGCTTTGGAAGCTATAAAAAATTGATTATTTAATCTATTTGGTAACTACATTCTAAATATCGCTACTTCATAAAGTTGTAAAAGTCCCCTACTCTTGCTATCATTGTGTGTTTTAGACACAATGATATATTCAGTTCTTAAAACTACATCATGATCACACACATTAAGTCCTTCCGCCAGGGAATGTTGCTGCTGTTTGCTGCATTATTCTTAAGCGGTCTATTACCTGCTCAAACACCGCGCATCTTGGTGTTTAGTAAAACCGCAGGATTTCGCCATACTTCTATTGAACCTGGAAAAGTTGCTCTAATGAAAATGGGCATGGAACAGGGTTTTGCCGTTGACACTACTGAAAGAGGAGAACTACTCAATGAAACGAATTTAAAGAAATATGTTACTGTAGTGTTTCTTTGTACTACAGGAGATGCCTTAAATCCTTACCAACAAAATGCCTTTGAGCGTTACATCCAAGCTGGAGGAGGATTTGTAGGGATACACTCTGCTACGGATACAGAATACAATTGGCCTTGGTACGGCAAACTAGTGGGCGGTTATTTCACCAGCCACCCCAGTACGCCTAGCAATGTTCAAAAAGGAACATTTCACATCGAAGACAAAACGCATCCATCTACTTCTTTTCTACCCGATCCTTGGGAGCGTACCGATGAATTTTACGATTTCCGCGACATCAACCCGGAGGTAAAAGTGTTGGTCAGCATCGACGAAAAATCATATTCCGGGGCAAAAATGGGTTCCCTAAAACATCCTATGAGTTGGTACCATGATTATGATGGCGGTCGGGCATTTTACACCGCCATGGGGCATACCAATATAAGTTTTTCCGAAGACTTGTTTCTCCGTCACCTCAGCGAGGGGTTGAAATATGCAATGGGTGGTAACAAACCCTTAGATTATTCCAAAGCTCATTTCAAGATGATGCCCGAAGAAAACCGCTTTACCAAGGTGGTTTTGGAAGACAAATTGGAAGAACCCATGGAATTGACCATGCTCGACAACAATCGGGTGTTGTTTATCCAACGGCGGGGGGCGGTAAAGATCTTTGATCCAAAAGTGGGCAAATCAAAAACCATCGCTACGATTCCAGTCAGTAATAAATACCTTCCTGATGCCAAAGGGAATCAAGCAGAAGCAGAAGATGGTTTGTTGGGTTTGGCAAAAGATCCCAATTTTGCGACCAATCACTGGATTTATCTGTACTATTCTCCGCTAGGTACAGAAGCCAAAAACATCCTTACCCGATATGAATTGATCGGTGATAAACTGGTACTAGAATCTAAAAAAACGCTGCTGGAAATTCCTGTTCAACGCGAACAATGTTGTCATACAGGAGGCTCAATTGCTTTTGATGCCAAAGGAAACCTTTTCCTCTCCACCGGCGACAATACCAATCCGCATGGATCTGACGGGCTGAATCCAATTGATGAACGCCAAGGACGTATGCCTTGGGATGCTCAGAAATCATCCGGAAATACCAATGACTTGCGTGGAAAAATCATCCGCATCAAACCACAAGCCAATGGTACTTACACCATTCCCGATGGCAACTTATTTCCAGAAGGCACTCCAAAAACTCGTCCCGAGATCTACACCATGGGACACCGCAACCCTTTCCGTATATCTGTCGACAAAAAAACGGGCTATGTTTACTGGGGAGATGTAGGCCCCGATGCCAACAAATCCGTGGAGAACCGTGGTCCGGAAGGTTTTGACGAAGTGGGCCAAGCCCGCAAAGCCGGTAATTTCGGCTGGCCTTATTTTATTGGCGATAACAAAGCTTACAACTACTACGATTTTGAGGCCAAAAAATCGGGGCCGATGTATGATCCGGCTGCTCCGATCAACAAATCGCCGAACAACACTGGTTTGAACCAACTCCCGCCCGCACAGAAAGCCTTTGTTTGGTATCCTTATGCTGAATCTAAGGACTTCCCGTTGGTAGGCACTGGCGGCCGTAATGCCATGGCGGGTCCGGTTTATTATACGGATGAGTTCAAAAACGCAAAACGTGCATTCCCGGACTACTACCACGGCAAATTCTTGGAGTACGAATGGATGCGCGGTTGGGTTATGGCTGTAACGATGGATGCGGAAGGCAATTTTGTATCTATGGAACGCTTTATGCCCAGCCAGAAATTCAGTAATCCAATGGACATGGAGTTCAACGCTGATGGCGATTTGTACATGCTGGAATATGGTACTGGGTGGTTTCAAGGCAACGACGATGCGCGTTTAATTCGCATTGAATACAATGGTGGTAACCGCAAACCGGTAATTGACATCAGTGCGGATAAGCCAGCAGGTTCTATTCCGCTGACGGTACAATTGTCATCAAACGGAACCAAAGATTACGACAACGATCCATTGACCTATGCCTGGAAAGTAGCTCCAAAAGCTGGCGGCGGCGTTCCGATGACTTTCAATACTGCCAATCCAAAATTGACCCTAAAGACTGCCGGAGTTTACACGGCAACCTTGACGGTGAATGACGGCAAAGGTGCCATGGCTACCCGATCTATGGAAATCATTGCTGGAAACGAGCCGCCGAAACTCGACTTTACTTTGACCAAAGGAAACCGCACTTTCTTTTTTCCCAACAAGGAAATTGCTTACAAAGTAGCGGTTAGTGATAAAGAAGACGGTAGTATTGTCAATGGAAAAATTGACCCCACCGAAATAGCCGTCAACATCGACTATCTTCCTGAAGGTTATGATAAAGTAAGCATTGCTCAAGGACACCGTAGTGCTGATTCCAATACCCGTTTTGCACGCGCCACCAAGTTGATTGAAGGAAGTGACTGTAAAGCTTGTCACAAAGCTGCCGAGAAGTCGATCGGACCGAGCTTCCGGGATATTGCCTTGAAATATCGGGGTCAGGCGGATGCGACGGCTTTATTGGCTGGAAGGGTAATCAATGGCAGCACTGGCGTATGGGGACAAGCAGCGATGGCAGCTCACCCTGCTCTAAGTAAAGATGATTCCGAAGCCATTGTGCGCTATATCTTGCGCCACGAAGATGCATCAGCAATAGCCATGACGTTACCCGCGGAGGGGACTTTTACCACCACCATTCCTTCTCGTGATAAAGGCGTTGGGGTGTATTTGCTGCGGGCAGCCTACAAAGATCATGGCGTAAAATCATTGCCTGGCTTAACTTCAGAGCAAAACTACGTCCTGCAAAATCCAACGATCGACTTGGCGGTAGCGGATTTTGAAAAAGACGTCGACAAATTCAAATTTGGCGGTAATAATTTGATTATTCCTAAAGGCGATGGCAGCTATATTGGCTACAAGCAAATAGACCTTAGCGGCGTGGTAGAAATTGGACTTGCGGCTTCAGCGCCATCCCAACTTAACCCCGTGGGTGGTTTTATCGAAATTCATTTGGACAGTCCTTCCGGGATGCTATTGGGAACCTCTGCTGCGATTGATCCTGCTACTGCTGCAAGCCCTACGGCACCACCTCCACCTGCCCTATTGGTTCCAATAAAACCAACTGAAGGCTTCCACGACATTTACTACGTCTTTAAAAACAGCAAGGGAGAAAAAGGCAAAGCGCTTTTTGTATTGCGAAGTATCAGTTACAATGCGGATTTAACGCCAATTATCGGCAAAACAATGACTACTCCACCCCCAGCAGCAAGTGGATTAGAAGTTTATACCGGTAAATACAAAATGACCGGCTTGCCTTTTGATATGATTGAAATCATGGCCAAAGATGGCAAGCTGTTGATCTCTGCTGGCGGGCAAGAAGGTCCTTTGACGGCGCTACCAGAACCAGATAAATATGATGCTGCCGGACAGGCTACGATACATTTCATCCGCAATTCAGATGGAAAAGTCAATCAAGTCAAACTCCTAGCTTCAGGTTTTGCCTTTGATGGCGAAAGACTGAATCCATAAGCAGTTGGATTAACAAATTGAGATAAAAAGGGCGCAAGGGTGTAAATCACTTTTGCGCTTTTTTTTATGATCTTCTGTAAAAAAAGCTGGTTTAGCGTTGTAAATCAGATCAATAAAGTAAAAAAATATTTTTGCCAAATACGCTAAGGCGTTTACAAATATCTATCATTAGGAATGATTCAACAATAAGGTACCAACTTTGTTTGTCTCTTTTGCTGCCATATTATCGACTCATTCCTTAATCCTAAACACCAACACCCTATGAAAGACTCAAGACGGAATCTACTTAAATTTTTTGCGCTATTAACTGGTAGTTCTCTGGTTCCCTCTCAAGGCAAAAGCCAAACCGGAAAAATTATAACAACATCCGGATCGAACACCTTATCTAATCTCTCAGAAATCGTTAACCTCTATGATTTTGAAAAAATAGCCGAAGCCAACATGAGTAAAATGGCCTATGAATATGTAGCCAGTGGCGCCGCCGATGAATTCACCCTTCGCTGGAATCGACAATCCCTAGATGGCTTAAAGCTAAATACTTCGGTGCTTCACGATGTGAGCAAAATCAATACCCGTACCACTTTATTCGGCCAGGAGCTGGCCTACCCTATCCTCATTGCCCCCACGGCCTTTCATGGCATTATGCATCCGGAAGGAGAACTGGCTACGGTACGTGGCGCTGGCGCAGCAGCTGCAGTTTATGTGGTCAGCTCATTTACCACCACCCCGCTTGAAGAGATCAAAAAAGCAGCTACTCATCCGCTTTGGTTTCAGCTTTACGTACGCGACGATCGTGAATTCACCAAGGATCTTGTTCAAAAAGCGGAAGCTCTGGGTTACCAAGCGCTGTGCATTACCGTAGACACCCCCTTAGGCGGAGCAAGAAATCGCCAACAAAGGGTGAATTTTAAATTACCCAGCAATTTAAATGCGCCTTACATGTTAGGCTCAATCAATCAAAAAAAGCCTTTAACCTGGAAAGACATGGAATGGTTGAGATCCATTACCAAAATTCCAGTTTTGCTAAAAGGTATCCTCAATCCACTTGATGCCGAACAAGCAGTAAAAATCGGCGCTTCGGGGATCATTGTCTCTAATCACGGTGGCCGAAACTTGGATACTACCCCAGCTACCATTGATGCATTGCCTTTTATTGCTGAAAAAATTCAGCACCGTATTCCCATTTTGATGGATGGTGGCATTCGTCGCGGCACGGATGTGCTCAAAGCAATCGCTCTTGGTGCCAATGCGGTATTGGTCGGCAAACCCATCTGTTTTGGTTTGGCGAGTGCAGGAGCGGAGGGAGTAACTAAGGTATTGGACATTCTTAAAAATGAATTGGAACTGGCCATGGCTTTAACTGGACGAGCTTCGCTTGCTGAAGTAGATTCTTCCTTAATCTGGAAACATTGATAACAATCATGACTGAAACCATCAGCAAAAGGATTCCTGAAGCTTATGAGCATATTGACCGCGCTACCAAAGCAAACGGTTTTACGATGCCTTCCGATGTATTGGCTTGTTCTCTCCTTCGCACTTTAGCGGTGTCAAAAACTGCGGGAAGCTTCCTGGAATTAGGTACAGGAACTGGTCTTTCTACTTCTTGGATATTAGATGGAATGGATGCCGACTCTACCCTGGAATCCATTGATTACGATCCAGCATTGTTACACATTGCCGCGCAATTCTTAGGGCATGATCCCCGACTGAATCTTGTAGAAATGGATGGTGCTGATTGGGTTAATAAAAATAAAG
>JBBRGN010000063.1:0-19198 GCA_038240665.1 Chitinophagales bacterium | reverse complement strand
AGCAGCGGATACGATACCATGAGCACGGCTACTTATTTTGCTAAAGCTTATGAAGCCGCCAAACAAGACGGGATCAATGCTGAGGAAAAAGGGGACATGCACCAGGCTTTCACCCATGCTGAAAAAAAGTTGGAAGCCATCTACGAAACTCCCTTTTTAGCACACGCTCCTATCGAACCAGAAAATGCAATTGCGCACGTCAAAGACACCGGCGAAATTGAAATCTGGGCGCCCATTCAAGGACCAGACTGGGCACTGCGGGATGTAGTAGGTTATATGAAGGTAAAACCCGAACAAGTCAAAATCAACGTCCAGCTGTTGGGCGGTGCTTTTGGTCGCAAAGCCTATCACGACTTCCTCTTGGAGGCCTGTTTTTTGTCAAAAGAACTGAAAAAACCAGTCAAAGTCATCTGGACCCGCGAAGACGACATCACCCAAGGCCCTTACCGTCCGGGGATGTTGAGTGCGATGAAGGGCGCAGTGAATGGCAAAAAAATTGCCGCTTTTCACCACCATGCCATCGGTGAATCCATAAAAGGTCAGGTTTTTCAAGGACTCACCGATTTTGAAGTCGACGACTGGGTTACTGGAGAATTGAGTGCTGAAAACCACAAGTACCAGATCCCCACTTGGAAACTCAGCTGGACCAACGTCAAAACCGACATCCCCATCGTATGGTGGCGTTCGGTATACGCTTCTAATTTTGCGTTTGGTCAGGAATGTTTTATGGATGAATTGGCACATGCCGCCGGGCAAGATCCCATTGAAGCCCGTCTGGCGATGATGGAAGACGAGCGTTTCAGAAAAGTGCTAGAAGTACTATCCGAAAAGGCCAACTGGAAAGAGCAATTGCCAGCGGGTAAAGGCAAGGGCATGGCGATTTTCAGAAGCTTTGAAAGCATCAGCGCTTGTTGCATCACGGTGGCAAAAAATCCAAGCGGCGGCGTAAAGATTGAAAAAGTAGTTTCGGTCATCGACTGTGGTTTCCACGTCAACCCTGATAATGTAAAAGCCCAAACCGAAGGCAATATCGTGATGGGCCTTACTGCAGCCATGAAATCTGATATTACTTTTGATAAAGGAATGGCGCAGCAATCCAATTACCACAATTACCAGATCATGCGCATCAACGAAGCACCGATGATGGAGATCCACATCGTCAACAGCGAGGCAAAGCCTGGCGGCGTTGGCGAACCTGGTTTACCTCCGGTAGCTCCCGCGTTGTGCAATGCCATCTTTGCAGCTACTGGCAAGCGTTTGCGGAAATTACCTTTGAATTTAGCGGAAGTGTAAAACTTATAATTTTAAAAATAGTAATCCCGAATTTTGAAGTTCTTTCAAGATTCGGGATTTTTTTTGGGAGGATGTTTTATAGGGAAGACTCAAACAAATAATTAAATGTAAGCGATTTCCGATTTACAATGTACACGCATCATTTCGACTTGGAACTAGAATCGAGAATCCCCATTTTTCAGGGGTTTTGATTTACTAAGATGACCCTACTGAGCGTTTGAAAATAAATGCATTCTTACTTCGGAAATTGGCATCCCCGAAGCACCCCGTTCCCCAGAGGAACGGCATCTTTGTAGCAGCGCCACCACGATACACCCGTTCCAGAGGAACGGCATCTTTGTAGCAGCGCCACCAGGATACACCCGTTCCAGAGGAACGGCATCTTTGTAGCAGCGCCACCAGGATACACCCGTTCCAGAAGAACGGCATCTTTGTAGCAGCACCACCAGGATACACCCGTTCCAGAGGAACGGCATCTTTGTAGCAGCGGTATCTCAATGCTCGAAAAAATCGAACAAATATTCATCCTTATAATCAATTTCATATCGCTGTAAAAGGGCGATGTATTCATCCTGGAATGTCGCTTTTCGATGATGCTCCGGTTGGTTCAAAATGTATTTTACCACGTTGTCCAACTCATTACGGGAATGAGAAAACGCCCCAAAACCTTCCTGCCAATTGAAACGGACCGGCGTAAAGCATTTTTCCTTAATAAAATTGGTAGTTTCGATTTTCAAAACCTGCACAGTGTCGGAAAGGGAAATAGCAGGATTTGTACCGATTAAAATGTGTGCATGGTCGGTCATGAGGTAAATGGCGAGGAGTTTATGTTTTTTATTCTGTAAAATGCCGGTCATATACCGCTCAATTTCTTCCCGGAATTTTGGTTCGATCAGCGCCTGGCGGTTTTTCACCGCAAAAACCAAATGGGTGTAGAGTTGTGTGTATGTATTGGGCATAGCGTTTTGATTTTTAAGGATTAAAGATGCCATTCCTAAGGAACGGGTGTGTGATCGTGACAACGCTGCTACAAAGATGCTGTTCCCAAGGAACCCCAGCGGGCTTGAGGGACTGCTTAATAGCGCCTCCATAAGCACTTCATCTTTTTAGAAACCACCCCATGTCCAAGTCCTGATGAAATGGTATCATTAGAGTTGGATAGAGACTAGCGATTGAAATCAAAAATAGAGATTTTTTACTTGATGGAAGCTTATTTTGGGGGATGCAATCGGGTTACGGCCGACAAACTGTCTACCCTCGCACCAGCTTTATGATTATCTAAGTACGTTTTAAATTCACAAGAAACCAGGGAAGTTGCATCTATTTGTTTAAGCAGTAGAAATAATTCAGAACTCACGTTAAACACCAAAAAAGGGCCAAGCAACAATAAATTACTTGACCCTTTCCTATTTCATATTAATCCAATGTTTACTTACCTATTGAACAACACCATTTTCTTAGTAGCTGTGTATTCCGGCGTATCCAAGGTATAATACAATACCCCGATGGCTTTCAATTCACTATTTTTGATCGTCACTTGATTCCAGCCTTGGTTGTAACTGGTTTTTAAACGATAAATAATCGAACCCTTTTCATCGCGGATGGTCAGATGGCCATCGCTCGCAGTGGGTAGATAGAAACCAATCTGGGTCTGATCATTAAATGGATTGGGAACGTTTTGCAATAGTTCTGCATGATCCAAGGAAATGGGCGGATTGCCATTGTTCAACGAAAACCCGGTGTAGTTGCCCACATCTCCCTTACTGTTACTAGCAATCGCTGCTAAACCAATTACCGTAACTGAAAATGCCGATGCTGCGCTTATACATCCCCCGGCATTTTTTACCGTCAAGTTTCCAATGTAGGTACCTCCAGCGGTGTTGGCCGGTACAGTAATGTTGATGGGACTAAGCGGTAGCGCCGCGTTGGTGACATTGACAAAACCATTGACTGGCGAGGCATTCCAACCGATGCTAAAAGTAGTTGGCGTGCCCGTAGTAGCGCTGTAAGTCAGTGGCGTGGTTTGAACGCTGGAGCTCGCATTGACATCCGAAGTAGCTGCTGCCGAAGTAATGCTGATCAATGGATTTACTACCAGAGTAAAGGTTTTTGCAGCACTTTCACAACCATTGGCGTTTTTCACGCGCAGCGTACCCGTATACGTACCTGGAGCAGTATTCGCTGGTACGGTTATACTGATTGGACTGGTTGTCAGGGTAGCATTGGTAACAGTAGAAAAGCTGTTGCTAGGTGTAGCCGTCCAGATAATGCTATAAGTCGTTGGTGTACCTGTTGAAGCGCTATAAGTCAGTGGAGTCGTTTGAGCGCTGGCGCTGGCACACACTGCCGCCGCTGTTGCAGCTGAAGTAATGGTTGGCAAAGCATTTACTGGCAGGGTGAAGGTTTTAACCGTACTGGCGCAGCCATTGGCATTCCTCACGGTCAAATTTCCGGTATAAGTTCCTAAAGCGGCATTGGCAGGAACCGTAATGTTGATGGTATTGGCCAGTAATGTTGCATTGCTTACTGTGCTAAAACTATTGTTTGGCGTAGCATTCCAAGTAATGCCATAGGTTATGGGCGAATTGGTCGTAGCACTATAGTTCAACACAGCTACTTGGCTGCTCGAGCTCAAGCACGCCCCTACTGCTGCTGTAGCCGCGGTGATGCTAGGCAAAGGATTTATTGTAATCGTGAAGGTAGTCCCTAGACTGGTACAACTGTTGGCATTTCTCACGGTAAGTGTGCCAGTATAGGTATCCGCCGCCGTATTTGCAGGGACGGTAAAGCTGATGGCATTCGCCAATAAGGTGGCATTATTTACTGCTACAAAGGAATTGGTCGGTGCTGCATTCCATGCGATGCTGTAGGTTGTGGGCGTACCTGTCGTTGCGCTATAAGTCAATGACGAAGTTTGCGCGCTGGTACTCGCACACAGGGAAGTTGCCGTCGCCGCTGGAGTAATAGTTGGCAACGCATTGACCGGTACGGTAAAGTTCTTTGCCGTACTTACGCAGCCATTGGCATTTTTCACGGTAAGCGTACCCGTATAGGTACCTGGAGCGGTATTCGCTGGTACGGTTATACCGATCGGACTGGTTGTCAGGGTAGCATTGGTAACAGCTGAAAAGCTGTTGCTAGGTGTGGCCGTCCAGACAATGCTATAAGTCGTTGGTGTGCCCGTTGAAGCACTATAAGTCAGTGGGGCCGTTTGAGCGCTGGCGCTGGCACAAACCGCAGTTGTTGAAGTCGACAAGGTGACATTAGGCAACGCATTAACTCTTAAGGTAAAGGTTTTTGACGAACTGCCGCAACCATTGGCATTCTTCACCGTAATCGTACCCGTATAATTGCCTGCTAAGGTGTTTGAAGGTACTGTTATTGGGATTATACTATTTGGCAACGCAGCATTGAGAACTGCTACAAAACTATTGGTAGGTGTTGCGTTCCAAGTGATGCTGTAAGTCGTAGGCGAACTGGTAGTCGCGCTATAACTCAAAGTTGTAGTTTGACTGCTTGAGTTCACACATACTGCAGCTGCGGTAGTCGCGGTAGTGATGGTTGGTAATGGAATGATATTGATCGTTCGGGTGGCGGTGGCAGTTGTACACCCTGCACCGGCATTTGAAGTCAAGGTAAGGGTGATGGTTCCACTGGCATTGGTAGCCGGTGTATACCTTACATTACCAGGGATTGCTGTTTGGAGGGTGGAACTTAAAGTGCCTCCACCCGAAGTTATCGACCAAGCACCAGTGATAGCACTACCTCCTACACTTGCTCCACTTAGGGTTATTGCCGTGGACGTAGACGATTGACAAACGGTATTGGGGCCTCCAGCGATGGCGCTTGGAATGGCGTTGATGGCAATAGCCGTTGCATTCTGTGCACCTACAACTGCTGGAGTGGTACTGATCACTCGGATGCGATAAGCAGTTCCTGATGCCGTATTGGCGGGTATGATGGTGCTAATCGTACCAGCTAGGATTGAAGATAAGGTTCCAATTGCTGTAGGTGTAGTGAATGAGCCAGTTGCATTGCTCAATTGGGCGATAAAAGCATTTCCAGCAGAAAAAGTTCCCGTTATGGTATAGGGTACACTGATGGTACTACCCGCACAAATGGTTGCGGCAATTGTTCCAGTAGCAATTGTCGGTACAGCATTTACCATCAGGGTAAATGAGGTGGAAGCGCTGGTACAGCCATCGACAGTTTTTACGGTCAAGGTTCCAGTGTAAACGCCAACTGCAGTATTGGCAGGGATAGTGATGCTTAATGGACTAAGTACCAAAGCGGCATTGTTTACTGCGGCAAAACTATTGGCTGGTGATGAATTCCAAGCGATGCTATAGGTCGATGGCGAACCACTGGTTGCGCTGTAACTCAAAGTAGTCGTTTGACTACTGGCGCTGGCATAGACTGCCGTCGCGGTTGCAGCGGCCGTGATGCTTGGCGTAACATTGATGGTAATGGTTTTTGAAGCCGTTACCGCGCTACAACCTATGCCAGCATTGGTGGTTAGGGTTAGGGTTACTGCTCCGGTAGCGTTGGCTGCAGGGGTATAAGTTACAGCGGCAGGATTGGTACTTTGAGCTAAACTGCTTAAAGCTCCGCCGCCAGTGGCAATCGACCAAGCTCCCGTTGTAGCACTACCACCCACACTTGCCCCACTTAAGGTTATCGCTGTTGGGCTAGTCGATTGACAGGTATTCATGGCATTACCAGCAACAGCAGTTGGCGTGGCATTGATGGTAATGATTTTCGTTGATGTTGCCGCTGGACAACCGGCTCCGCCATCCGTAGTAAGGGTCAGTACCACCGTTCCAGTGGCGTTGGCAGCAGGGGTGTAAGTTATAGCGGCAGGGTTTGCGGTAGCGGCTGTGCTGCTTAAGGTGCCGGTTCCAGTAGTGATTGACCAAGTTCCCATCGTAGCTATACCCCCAATGCTAGCGCCGCTTAAGGAAATCGCTGATGGGCTGGCTGATTGGCAAACCGCAATGGCGCTTCCAGCGTTGGCCGATGGCGCGGAATTGATGGTAATGGTTGCGCTGTTTTGAATACCAGTCACTGCTGGGGTACTACTGACTACTCTGATCTGGTAGGCATTTCCTGGTGTAGTCCCGGATGGGATCAACGCGCTGATCGTACCCGCGGTAGCAGAAGTCAGCGTACCAATTGTGACGGGGCTTACAAACGATCCTACCGCATCGCTCAATTGAGCGGTAAAGACGTTTCCAGCTACAAATGTACTGGTGATAAAGAAGGGAACACTAACCGCTGTCCCGGCGCATATCGAGGTACTTACTGTACCGGTGGTTATCGTAGGCACGTCATTGACCGTAAAGGTAAAATTGCCAGTCGAACTGGTACAGCCGTTGATGTTTTTTACCGTTAAGCTACCAGTGTAAGTACCTGAAGCAGTGTTCCCAGGAACGCCGATGTTGATGGGGCTAGCAGGTAAGCCTGAATTGGTAACATTGGCAAAATTATTTACTGGCGTTGCATTCCAAACAATGCTGTAGGTGGTTGGTGAACCGGTAGTGGCGCTGTAGGCTAAGGTTGAGGTTTGACCGCTTGCGCTGGTGTAGACCGCCGAGGATGTAGTCGCAATCGTGATGCTTGGCGCAGGATTTACGGTTACGCTTACCGCAGCTGGCGTTAGGCTGGCGCAATTTAGATTCGTTACTACCACATCATAACTTCCTGCATCAGCGGTAGTAGGATTGGTCAGCGTCAAGGTAGCTGTGGCTGATCCACTGACTACCCCGCCATCGGTAAGGGTAACCCCAGCTTTTCTCCAGCTGTACGTCAAACTGGTACCCGTTGCCGATACGCTTAAGGTCTGTATTCCTACTCCCGTACAAGTTGCTGTCGGACCAGTTGGTGCGGTAACAATTACTGGAGATTCACAATTGATGCTGGCTGTAAAAAGTCCACGACCGTGAGTAGCAGCCACCACTTGTTTATCAGAACTTCTGATTTGTAACATGTCTACCCGGACATTGGCCATGCTGTTATCAGCAATCCAACTGGGGCTAGGAGCAGTGATATCAGAAGTTGACCATACGCCAAGTTCGGTAGCCAGCAGTACTTCGTTTCTATTGTTGGGGTTGTACAAGGCCCAACGAATAGGCATATCAGGAAGGTTGCCTTCTTTATTTAACCAGGTGACGCCGCCGTCGGTGGTCCTCCAAACAGAAATTACGCCATAATTGTAAAACGTAACCAGTAAATCATTTTCGGTAGCGCCAATTTCTACACAGGAGATACTTGCTCCTGCCGGAAAAGCAGCGCTGCTGATATCGGTCACGGTAGGCGTACTGTGCGCGTTGGTAACTTTGAACAACTTAGAGTTCTGGGTACCTACAAACAGGGTGGTTGTGCCCGTAGGCGCATATGGAGATATACGGATGTTTCCCGCCTTTGAGGTCATTCCGGTGATCGTAATTTGCACCGGACTGGCAGGTGTACCCGTGATGCCGCTTACCCTTTGTAGCTGGGTAGTAGAATACGAAGAGTACAAAATATGATTGGTGTCATCGTAGTCAGCTGGGTTGATAAAATCTCCCGTAGAACTCGAAGAAAGTGATCTGGTTGTTGCCCAGTTATTGGTAGTTAAATAAAAATTATTGTACACATAAGAACTGATCTGGTAACTCGGATTGGTCTGATCAATAAAACAGTAGGCCCCATCACCACCGGTTGCCGTCGAAGCAACATTGATACCGGGCGCATTTAAAATATGTGTACCGTTGTCTTGAGCCCCTGCTAAGTAATAATTTTGCCCCGCCGTAGGGTGGATGGCGCAAGCATAATATTGGGTGACATTGTATCCTGAATTTTTTCCGCTAATAGTCGGAATGGTAGCGTTGGCATTGGCACTGTAAAAAACGCCTCCATCGTTACCAAAAATAGCCATAGTGGAAGAACCAGGTTGGTAAACGATGGCATGTTGATCTGCATGTACATACTGTCGAGAACAAGCGCCTGCCCAACTGGAGATTTGCGTCCAGGTAGTACCGCTATCAGTGCTTTTCAGCAGGTCTACTCCTCCTACAATCAAGGTACTAGGGGTATTGGGGTCAACAGCCATGATTAAGTCGTACCAAGCTTGAGTGCGGGTCATGTCGGTACTTGGAGAGGAACAACTTTGATCCACCCAAGAAGGCAAGGTACAAGTCGTCCAAGTACTGCCTTTGTTGGCGGAGGTATAAATATTCAACAATGCATTGGTAGAGGAGTTGTGCGCCATGGCGTACAAGCGATTGGGATCAGATGGAGCAACAGCCAACTCGATGCGGTAAAAACCCGTGGTAGGAAAGCCATTTGATCCGGTATTCAATTGGGTCCAGGTAGCGCCCACATCGGTGGATTTGTAAATGCCTCCCAAACTGAAGATCCCGAGGGTAGCGTAGATGGTTCCATCTGAGCCTAATTCCAAATCGGCAGCGGAGCTATTGGAGTTTGAACAACTGGTTCCCTGGGTTCCAAAAGATAAGGTCCAACTGGTTCCGCCATTGGTTGATTTATAGACGCCGCCACGGTTGCAATAGCGACTTCTGGTAGCTGCAAAAACCGTACCGTTCGAGGTAACTACGATTTTTTGAACGTAGTCAAAATTAATATCGGTAGCAATAGCCGAAAGCTGCGTCCAAGTACTGCCACCGTCGGTGGTTTTCCAAATACCTGCGCCCCGAATGGCATCGCCATTGTACCAGCCTTCGCCAGTTCCAGCATAATATTCTTGGGTATTTGCCGGATTATAAGCGATACATGAAATGGCCATATTAGCCCATACATCTCCTACATTGATCCAGCTTGGGGAAGCCACTGTAATGTCGTTGGTGTACCATAAACCTCCTCCAGCGCCGCCAGCCCATACTTTTTTCTTAGTGGCATCATTGGGGTCAAACATCAAGGCTCTTGTTCTACCTCCGATATTGGAAGGACCTCTTTCCGTCCAGTTTTGTGCCGATGGTAAGGCTTGGACAAAAGCACTTTGGAGGTTTTGCGCTCTTTGTTGACGCATGCGGTCTCTAACTATTTTCAAGCGTTCGGTAGGAACATAACCCAGCTTGGGGTCGCGGGTCAAGCGAAATTCTTGCTCTGCTGCCAGATCTGGGCGATCAGTACGCATGTCATCCTCGTCTTCTTCGCCTTCCTCCGCTTCCTTCTTTTTGGAAAAAGTTTCCCGAAGGCGTTCGAAAATATTTTTACGGAATTTGACTTTGGGTTGCAGGACAGACACGAAGTTGCTACCTTCTGAGGCTTGTAGGCCTTCAATTTTATCGGCTGGCAATACTCCTTTTGATTTTCGTTGAGCAACAGAGTTGTTGAAGCAACCTAAAAAAAGGAGAATAGCTAAAAAAAATGCTTTAGCCAATGGAGAAAGGTGTAAGTAATTTTTCATAAGCGTACTAATGAACTTAACGAGAATTTTAATAATACCTCCAAATCAGGTTCACTCGGTAAAAAGTATACTCCAAGTAAACCTGTTTTGGGCAGGCAGTTCAACTTAATATTTAACCAATCTTATTATTTACGACAGTTGTTTCCGAGGGTTTCAATTTTTAAAACAAACACATAACTTTTTTGACCAAACTACATCTTTATGTAAACGAAACATTTAACATTCTTAAATATGCTATGTACGCCATGGATAAGTTCTATCTAAGTGCTTTATTACACATCAATCAAGTAAATATCTTCAAAAACAAAATGATTTATTGAGCCCTCTATATTTTAAGTTTTTTTAAAAAACAGGGATTTTATCAAGTCGAATCTCCCTTTTACTCTATTGTTTTGAATATCAATTAGTTAATAACCCCATCTTCTTATTAGTTGAAAAGATAGCCAATCCCCGGCTTTGCTCAACGGCACCTTGTCAATCCAACGAATTTTGTATCTTTATTTCCGATCAGCAGAACACCACACATGCTTAAAAGATTACCATTAGGGTTACAGGATTTTCGAAAAATTATCGAAAACGATTTCAAATACATCGACAAAACGGAATACATAAACCAGATTTGCCAAAATCCTGGAGCTTATTTTTTATCTCGCCCCCGCCGTTTTGGCAAGTCAATCACTATTTCAACGCTGCAAGAGCTCTACAGCGGTAGCAAGGAACTGTTCAAAGGCTTATGGATTGAGGACAAGTGGGACTGGAACCGCAAGCATCCCGTGATTCGAATTTCATTTACGGCGATAGGGTATCAAAGTCTGGGACTGGCTGCAGCACTCGAACAAGAGTTGAACAACCTAGCTAAAGCGTTCAATATCACACTTGAGAATGAGGGGATCGCCAGTAAATTCAAAGAGCTCATCGTGAAGCTTGCACCGGAAGGCAATGTGGTGGTGTTGATAGATGAATACGATGCACCAATTGTCAATTATCTGGGAAAAGAGATTGAAAAAGCCTACCAAAATCGAGAGATCCTTAAAGAGTTTTATACGGTTTTAAAAGATGTTGATGCCTATATTGAACTGGTATTCCTCACCGGAGTAAGCAAATTTTCCAAGGTGGGGATCTTTTCTGGCCTCAACAACCTCCGAGACTTGAGCATGGATGCCCGCTTTGCTACCATGCTGGCTATACCCAAACCGAGTTGGAAAGTAATTTCGTTGATGAGCTAGGGCTTGCCGCAAGTAATCTAAATTTGAGTCATACCGCGCTATTGGATCAAATGAAAGAGTGGTACAATGGCTACCGGTTCCATACCAATGCCGAAACAGTATACAATCCGGTATCTTGCAATTTATTCTTCACCGAAAAGGAATTCAAGAACTTCTGGTTTGCTACTGGAACCCCTACTTTTCTGATCAATTTACTCAAAAAAGAGGGCATCTACGACTTACATTTTCCACCAATCAACCCCTCCGGTTTTGAAAGTTTTGAGCTTGATCGACTCAAACCCATCGCCATCTTGTTTCAAACTGGCTACCTAACCATTCTGGAAAAAGACGAGGATGGTCTCATTCAACTCGATTACCCCAACAAGGAGGGGTACGTGACTCGATGTTGGAGATTCTCATCGAAGCATTCGTAGGAGTGGACGCCGAGTTGTCGGCTTCCCTGATCATCCGGCATCCGCAATGCTTTCAGAGCGAATGACCTGGAGCAGGTGATCCGCATCTTGCAAGGGGTTTTCAAAGAACTACCCTATTTTTTGCACGAAAAATACCCGGAGAAGTTCTTCCACGCCGCCATCCACTTGTTGCTTTCTTACCTTGGCATCCGCATCCACAGCGAGGTGTGTATCAGTGATGGTCGGGTGGATACGCTGGTGGAAACCGATACCCATCTCTACATTCTGGAGTACAAACTAGACAAAAGCGCCGCCATTGCACTGGGGCAAATCAAAAGCAAAAAGTATTATCAGGCCTATTGGGAAAAAGGCAAAAAGGTGATTGGCGTAGGCGTGAATTTTTCCAGCGCTACGAAAAACATTATGGAGTGGATGGAGGAGAATTTGGCTTAGTATGTGCGTTGTTTTTACAATCTATACATCCCTCCTCACTTTTCATTCATCATGATCTTGCGAATGCCTTCCAAACCCAAGCGGTTCATGGTGGCGATGTTTTTTTCGGGTATGGACTCAGAATCAGGAAATGTGTCTACGGCCCAACTTACGCTTTCTTCACGCAACAAATGCAGCATCGGATACGGCGAACGATTCGTGTAATTTTCTGGATCCTCTTTGTCGGTATCGGCAAATTGATAGGCCGGATGAAAAGAAGCGATTTGAAATTCTCCTTCTAGTTCCAAATCAACTAAAATCTCATCGGCTTGCTCTAGGTATTCGTTGTAATCTTCAAAATCCAGCAAACAATAAGGGTGTATCAAAAGCGTGGTTTCTACTTCTTCGGGGTCGGTTTGTGCCAAAAACGTCAATTCTTGCTTTAAACTTTCACTCAAACTTTTCGTCAACTCCGTAGGAACGACCACATATCGGATCAGCTCCCGGGTATACGGGCGCTTGGCAAATGGGCATACGTTCAATCCAATCACAATCCGCTCCAACCAATTACGGGTCGCTTGTACAAAAAGGTCTTCTTCTTCTGGTTTCATATTAATCTATTCGATAACGATGATTTTCGGCCTTCCACGTATTCTCGCCAACCTTCCAAGGCTGCGGTAAAATCTGCTGGTAATTCTGACTCAAATTGCATAAACTCACCCTTGGTGGGATGCACAAAACCCAGGGATTTGGCGTGTAGCGCATGTCGGTTGATTTCGTAAAACATGCGATCGACAAATATTTTGTATTTGCTAAAAACGGTACCGCGGCGGATCTCGCTACCCCCGTATTTTTCATCATTGAAAAGCGGATGGCCAAGGTGTTTCATGTGTACCCGAATCTGATGAGTACGCCCAGTTTCCAAATTGCATTTGACCAAACTAACATAATACAACCGTTCCAGGACTTCGTAATGTGTTACCGCCCATTTACCACTTTCTCCTTCTGGAAAAACGGTGAACTCTTGTCGAAACCGGGGATGCCTGCCCACGTGTCCGTTGATGGTACCAAAATCAGCCTCTGGTTCGCCCCATACCAACGCATGGTACGTGCGTTCGATGGTGTGGTAATAAAACTGTTTGGCCAAATGGCTCAACGCAAACTCATTTTTTGCCACCACCACCAATCCCGAGGTGTTTTTATCAATGCGGTGAACCAGCCCTACCCTACTCTGAAAATTGGTATTGTCCAGTGCTTTTTGATCAAGTTTGAAATGGTACGCCAGGGCATTGACCAAGGTGCCCTTCCGATGCCCTACCCCAGGATGCACCACCAAACCCGCAGGTTTGTTGAGTACCAGCAAGTCTTCATCTTCGTAAATGATCTCGAGAGGTATGTTTTGCGGAATCAGGTGAAAGTCTTCCGTAGGCCCTTTGGGGATGATCATGGTGATGACCTGGCCGGGTTTAATCTTAAAATTGGCTTTGATTTCTTGGTCGTTGACCAAAATCGATCCAGCTTTTATGGCATTTTGAATGCGGTTACGCGAAACAACCTCTCCCAAGCGATCATTCAAAAACTTATCGATCCGCACCGACGATTGCTTGGGATCAATGACAATCTGCTGATAATCATACAGATCATCAGCATCATTGGCATTTGTATTATCTAGTTCTTGGTTTTCCTCGGATTGCATCGTATTGTAATTTCACCTTCAAGCATTGTGTTTGTGGCGAAAGGACTTGAGAATAATCCAATCCCGTCGCACTTGAACCCACAAATGTAGTAAAAAAACCTAAACTTCGACTTCGGCACTACGCACCATTTTGACGAAATCAAGGGTCGTTTTACGCACATCGGGGCTATCTTTCAAGGCTTTGATGAACGCGCTACCGATAATGGCTCCATTGGCAAACTGACAAGCTTCGGAAAAGGTTTCGTGATTGGAAATACCAAAACCGATCAATCGGGGATTGCGCAAAGCCATGTGGTTGATGCGTTCAAAATAATCACGCTGCGTTTGGGTGATGTCGGCTTTGGCACCAGTAATTGAAGAGCTGGACACCATGTAGATAAAACCGCTCGACAACTCGTCTACTTTGCGAATGCGCGCTTCGGTGGTTTGTGGGGTGATCAAAAAACTGATCGTCAACCCGTTTTCCGCCGCCATTTTTTGATAAAATTGTTCGTATTCAAAAAGCGGAAGATCGGGTAAAATCAAGCCATCGACGCCAACAGAGGCGGCTTTTTTGAAAAAAGCTGCTTCGCCGTATTGCATCACCTGATTGAAATAACCCATCATCACCAGAGGCACTTCGGTTTTTTGGCGTACCCGCGCTATTTGGTCAAAAAGCTGGTGCAGAGTCATGCCGTTTTGCAAGGCCTGCATCCCGCTTTCTTGGATGGTGGGCCCATCGGCCAAAGGATCGGAGTAAGGCATACCCAATTCGATCAAGTCGGCTCCAGCTTCAGCCAGCGCCAAAATAAGGGTCTCCGTATCTTCCAAATGTGGATAACCGGCCGTAAAATAGATATTGAGGATGTCCTGCGGTTTTTCCGCAAACAGTTTGGTAATCCGGTTCATGGTTTACGGGTTGAAGCGTTCAAAATGCTTGATGTAAGTCGATAGGTCTTTGTCGCCCCGACCGGAAAGTCCGATCACCACGACATCGCTTGACTTAAAGCTCAATTTGTCCAGGGCAGCAAATGCGTGGGCAGTCTCTAAAGCTGGAATTATGCCTTCGTTGCGCGAAAGATCATAGGCTGCTTCCAGAGCTTCATCGTCAGTGATGGCCACCGCTTCAGCTCTACCGGTGGAGATCAGGTGCGCATGCAAGGGGCCAATGCCGGGATAATCCAAACCTGCGGAAATCGAGTGCGGCTCTACGATTTGTCCATCTGCCGTTTGCATCAACAGGGTGCGGCTGCCGTGGATGACGCCTTTGGTTCCCAATACGCTGGTAGCGGCTGATTTGCCGGAGTGGATGCCTTCGCCTCCCGCTTCTACAGCGATCAAACGCACGTTTTCGTCGTTCAAAAAATGGTAAAAAGTACCTGCTGCATTGCTTCCTCCACCTACGCAGGCGATGACTGCATCGGGCGAACTTTTCCCGGTAGCAGCTTCCAACTGCCACTGGATTTCTTCGCTGATCACGGATTGAAAACGTGCCACCATGTCGGGATAAGGGTGCGGCCCCACTACCGAACCAATGATGTAATGTGTATCCACGGGATTGTTGATCCAGTCGCGGATGGCTTCATTAGTGGCGTCTTTGAGGGTTTGGCTGCCGCTGGTGGCCGGACGCACCTCCGCGCCGAGCATCCGCATGCGTGCAACGTTGGGCGCTTGCCGCTCAATGTCGACCGAACCCATGTATACGATGCAAGGCATGCCCATCAATGCACAAACCGTAGCTGTGGCTACGCCGTGCTGACCAGCGCCAGTTTCTGCGATGATGCGGGTTTTGCCCAAGCGCTTGGCCACCAGGATTTGACCAACGGTGTTGTTGACTTTGTGTGCGCCAGTATGACACAAATCCTCGCGTTTGAGGTAGATGGTGGTATTGTATTTTTGCGATAAGCGCTTGGCCAAGTACAATGGCGTAGGCCGACCCACAAAATCGCGCAACAGGGATTGGAATTCGCGTTGAAATTCCGGTTCCTGCATGATCGATAAATAGTTTTGACGAAGTTCTTCTACATTGGGGTACAACATCTCGGGGATGAACGCGCCGCCAAATTCTCCGTAATAGCCTTGTTCGTTAACTGCAACCATTTTTTTTATTTTTTGGACTTGGGAAAGTATTCAATTATTGATTTCTTGTAAAAATTCGCTGATCAAAGCCACATCTTTTTCACCAGGCTCGGTTTCAAACTTGCTGTTGATGTCGATGCCTACCAACTGTGGGTGCTGAACCTCGCGGATCGCTGTTACCGATTCAGGCCCTATTCCTCCACTCAGGAAAAATGGGGTAACACCCTGGTAGTTGTCCAGCAAATGCCAGTCAAATGGCGTACCATTACCACCAAAAGAGGCGCCCTTGGTATCAAAGAGAAAATATTTGCAATAGGATGTATAAGGCGCGGTGCTGGCAAAATCAAAATTTTCATCAATTGAAAAAGCTTTGATGATGCTGGCCCGACGAATCGAACTGAAGCCCCATAGATCAAACAACTCCTTACAATATTCCGGGCTTTCTGTTCCGTGCAATTGTATAAAATCCAATTCAAAATCGTGGATGCGGTTGACCACCTCCTCAATTTCAGCGTTGACAAACACGCCTACTTTGGCGATGCTACCCAGCAGTTCTATCCCTTGTTTGGACATCCACTGTTCCAACTTTTTTTGCCCCGCGTACCTCGGTGATTTGGGGTAAAAAATAAAACCGATGAAATCCAGAGGCAGCTTGCTCAGCGCTTCGATGTTCTCAGGGTTGCGCGTGCCGCATACTTTTATTCGCATGGTAGTTAAGCTATTGCATTTTTAAAGTAGTCCTCCAATTGCTCGATTTTTTGGATAAACGCTTCGACAGCCAGGTGCGGAGAAGCGGTATTCATAAAATGTTCGCCCATCAAAAAACCTTGAAAACCGGCTTCTTTGAGTTGCACCACTACCTGGGGGTCGTTGATACCACTTTCCGATATTTTCAAAAACTCGTTGGGGATTAGCGGAAAAAGATCCAAAGAAGTTTGAATGCTCACTGTAAAATCCTTGAGGTTACGGTTGTTGATGCCGAGTATATCGACGTATTCATTGAGTTTTTCGAGTTGATCGGCAGAATGGACTTCCAACAAGACTTCCAAACCCAGGGATTTCGCCATTTTTGCCAGGTGCTTAACTTCATTTTTTTCCAAACATTCGGCGATCAACAAAATGACGTCCGCGCCAATGGACTTGGCTTCCAACACCTGATAATCGTGGATGATGAAGTCCTTGCGCAAAATTGGAATGTCGTTTTCCATCCGCGCTGCTGTCAAATCAGCGTTTTTTCCGCCAAAAAAATGTTCATCGGTCAGGATCGATAACCCTGAAGCACCAGCAGCAGCATAGCCTTTGGTCACTTCAACGACATTGGCCAGCACGTTGATGTCCCCCCTGGAAGGCGAGCGGCGTTTGAACTCGGTGATGATGCCCGATTTGTCTTTGCGCAGCAAAAACTCCCTGAGCGACAAAGGCGTGCGGTTAAAAAAAGAGCTGTGCTCCAATTCGCTGATGGGATGAGCCGTCAGGTTGTGCGCCACTTCCTCGTGTTTACGTGCTACGATTTTATCGAGTGTATTCATTGCTGGTTCTTTAGGGATTTACCAATTTTTTCAACTTCGCTAAAGCTTTTCCACTTTCGATGCTTTCGCGCGCTTCCGCCAAGCAATCTTCCACACTTTGCTCAGGTTTGATCACATTGATGGCCATCCCGGCATTAACGGTGACAACGTCCTTTTGTTCAGGTGAAGCGGTGTTTTGCAATACTTTCCAAAAAATACGTGCTGCCTCCTCCGGTGTTTCGCCGCCGTCCAGATCCGATTGCTTCAATTGTTTCAAACCCAATTCGGTAGGCGACCAAATGCGTTCGCTGTCGTTACTGACCCATTTAAAATCGCTGGTCAAGGAGATTTCATCGTAGCCATCCAAAGCATAAACAATGGCAAATCGCCGACCACTTTGCTGCATGATGTATTGGTACATCCGCAACAACTCCATGCTAAAGGTACCGAAAAGCTGATATTTTGGTTGTACCGGATTGACCAAAGGCCCCAAGATGTTGAAAAAAGTCTTGGTGCCCAACTGTCGCCGCACCGGAACTACCGCCTTGAGGGCCGGGTGAAATAGCGGTGCATGCAAAAAACAAATTCCCGCTTCGTCCAGTTGCTTGCGCAAAGTATCCTGGTCATTGGTAAACTCGTACCCCAGTTGGATCAACACATCCGAAGAACCCACCGCCGAGGACACGCCATAACTGCCGTGTTTGCTCACCAAATAACCAGCTCCAGCCACCACCACACAGGACAGGGTAGAAATGTTAAAGGTATTTTTTCCATCGCCACCTGTACCCACGATGTCAATGGTGGGGCGGCCTTCCAAATCCAAGGGAACGCAAAGTTCGAGCATGGCATCCCGAAAGCCCTGCAACTCCGAAAGACTGATCGGGCGTAAGTTATACACTGTGGTAAAAGCCGCCAACTGAATATCGTTAAAAGCACCAGTGGCAATTTGCAACAACACCTGTTTGGCCTCTTCGCGGTTGAGTTGATCGTGGTCGTAAAGTCGAGTTAGAATATTTTTCATTGAGTTGACATAAATTGGATTAGCTCAAAGCCAGTTCAGGAATACGCGCGGCACAGAGCGCCAAAAAATTCTTCAACATCCGTTTTCCATCCGGTGTCATCACCGATTCTGGGTGAAACTGCACGCCGTACACCGCATACTCTCGGTGCCGCATGGCCATGATTTCGCCCTTCTCATCTTCTGCAGTGAGGATCAACTCCGCCGGCACGCTGGCTCTATTGACCACCCAAGAATGGTAACGCCCCGCTTCAAACACTGGATCCAATTCGGCAAAAAATCCGCCATCATCCCCCAGTTGTTGGATCGGCGTAGACACCCCATGATAAACATTAGCTAAGTTGTTCAATGTAGCACCAAATGCTTCGCCGATGGCTTGATGACCCAAACAAACGCCCAAGATCGACTTGGTAGGTGCATAGCGTTTGATCAGCGCTGGCATGATCCCTGCATCCGCCGGCAAACCCGGCCCAGGAGAAAGCACAATCACATCAAAGTCCTCCACCGCGTCTAAGCTGATGGCATCGTTGCGGCGCACCTCAATGCTGTGGCCCAAAATTTCCTGGATGTACTGGACCAGATTGTAGGTAAAGGAATCGTAGTTATCGAGAACAAGTAATTTCATGGGACATTAAATTTTTTCAGCTTCAGATAAGGCCTTTTTAAGCGCGCCTAATTTATTATTCACTTCTTGCAATTCGCTCGCTTCGTCGCTAGCAGCCACAATACCGGCACCAGCTTGGTAATAAAGCGTGTTGTCCATACTCAAAAACGAGCGGATCACAATGGCCTGGTTGATCTCGCCATTGAACCCGATACACCCCAAAGAACCGCCATAAAAGGCACGATTTTGGTTTTCGTAATGGTTGATGAGTTCGATGGCTTTGTACTTGGGTGCTCCCGAGAGCGTACCTGCTGGGAAGGTATCGCCAAATATTTGCACCGGATTGGCATCCGCCGGCAACTCGCCGTGGACATTCGATACCAAGTGGATCACGTGGCTATAAAAATGAACTTCTTTGAATTTTTTCACCTCTACATTCACCGCATGACGTCCCAGGTCATTGCGCGCCAAATCCACCAACATGATGTGTTCGGCGTTTTCCTTAGGATCGGCGGCAAGCGCACTGGCTCGACGCAAATCTTCTGCTGCATCTCCTGAGCGGCG
>JBBRGN010000062.1:0-19224 GCA_038240665.1 Chitinophagales bacterium | reverse complement strand
ACATAAAGCAATACTTGCATTTCGCTACTACTATTTGAATGATGAAATGTCGATGATTAAAAAAAACAACCATTGCAATACGAACAAGGCTACGCCCACTTTGTTCCGTATTCCTCCTTGTGTATAGGCAAAAATAAGCAGAATTGGCAAAGCTACCGCAAACCAGCCCAGGTAATTTTGAAGCGGTACGGTGTTCCCTGGCCAAGACCAAAATCCTAAACGCATGGCAGCGGGTTCAATAAATAGATCCAAACCCACCATCAGCAAGGCAGCAGCAATTCCTTTGCCAATCCAGTGCCACTTGGGGAGGAAAATATTGATGGTCGTGCCGGCGCTGTAGCTGAGCAAAATCCAATTGACGCCAATGATGAGCGGGGTGTTCCATGTTTTCCAACCCAAAACATCACCATAAGTATAGGTTCCAAAAAGCAAACCAGTGTTGACACCAAAAACTTCGGCCGCAAATCCAAGGGTAAAACTGACCGCTAGAAAAAACCAGGTCTTTGCGCTCCAAGCGGGGTGAAACCACAACATGAATACCAATGACAACAGCAAATTCAAGGGCGTGAGCAAAATAAATTGTGGATGCAAGGGCAGCAAAATACCTGTAATGCCCACCGCATAAATGATGCTGAGATAAGCGATCATCAAATCGCTTTTGGACAAAGACCTAATTTTTTTAAACATATGTCACCAACTCTATTCCTTAATTACCAAGCTTGGGTTGATTGGGTATCTTCCGAAATCTTCGCCATAAATAGCCAATCCACCTTCGCCGACTGTTTCAATTTTTACTTGAAGAAAACCTTGGTCAACGGCTTTTTTTAGTTCGCTCTTGGAAATGGGCACTTTGACTAAATAGCCATACGAACCCGCTTCGCGCAGTTTTTTATCTTTCAATTGGCTGTGCCAAGACAAAACGCCCCGATGGTCGGCCGGATCATCAAGCAGGATTAAACTTTGAGTTTTCACTCCATTGATGATCACATTGATGACCGAGGGAAATGTTTTTTCATCGGTCATCGGGTAGGCATTAGGGTTTTTGTGCGGTGATACCTTTGCACCCAACATGTAATCTTGGTTTTTGTTGAAATCTTGCGCCTTGTCTTTGTCAAAAAGTTGTTTGGCGGATGCTTCAAAAAGTAGGTAGGATTCTTTGGCGGCAGCGGTTTTTAGACCTTTGGGGATCGCAATTTGGTATTCAAAAAAGCCCTTGCCAGCACCATTTACTTTTAAACCATCCAGTACATTCCAAGCCTTGAGCGACCATTCTGCTTTTTTGTAATCTTTGGGTTCTACTTCCAGGATGGTAGCTTTGGAAATATTTTTTTCCGATTTGACTATAAAATGCATGAAATTGTGGTGCAACACATTTCCTTCCAGGTCTTTTAAAGTCAGCTTGACGATGCCCAAGCCAGCCGCTTCAGGTACTTGAATGTTGAGCGAGTTGAGTTGTTGTTGCATCCAAGGTTTATAATCAATCGGGATTTTTCCATTGGTGAGGGATTCGGTAGCGCCCGTTTTGTCGGTAAAAACGACTTCAAATTCCAAGGCCAATTTGTAGTCTTTGAGACTTTTTTCCGACATGACTGAGAGGAAAAGTGGGATTTCCAACACGGCATTGGCTTTGACTGTTTTGCATATTTCATTCCCGGTGGAGAGGTAAAATGCAGAATGAAAATCCTTATCGCTCATGCCTGCCACCATCTCGCTCAAGCCGGTGAATTTCTTGCTGCGATCAAATCGCCAATAACCGTTCCACTCATTGATCACATCATGGTGTTCGGTATAGAGCCAGCCTGCTATCTTGGGATATTTGCGGAAGGTATTCATCATGCGGTGATAATCCCAACTCCAATCTACATCGCCGCTGCTGCCATCATAACCCCATACATTGCCACATTCGGAGTTGATGTTGGGTTGCTTGCCTTGTTTGAAGCCGTTTTCAAAGTGAAAAGGACTGCCTTCGTAAGTATTTTTGTCGATCATGCTTAAGTGATCTTCCCACGCCCAACCTGGCAGGTACTCGTGCCAAGAGTTGATATCGGTTTGCGTATGTCCTGCCCCACAGCAAATGGAGTTGTCTTCCACCAATCGCGTAGGATCTAGCGATTTGGCGAGGTAGTACATCGAAGCAACCCAATTTTGGGTACGCGGTAGATACACGGAACTTGTTTTTCCGTCTTCAACGACTTTACTGCGCAAACCCCAAGTTTCGTTAAAAGTGATCCAGGAAAAAATGGCGGGGTGGTTGTAATCGCGTTTGATCATTTCGCGCAGGGTGTATTCCGATTCGGCTTGCATTTTATCATCGGGTTCGCCCCAGGAATTGGGTAGATCCGACATCACCAACAAGCCAAGTTTATCCGCCCAATAGAGTTTCCGAGGTACGTCAACTTTGATGTGGGTGCGGATGCCATTCAAACCAATGTCTTTACAAAGTTTGATCTCGTTTTTCATGTACTCATCGCTGGGAAAAGTGTAAAACCCTTCGGGATGATAAGATTGATCGAGGGTCAATTGTAGATAGATCGGTTGATTGTTGAGCGCGATGTAGGGGTAATTGGTATTGGGCAAGTTGACGACGGATATTTTACGCATCCCGAAATAGGATTTCACCACATCGTCATTGATTTTTATCTCCACTTCGTACAAAAACGGATCTTCCAGCGTCCACAAACGCGGTTCGGGGATACCGATATCAAAAGCGGCTTTGTCGTTGTTTTTGGGAATGGCATTTTTGACTACTACTACGGAATTGGGCGTTTTGATGCGCAGGGTGATTTCGGTCGCGGTACTTACCAAGTCGGAAAGCGCCACTTCTGCCCGAACACTATTCTTATCAATATCGGGCGTAAAATGGATCGACTCCAGATAGGTGCTTCCGCGTCCTTCCAAGTAAATCGTTTGCCAAATACCGCGGGCGTTACCGTATCCTTGTTTGCCATACAAAGTGAAATCGCGTCGTTTATCGTCCACCCTAATGACCAGTTGTTGAGGGGTATCGTATTTCACATTTGGCGTCAATTCAAAAGAAAAAGGGGTATAACCACCCTGATGTTTGCCCACCAAAACGCCGTCCAGCCAGATCGTGGTCTCCCAATCGGAAGCACCAATGGTCACAAAACTACGCTTGCCGCTCCAAGCCTTGGGAATTGTAATCGCTTTTTTGTACCAGGCAAAATCCGCCGCATCCTTTACGCCGGAAAGGGGAGATCCCCAAGGAAAGGGGACGTTTATTTTTTTTGAAAAAGTCGCTTTTCCAGTACTCCAGTTAGCTGCTAGGCCTACATTAAGGCTATCAAATTCAAAATCCCAGGAGCCATTGAGATTGATCCAGGCGCTGCGTTCAAAATCTGGGCGCGGATGTTCGGGTAAGGGGATTTGTTGGGCGGAGGCAAAAAAAGAAAAACACATCAATAAAAGGAGGACAGCGTTGGTTTTCATTCGTTATAGAGTTTTAGAAATGAGTCAAAAATAGGTAATTTATTGCTGAATCATTCCTGAGACAAGTATGCAAACCAAGTTAGGAACTTAAACCTGTTTTTCTATTCCATTTCGTATTATCTCCGGTGCATCTCCTCATCCACAATTTTTGCCGATAACAAAGCCAAGGGAATGCCGCCGCCAGGATGTACACTTCCACCGCAGAAATACAAATTTTTGATGCGTCGACTAAAGTTAGGATGCCGCAAAAACGCCGCCATCCGATCATTAGAACTGGTACCGTACAAAGCTCCCAAATGGGATTGGGTTTTGCTTTCAATACTGCGGGGATCCAATAGATCCTCACAGGCAATCAAGTCGCTGATATCGGTATCAAGGATGCGACTCAATTTTTTCATCACATTTTGCCGGGTACGGCTGATGATTTCTTCCCAATCTTGTCCGGCATTAAAGGGCACATTGACCATTACAAACCAATTTTGGCAACCCTCCGGCGCGTCTTCGGGTGAAAAACTGGTGGTCAGATTGACATAGACCGTAGGATCATCAAATACTTTTCCTTGATTGAGCTGTGTAAACTCGGTGCGATAATCTTCACTAAAAAAAATGTTGTGCATTGCCAGCTCCGGGAAGATTTTCTGGATGCCCCAATAAAAAATCAAAGCTGAAGTCGATTTTTCCTGCGCCAGCGTACGCTCGGGATGTTTTTCGCGGGGCAACAACTTGCGATAGGTATAAAAAACATCCATGTTGCTGATCACTTGATCGTAGGCTCGGGTTTCGCCATTGACTTTTAGCCCCCAAGCGCGACCATTTTTCACCAAAATTTCCTCAACCGGCGTGTTGAAATGAAACTGAACACCTTGGGATTGGGCCAGTTCAAAAATGCTCCGCGAAATACTGTACATGCCGCCCTTGGGATAAAAAGCGCCAATATGGTGTTCAAAATGGGGGATAATCGTCAACAAACCCGGAGCGCGGTAGGGATTGGAGCCATTGTAGGTAGCAAAGCGATTGAGCAATTGCACCAACTTAGGATGAGCAACCATCCGTTCATTGACGGCGTTCATGGTGCTGAAAAGATCAAAAGACGCGATCTGAAACAGAGCCTTTGCCACCGCTGAGGTAAGCCAAGTACGCAAACGATGCAATGATTGCTCCAAAAAAATACGGCCAGTAAGGCGGTACTTGCGGGCGCTATCGGCAAAAAAAAGCTGGAGCTTGGCGGCAGGAACACCCAATTTAGCTTCTACTTCTGCGGCAAAGGCTTGCTCATCAGCAAAAGCGGAGATGCGGGTTTGATCTTCCCAAAAATAATTACAAATAATCGGCAAGCGTTCGTAAGTAAAATGGGTTTTGGCATCAACTCCGGCTACCGCAAACAGCTCCTCCACATATTGCGGCATGGTAAACAAGGAAGGACCAGCGTCAAAACGGTAGCCTTGCATTTCAAACTCTGATAGTTTACCACCAGGATAGGCATTGGCTTCGAAAACTTCTACCTGGTGACCTCTGGCAGCCATGCGGACTGCTGCTGCCAGCCCGGCAACGCCCGCGCCGATGATGCCTATTTTTTGTGGAGGTGGTACATTTTGCCCCATTTTACTTTGATTTGCTAGGTAACAATCGAGCTTCGATAAGGTTTTTTGGTGTTTGGATTAACTCGCCGCGCTTTCAGATACTTTCATCTCGATAAAAAAAGTAGTACCCACATCTTCTTTAGTGGTGAAATAAATCTTTCCTCCGGCAGCCTCTACGATGTTTTTAGCCATAGCCAGCCCCAGCCCCATACCCGAAGACTTAGTGGTGAAATTGGGCAAAAACACCTTGGGCTGAATATCCTGCGGGATTCCCTGGCCATTGTCGCTCACCAGAGCAATGATGCGATCTTCATGTTGCTCGGTGGTCAGTGCCACCTCACCCATGCGTTGTTCTGGAATCGCTTGACGAGCATTTTGTACCAGATTGGTCAATACCCGCGTCAATTGTTCCCGATCGGCAAAAATTGGCAGCGGGGTAGAAGGGGTCACCAAACGCAATTGAAAGGTAGGGCTTTGTTGTTCCTCAAAAAGCAGGTAAACCGATTCTAAAGCTTCCCGGAGGTCAAAAACAGAATGTTCGGGTTGAGGCATTTTAGCAAAATGCGCAAACTCATTGGCAATCCGCGTCAGCGAATCGATTTGCTCCAAGATGGTTTTACAAACTTTTTCTAGGATTTGTGGTGTTTCTTCCGGGCGCATGCGGATGGCGCGCTGTAGGTGCTGCACACTCAAACGCATTGGAGTGAGGGGGTTTTTGATTTCGTGGGCTACTTGTTTGGCCATTTCTTGCCAAGCTGCTTTGCGTTCAGCCGCTTGCAATTGCAGAAAATTTTCTTGGAGTTCGGCTACCGAATTGTTGTAAGCGTCCACTAAGATGCCGATTTCATCAGGATTTTTCCATACCAACGGCTCGTTATTGCCGAGTTTGAGTCGTTTTAGCCCTTCTTCAATTTGCTGAAGGGGATTGGTAACCGCTTTGGCTATAAAAATGCCGATCACCCCCGATATCAGCAGAAAAAAAACATAGGAACTGATGAGGACGCCCGTAAATTGCGAAAGCGAACTGGGTTGACCTTGTGCGAGATCTTTAATTTGCCAAAGTGTGAATCCACCAATGACCAGAAAAGCAATGAGAAAAAGCCCGACAATTGCCAATTGAATCCGAAAACGCAAACTCGGAAGCCGCAACATAAATGGATCTAGGTCTTGGGAAAAAAGCGCTAACATCACCGTCTGGAACAGCAACAACCAAAAACACATCGCAAACAAAGTGATTGGAATCACATAGCCTACCGTAGGGAAATCGTTTTTTGGATTAAAAAAATACAGCAATACAGCACCAATACCGGCATACCAAACCAACCAGGCAAAAGGCCAAGCCAAGGATTGCTGATTGCGCGGGCTATCTAGGTATAAATCATACAAAGAAAGGAAACTTAAAGTAACCAAACCAGTGGTTAAAAAAGGCAATTGAAAACCCAGTACTTGGTCAATTAATGTGGCTGCTATGGCCATCGTTAATTGCAACAACAGTTTTTCTACAATGCTTAATCCTAGGCGTTTTATCTTCCCAAAAAGCCAAAGATTAATAGAAAAATGGGCGATAAGTCCCCAAGAAAGGTTTAAAAGCAGCAAACAACCGATATAACCCAATTGTGGTACTTCGTAGAGATCCGCATGCTTGTACAAAACGACCGTTAAATATTGTGCAAGACCAATTAGTCCCACAATACTGGTCAAAATAACACCGTAGATTCCCAACGCTTTTACAACTCGGCTTTTCATAGACTTTGAATACGAAGGGGTTTTGTAAATGTTGCAGGGTTTTTCAATTATAAATTTTCATAATAAGAAGAAAAAAAATAGGTACATCTTTTTTCTTCCAACTGCTTGTTGGAAAATTACGAAAACAAATGAGAAAATAAAAATCAATAGCGGAATAGGGGAAGTAAGGAAGACAGAGGATCCTTGCCTAGTATCTTAAAAATGTGTAATTTTGGCCCGCTGCAAGCTGCTCTATCGCGGTTTTTTCAGGAAACTGAAAAAAATGAGGAAAGTCCGGACAACGTAGAGCGCCATACCATCTAACGGATGGGCTGCCCGCAAGGGTAGACAGAAAGGGTCACAGAGACAATATTTCCTAGCCGAGCAATCGGTTAGGTAAAGGTGAAAACGTGTGGTAAGAGCGCACGCTGTTCGATAGCAATACCGGACGGGGATAAACCTTATGGGTTGAAATGCCATGTACATCTCAATTCCCTATTCCGGTTCTGCCGGATGCCGGGAGCAAGGTTGCTCGCTATGTTTTCGCAAGAAAATTGGGAGGGGTAGGCAGATGGATCCCATCCGCGAGGGTGGGACTAGATAAATGATAGAGCCCCGCAAGGGTTACAAAATCCGGCTTATAGGCTTGTAGCAATTTTTTGTACAAAAAAGGGATCTTGGAAAACCATCCAAAATCCCTTTTTTCGTTCAGTCTTTATTCCTTACTTATCCGCATTGGCTAAGTCAGCAAAATTGAACAACAAAGAGAACCGCAGGGTATTGTCCAATGGGTTCCGGTTGTTGGTGGTAGGTACCAAATAAGAGAAGTTAAGACCAAAGATATTGTATTTCAAGCCTAAGCCTAAAGTCAGGTATTGACGCGCTCCTTTTTGACGGCTTTCAGTATAGTATCCAGCTCGTACCGCAAACTGATTGTCGTACCAGTATTCAGCGCCAAAAGAGAACATCAACTCTTTAAGTTCTTCACTGATTCCGTCGGGCGCATCGCTAAAAGAAGAAAAAATAGCACCGATCGGCGATTTTTCTTTGTAATCAGGCACGCCATTTTTGTTTTTATCACAATCCGTTCCTTGACAAGGCGTAGGAATGATGAACTTGTTGATGTCGGTAGTAAGGGTGATTTTGTTGTACTGATCCATTTTAACCGTCCAAGCAGCTCCTAAACCCATGTTGGCCGGAAGGAAATCCCGGTAACGAGAGTTGGTGTAAGAAATTTTAGATCCAATATTGGTCATCGCGAAACCAATGGTCAAGTCGGTTTCCTTACCATTCAACTTGAGCTCTTTTTTATAGGTAAAAGAGATATCAGCTGCGCCAGCGACTCCAGGATTGATGACTTCACCGCCTACCACATTACCTGCTGCCAGGTTGGAGTAAATGAATTTGCCGCTGATGGCTGCAGCAAAGTTTTCTGATAATTTCCGGGAATAAGCAAGGTTTACTTCAAATTCATTGGGACGCCCTGTTGTAAGTGGTTGTCCATTGGCGTCAGTAAACTGAATGCTGCCCAATGAAAAATACCGCAAACTGGCACCAATAGCTTGACGATCGTCCAGCTTTTTATATCCAGTGATGTAGGCCAGATAAACGTCGTTGAGGCCTAAAGCGCGCAACCAAGGGGTATAGGTAGCCGAAATGCCAAGTTTTTCGGTAGCAAAAGCCAACTTTGAGGCATTGAAATGCATGGCGTTGGCATCTGCTGAGATAGCCAAACCAGCATCGCCCATCGCTCCTGAACGGGCATCGGGTACTATTCTAAGAAAGGGAACCGCCGAGGTAACGGTATTGATACAAGGCGTTCCATCCAAGTTTTGCAACTTACCGTTGCTACCGCGCACACAAGGGCCTTGAGCCGAAATCTGGGACGCTACGACGATGAGCAGGGTGAAAATTGCAGAGAACTGAAAGAATAAGTTCTTCATGAGATTGCTTAATTTTGAAATAATTCGGTAAATATAACCATACCTTTCTTACGTAAAATCGAAAATCTTATTTTAGGAGCACTAATTTTTCGAACGCACTCTCGCCATTTGCCGCCGTTCCTCCTGGGAAATTGGCCTTTACCTTCACTTTGTACACATATACGCCACGTGCCAAAGGATCGCCAAAATCATCCCTACCATTCCACTCTATGCAATCATCTTGGCGAATGGCGCCATTGGAGATCATAGATTTTTCGAGGGTTTTGACCAATCTACCACTGATGGTATAAATTTGGATCAGTACGTCAATCTGTTGCCCAGCCAGGTTGTGGTCAAATTGGAAACAAGTACGATCCGTAAAGGGGTTGGGGTAGTTGAGCACATGCTGCAAGGCAATGCTAGCCGATTGCGCCACTACAAACTCGGTATAACCCTCGTTTGGGTTATTCGCTACATCCCAAGCTTTTACCCGCACTTTATGAATACCATCTTTCAGTTTAGACAGTGGGTAGCGCGCGCTCCCTTTGGTATAGTCGTCTAGCTCAGTTTCGAAAAAATCATTTAGAATAATCGCGTTTTGGGTGTTTTCATCCAAAACCGCTTCTAAATCGTGTCCTATGCTATTACCTACAACATTGATGCCATTATTGTCGGCAAGCCGTACTAAAAGCAATGGACTAGGCCCTGTAAGTCCACCAAATACAAAATCTGTGGTATTCATAAACACGTCAACCACCGGCCCTTGCTTGTCGGAGAGCGCACTGGCGCTGGTTCCGCCAATGATGACGTTGTCGTAATTACCGCCAGCATCTCGAAGGTTGATGGTGTCAGAAGCATAGTAACTTATTTTTCCTGGCCCGTAGGCATAGTTGATGTCTTTGGGTACCACAAATGTAAACTTAAACACGCCTTTTTCTACTTTAGCCCGCCCTTTAAAGATCACATTTTTTTGTAAAGTAAAATCCATGGGTTGGCTGGTAGGATCCTGACCTAAGGTGCGTGCTACTATTTTTTTGTCAAAAATGGTTGGGTAGATAATGCCATTGAAATTGCTGAGCACTTTACCATCAAGGCCATTTACCGTCCCTTCAATGGTCACTTTTTGTAAGGATTGTAAGGTATCGGATCGGCCATTGACCAACGGTTTTCCGTTGATTTGGGTTGTTGTAATCGGAAAACGGGGGATGGCCAATTGCATAGAAGGGTCACCAAAAAGCCCGTATTTCCGGGAGTTGGTGGTGATTCCTGCTCCAGTGAAGGCGTTTTTGGCCGTGCGCATGGCATCGCCAATGGTTGTTGTGCCAGCAGCTCTTTGAAACAATATTTCCAAGGATCGTTCAGTCAAAAGGAAGTTTTCGCTGGCGTATACCGCTCTTACCGTGGAAAAAAGCGCAATAGCTCCGCCTTTGGCATTGAGTAAAACAGCTTCACCCGCCGAAGTACTACCAGGGTTGTCATAATTGGTAAAGGAGCAGGTGGCGGTGACAAAAAGAGGCATCCGGTCGGAGTTCTGCCAGTTGACGATATCGGGGATGGTAAGGATTCTTTCTTGCGCCCAACCATTGGGGCCGCCATGACCTAAGTAAGTGACGGCTAATATCCCCTTGAAGATATTGCGGTTGATTGATGCATTGACTTCAGGGTAAAAATTACCGCCAGCCGTGGATTGCTGCTCAAAAGCGTCGATCAAGATTTTATCGGTATTGAAAGCGGGGAATTTCGCAGCAATGGTATCGGCAATGAAATTGACGTCGCGACTGTGTAAATCATTGTCCTCGTCGTCGCCTACAAACAACAAACGGTTGCGCCAATCAGAATAAGCGGAAGGTTCAGCATCATAACGGATGAGCTTATCGGTCACCTGGCCGGCTTCCAAGCTGTTTCGCACGGTAAGTCTACCTACCGCTACATTCATACGACCTTGCAAAGGATTTGGATCGATGTTTTCCAGTAAAGCAAAATAGTCGTCGCTTGGGAAAGCATCCAAGGGGTTAAAGCTATCGGCTTCATACACCGGAATCAGGTTGTCGCCTTTTTTATCAATGTTGCGCCCATCATAGGATCCGTCGCCCATCAACAGCATATAACGGAAGTTGGGGTCGCGGGTATAGAGCATGCGCGCGAAATCGCGAATCGCAGTCGGATCTTGTCGACCGGAGGAAAACTCATTGTAAATCTGATCGGTACGTACCGCTGCTACGCGATAGCCATTAAAACTATTGCGGTGCCGAACTAAACGGTTAGCGGCATCGGTAAATCCAGCTTGCTCGGCGGCATCGCTTAGCGCCGGATAAATCACTACCAAATCCAGCCCCTTTAAGGCGTGTAGATTTTGGCGATCAATGCTGCCTATCGCTTTAGGACTTGGAAAATTTTGTTGGGTATTAAAAGCAATAAAAGTCTTTAGATTGGTACTGTTGACGCCAAAACTGAATTGAGCTCCATTGCGTGTTCCACTTTGTAGTAGCGGGCGTTGCGGGTCGGTAATGTCCCAGACCGCAATGTTGTCGGTTATGTTGCCCATTTGAAATGTAGTGGATGGAAAGTTGAGTGAATTCAGATCCCGAAACGGCATTTGATCACCGCTCATCAACAACTTTCTTTTGGCATTGATCTGCACATAGTCCAACCAACCTTCGCTTTGATCCCCTACGCCATCGGGGTTGGGATAGCGGACAATCAAGTCTACATCGTCTTTGCTTAAGTTCAAATTGCTTTGCAAGGTGGAATTCACTGCATAATCATCTTCATTGCTGGTAAAATTATAAATCCCATAATCGGTTAGGTTGCTATTGACTACCGCGCCATTAACGGAGATGCTAAACCTAGATCGAACGGAAGCCCGCAAAGCCATCTCGGATTTGATTTGAACTGGCTGGTCGGTCATCAAGTTGGGAAAGCTGAAAGCTTTGAGGTAAGTATATTCCCGAGAACCCTTAAACCAATCCCCAAACCACCGCGAACCAGAACCCGTGGTGTTGATTTGATTTTGAGCTTGCGCCAAAAGATTGACTTTGTCGTCTTCTAAACGGGCAAAATCATCGAAGGTAGTCGTTGTGTATATTGTTGATCCCAAAGAAGATTGTTTCCCCAAGAGTTGCCAATTGCCTGAGCTGACCACCAAGAAATAGTAGTTTTGAGCATCGAAGATGTTTTTTCGAAGATTGAACTGTTTTTGATCATCCAGTTCCCAAATATCAGGACTTTGAGCATAAAACAGGATAAAATCCCCAGGATCAAATTTTCCATCGTCTTCCCCGCTGATTTGAATAAAATTTTCCACCAGATCGTCGATGCGCGCACGATCAACTTGCGAAGGAAGCATCCCGCCGCCCTGACCAAATATTTTTAAGGTACGCGGATCCACCTTGTCAATATCCACTTTGAGCTGATTTTTGATAAAATCGTAGCTCAAGCGGTGAATACTATTTTGCTGAACCGCAAATTTATAGATTTGACCATCTTTCAAGGCTGAGGAACTCGCAAACTCCTCGGTACGCAGACGGGGCGTTTCGGGTTGGGGGCGCAAGTCGATACGAAGCTGAATAGAGACCACCCGTTGATACCGATCCCCTTGTTTGATGATGGGAATAAACGCTATTTTGCCAAAAAATTGATTGCGATCTTTTTCGGTAGAAGTACGAAATTGTAGCGTTTCGGAAATAAACTGGGTAGAAACCGTGAGCGGAGTAGTTAAATCCTCCCAAACAACATTGACAATTTGCACGTCTAACGAACCTTGACTTTCGATCGACAGCTCTTTGACCATCCAAGGAAGCCCGGGCGTTTCATCACTGTGGATGGCGCCTTTAAAGGTCCAAAGGGTCGTTTTTTCAGCATTTGCATTGCTACTGAGCTTGGTAAAGCTTTGCCATTCCAGTTTTTCTTGAATAAAAAACGGAGAATTGGCAAACAGCAGACGGAATACCAAAAGGAATCCGATGGTTGAAGTAATTTTCTTCATAACTTTCATGGGTTTCTAAGGTTGCGTCTAAATTTAGTTTTGTGGCCCAAGATAAATGCGCACTAGACTTGTTTTGGAGGTCATCAATGCGTTCAAAAAGAATTTCTTTGAACGCATTCAGTGGCCATTGCTACAAGTTTAATATTGAACGACAAAACTCGTTCAAAACTAGGAATTTATTGTTGAACCATTCCTTAACGAAGGCGAAGTTAATAGGTATTGTCTTTTAACATTGTCTGAAATAGGTCAAATAAGTAAGATCTTAACAACTTAACAAGAGTATGATGCCCAAAACCAAGTATAAGCTGCTTATGATCGCTGTATGGAGTCTTTTTTTACCAAAATTAGCCCTCGCTCAAGATCCCATATACAGCCAATTTTTTGCGGCGCCGCTCCAAATCAATCCAGCTTTTGCAGGAGTATCTAAGTCACCGCGGGTGATGATCAATTACCGCAACCAGTGGCCTGCCTGGCCCAATGCTTATCAAACCTATGCTGTAGCTTACGAGCAGCGCATAGATCAACTCAATAGCGGTTTTGGGATGATGTTGCAAGCGGATGTGGCGGGGAATGGAATCTATAAAACCCAAAATGCCAGTCTTTTTTACAGTTATAACCTACGCACTACAAAAAATCTTTTTTTAAAATTTGGCGTACAAGGCGGCTACATCGGCAACCAGATCGCTTGGGATCAGCTGGTTTTTGGCGACCAACTTGATCAACGCAATGGTTTAGGGAGCAGCGGCACGGGCACACCCAGTCGAGAAGTACGTCCCAATAGTTTAAGCAACAATGCCTTAGATTTATCAGCAGGCGTGCTGGCCTACAGTAAACACTTCTATGCCGGCTTGGCATTACAACATCTAAATAGCCCCGACAATAATTTTCTACACAGCACCCAAGCACTATCTCTAGGGCGTCCAATTCGCTATACCCTGACTTTAGGTTCGGAAATTGATTTTTTGAAAAACAATAATGGCCGCGTACCCGCGTTTATATCACCGAATTTGCTGGTGGTACGCCAGGGAGATTTTACGCAAATCAATGGAGGCGCGTATGTGGCTTATGACACTTTTTTTGGTGGTATGTGGTACCGTCAAAGCGGCGGAAATCCCGACGCAGTGGTTTTCTTAGTAGGTTTTCGCTATGATTTGCTGCGCATTGGGTACAGTTACGATGCTACCATATCCAGTTTAGCGCTCAATCGCACTGGGGGTAGCCATGAGTTGTCGATGTCATTAAGCTTTGATGATCAAGGTCGCAACCGCAAAGGCAAACGCCGAAAGGTGGACATCAACGATTGTTTTAAGATGTTTCACTGAAAATATTTCAGTAGGACAAAATAATTTTATCTTTGGCGGCCTGATGAAGATTTTTTACATAATTGAAAAAATAGAATGGGTTTTTAACTACCCGAGCATACTAATTCAAAATTGGGTACGTTCGGTAGTAAGCATTTATTTTGCAAATATTGTTGGCCATTTCTCATTAATAAATGTTTTGATGATAATGAAAAAGCTGTTGAAGTTTAGCGTTTACCTGTTGGTAGCGACTGCGCTGTTAACTTCCTGCAAAAGCAAGGAACGTTCGTCATCCACTGGTTGGAATTACAACGACACCAAATGGGGTGGGTTTGAAAAATTGAAGTACGCCGGTCAGATCACTGGCCCCAATCTGGTATTGATTGAAGGCGGTACGTTTACTATGGGGCTTACCCAAGAAGATGTGATGTATGAATGGAACAACATCCCTCGTCGCATAACTGTTTCCTCTTTTTATATGGATGAAACGGAAGTCTCCAACATTGATTACCGCGAATACACCTTTTGGGTTGATCGGGTGTTTGGCGAAACCTATCCTGAAGTTTTCCGCAAAGCTTTGCCGGATACCTTGGTTTGGTACGACGAACTTTCTTATAATGAGCCCATGGTTCAGACTTACTTCCGTCACCCTTCTTTTGACGATTATCCGGTAGTAGGGGTGAAGTGGACGCAGGCCGCAGATTACAGCAAATGGCGTACCGATCGGGTAAACGAAATGCTGTTGATCGAAAAAGGCATCCTCAACACCAACAACGAACAAAAGGACGACGACAACTTCAACTCTGGCTCTTATTTAGTAGGTCAGTATGAAGGTAACGTTCGCAAAAACTTAAAAGACTTCCGCACTGGCGAAACGCGTCCAGCCCGCTTTGAAGACGGTATCATGCTACCAGAATACCGCCTGCCAACCGAAGCAGAGTGGGAATACGCTGCGTTAGCGCTTAAAGGCAAACAGTCTTCGGAAGGAGATGAGATGATCACCGATCGCCGGGTATATCCTTGGGATGGTGGCGGTACCCGCTACCAAAAACACGATAAATATCAAGGTCAAATGTTGGCCAACTTTAAGCGGGAGAAAGGGGATTACATGGGACTTGCGGGTCGTTTGAACGACAACGCAGCCGTTACTGCTCCCGTACGTTCTTTCCTTTCCAACGATTTTGGTTTGTACAACATGGCCGGCAACGTCAACGAGTGGGTAGCAGATGTATACCGCCCTTTGACCAGCTCCACCTTGCGCGATGTTGAAAACCAAGATTTGAACCCAATCCGGGGTAACGAATTCAAGCGTTTACAGACTGACCCTGATGGTCGTCCGGTTGAAAAAGACAGCTTAGGTCGTTTGAAGTATCGTTTTTTCCAAGATGATGAACTTGCTACCCGCGATAACATCCACCGCGGCGACGCTTTGAACTACCGCGATGGCGATAAAGAATCAAATGTAGTTTACGAATATGCTAAACACACCTTGGTAAGCGACAAAGCCCGCGTTTACAAAGGCGGTTCTTGGGCTGACCGCGCTTACTGGTTGTCTCCAGGTGCTCGTCGGTACAAAAACGAAGATGAAGCTGACCGTACCATTGGTTTCCGTTGTGCCATGACCCGTTTGGGTGGCGCTGCTGGTAATGGTAAAGTGGGAGGTAATCAATTCAAAGTAAAGCAAAAAAGAGGGGGCAGCAAACGCAAGTTTTAATCAATTGCTGCTGCTGTAAAATAAAAAAGGCTTGTCGGATTTGTTCGGCAAGCCTTTTTGTGTTGTGGGGGATGGGTACAAACTTTTACCAAAAAATCACCAAAACAGGAAAAATCTCAAGCTGCCTTGCACCAAACCAACTATTTCCTATCGATTCCTCTAGTTTTTTAGTGAAAAATGGCAAATCAGAATTGTAGTATTTTTTTGAGCTTTCCTACAAGCAGAAATAAGCCATAAATGTATTTTTTACAAAGCGAAAATTTGAGCATTTTGTATTTTTTACAAAGCGAAACAAGTCTGTAAGCGAGTGCGGCAGCAAATATACCACTCACCCAACCCATTTGACGAAAGCCAAACAAGCAGATGTGTAATTTCCATTCCGTCCGGTAACTCAAAAATTAACAGCGCCAAAATTTAACCCCTACCGACACATTGCAGGGTTTGTTCAAAAAGAATTTACTTGCACAAATTTTACTTGTTATTTTTCCAAAACATTTAAACGAACTAACCCCGAATTGCTTGCTGAAAGGATACCCCAAAAACCAAAAAATGAATCAATAATAAATTGCCTAGTTCAAACCTGGCAACTTATTATTGACTAGGGCAAACGTATGAAATTAGCACTGACCTCGGAGAGGTCTAAGGCTTGCGTGTTTTGGGGGCATATTACAAACCTTAGACCTCTCTGAGGTCAAAAACACGCACAAATGGGCTAATTTCTACAAACGTTAGACCTCTCCGAGGTCACTTCTGGCATTCATACGTCTGCCCTGATCATTGACTCATTTCTTAGAAAACGCTCCAACTTACATTTTGAGTTACCACACCACCAATCGGCTGACCACTTTTTCCATGCCGTTGTACAACTGAACAAAATACGTTCCAGGACTCCAACCTTTGACTGCAATCTCTTCTTGTTGTACGCCTGCAAAAGCGGCGGTGTTTTTTTTCCGATACATGATTTGTCCGAGCAAATCATGCACCACAATCTCGTATTCCGTTCGATCGGAGTTGCTGAATTGTAATTCTACTACGTCGTTGGCAGGATTGGGAAACAACAACATCGAGGTGGCCACAACGGGATTGGACACAATGGGTTCCGCCGGACAATCCTTATTGAGGTTCACCAAACTTTGATAGACATTGAGTCTTCCTCCCGTAACCGTATATTCCGCTAAACTTGGTAAAGCATCAACTCCTTGTAGAATTGCTTGTCTTACGCGCATCGCAGTTTCCATGGGTTTTTCGATGGCCCGCATGGCGAAACCTTTACAAGGCAAGCTGTACAGCAAAGCGATGGATCCCGCCAAATGGGGAGCAGCAGCCGAGTTGCCATTAAAACTGCCATAAGTATTGGATGGCTTGGTGGTGAAGGAGTTTTGCCCAGGTGCGCCGATATCAATGCTCGTTTTGCCATAACCCGATCCCGCATATTTTTCATCTTGATAATCGGTATTGAGTACCGTCATCAAAAATTTACTATCGCAAGTGGTGGGCATATCGCCAACTTCGTCCAGGTTCCAAGCGTTGTTGGCTGCGCCGGCAGCAGTGAGGATGCCTACATCGCCCATTTTGTCATACATGCTGCCCCAAAGCGGTTGGTCTTTGCAAAAAATACGGTTGATGCCAAAAGAGGCATTGGTAGCGACTACAAATGCCCCATTTTTGCCCTGCGATTTGTTATAACGGTCGCGTTGTTCGATGATGTACTCGTAGGCCGAAATGATCTCGCTCACCAGTTTGGCTTCAAAAACCATCAACTTCACGTTCCAATTGATGCCGGTAACGCCAATTCCATTGTTGCCTTTCGCACCGACAATCCCGGCTACGGATTGACCATGCTGATCGCTTTTGTGGATGGGGGAATTGGCAGGGAAATTCCAACCGGCGTAATCATCGATGAAGCCATTACCATCATTATCAATCTTATCCCCTTTGATTTCCTTGCGATTGTACCAAATGTTGGCTGCCAAATCTTCATGGTAGATATCGAAGCCACTGTCCAAGATGGCCACTACAATGGTGTCCCCACGGGCAGTCAATCCGCCTGTAGTCAGCTCCCAAGCTTTATCGGCCTTGATGGCGCTCAGCCCCCATTGTTCATCCAAGTTGGGATCATTGGGGTTGTTGGGGCCAGAACGGGTTTGAATTTCGTAATCAAAAGTGGCGCTTTGTACATTTTGATTGTCGTTGATTTCTTTGAGGAATTCGTCGCTGCTGACGTTGGTAGAATCGTACATCATCAAAACGATGTTGCTGCGTTTACTGAGTGATTTTTCAATCCAGGCACCGCCTCCAGAACGGGTTGTGGTTGAAAGTTCAGTAAGGAATTGCACATTCGTCACGGTCGGCTTCAGTTTAACGAGGACCCTGCTGCGCAGAGGTGTAGTCTGCCCTTGGATTTGTGTCGCCAATAGGCACAGCAAAGCCAGGGGTAAGAGTAGTCTTCTTACCATCATGTTCATTTAATTAAAAAAATGAAAAAGTTTATGATCTGTTTGGCGTGCTTGCTGAAATTGGCTGGAGGTACTTAATCCTGGCCATTACTTAGCAATTTGCTTTATTGGTTAGCGCAGTAGTTTGACTGATACATACCGGGTATTACCTTGTTATAAATAGCTTGATAAGTCAAGTTATTCAAGCCAAATTCAAATTTGGTCATACCCAATTATTACTACGCCATCTAAAAGCAATAGCTAAGCACCACATAGAGCTAGAATACATCCTAAATCCTGCATTTTTTTGCAAAATCAATATCCCTAGGCAGTCTGCCCGCCATAAATAAGCACCTACACCAACATTAGGCTGGCGTTCAGCACAATCGCTTACCGTTATTCCTATGGCAAAAGAGATCAGAATTGCCGGTTATCAATTCTTTCTTTACAGCAGGAAATAACAATACAAGTCAATCGCGCAGAACACCATGCCAACACGCTTGTAATTTTTTCGTTTTGAATTAATAGCATTACAGCATCTACATGTATTGGTCTGGAATAAACGTGTACATCTAAAAGAACACAAGACGGTACGAATTGTAGACATAAAAAAATACGTCAACAAATCAGGCCATTGTATTAAATCAGGCAATCTGTTTACTACAAACCAACACCAACTGAGGGGAGCGCTAGTTTTCCTTAGGCCCTTCTCCTTTTTTGAAAATTCACCCACAACAAACAGCATATTTATAGGATAAGCACCGAGCATACCTATAGCTATTGCTGGTTATTGGGTCAACTTTACCGACCAGTTTTGATTAAAATTTGGTTGCTTAGGGTACATGACGCTAAAGCAAACCATCTTCTACTTACTCGTGAAACCGGACTCACGATCAGTAGCTACACCTGGCATAGGGTGGGCAGGTGATGTTTTTGCCAATTTTTTGACCTGTATCACACAAAGCGTATACATGGTCAAAGCTACGGAGAGCATTTGTAACGCAACAAGTAGAAAAAAGCGACAAAAATCACCTGATCATCCGATACTGTGTATATAAACCTGAAATAGATGCAATTAGGCACACCAAGCCCAATCATCAAGAAGTATACAGCAA
>JBBRGN010000061.1:0-19266 GCA_038240665.1 Chitinophagales bacterium | reverse complement strand
CTGGATCTTGGATGTGGATTAAACGCACGGAAGCATTTAGTTCGTGGGCTAGTAAAACGGCATAGGAAAAAGCATTTTCCGAAGCTGCTGAAAAATCGGTTGGCACCACTAGGTTGTGAAAGTGTAGTGGATCTCTGGTTTCGGTTTGTAGCAATACCTGGAGGACCACGATCAATTCATCTACGCTGGGTACAATCTTTTGGAAGACGACTTTTTCATCAATGATTAATGCGGGTATACCCGTAATGCCATAAGCCAACAACAAATCTAGATCAGAGACCTCCTCAATGGGCAGAATGATCTTCAACCGATTCAAAGCAATCAAAAGATTAGCCTTCAGCGTCCGATCCTTTGCCGCTCCGATCCCCAGTAGCAAAATCCGGTGGTTCAATTGTTGATCATTTCGGTTGTTCATCCATTAATAACTAGCTATACGCCATGCCTGTAATAAGGTGGATCAAAAGTCTGCCATTCACTAAGGCAAAGTGCTTAATTGAAAATAACTTGGTGCAAAGTCAAAAAAGCCCTATTAATGGTTAGTGATTTTTATCATCTTTAGGAAGTGATTTTTACAAAAAAAGCTTTACTAGCAATTTCCTTACCTTTCCGAAATAAAATCAGCAACGGCATTGGAGCATACAGCCAAAACACAACACCATTTCGAAGCCGCATTGCGATTGGAAGGCATCATCAAATCCGCAACTGACGGGATCATCATCATCGATGAACGCGGCTCGATGGAGCTAGTCAATGAGGCAGCATGCCATATTTTTGGTTTTGCCGAAGCAGAAATGTTAGGCCAAAACGTCAATACCCTCATGCCTACTCCCTATCATCAAGAGCATGATCACTATTTGATGAACTACCTACATTCAGGTGTAAAAAAGATCATTGGCATCGGGAGAGAGGTGCACGGACAAAGAAAAGATGGTACCAAGTTTCCTTTGCGCTTGAGTATCAGTGAAGTAGTTTTGCCTGATCGCCGGGTGTTTACGGGGATTGTTCAGGATCTCACCAAAGAAAAAGCTGCCGAACGAGCGCTACTTCAGGAAAAGGAAAAAGCGCAGATGTACTTCGACTTGGCCAATACCATTAATGTGGTACTGGATAGAACGGGCTTAGTGGTCAATATCAATAAAATCGGTGAGGCATTGTTGGGGAAAACGGGCGAATCCTTGATTGGTAAAAACTGGTTTCAACAGGTGATACAGCCCGATCAACAAGAAAAAATGCAAGCCTTTTTTCACGAAATCATCAACGGAAATAGCGAAAGGCTTGATTATTTTGAAAACAGCATTATTGCTCATACTGGACAGTCGCGTTTGATCGCTTGGCGCAGTGCGCTGCTGCACGACGAGCAGCAGCGCGTAGTTTCTGTATTGAGCTCGGGCGTTGACATCACGGAGCAGTGGGCTGCCGAAAATCGGATCCTGGAAATGAACCAGGAACTCGAACAACGCGTAGAACAACGTACCGAAGAACTGGCAATGGCAGTCAATCAACTGCTGAAGATCAATAAAAAATTAGAAGTCGAAATTCAAGAACGCAAGACGGTTGAAAAAGCTTTGCGGCATAGCGAAAGTGAATTGCGCAAAGCTTATGAGATTGAAAAAGAGTTGAGCACGCTCAAGTCGCGGTTTGTATCCATGGCTTCTCACGAGTTTCGAACGCCGTTAAGTACCATCCTTTCTTCTGCCGATCTCATTGAAGCTTATACCTCGGAATTACAGCACGACAAACGCCTCAAACATACATCCCGGATCAAATCAGCGGTGAGTAACTTGACCAATATCCTCAATGATTTCCTTTCTTTGAGCAAATTGGAAGAGGGGAAAGTGCAAGCCATTTTTTCTGAATTCAACCTCTTCGAGTTTTGTGAGGAGGTGATGGATGAAATGCACGGTATGCTCAAGCCTGGCCAGGAACTGCGCCACTTGAGTAATATAGAACCAGAAACCAAGCTTTTCCTTGATGATCGGTTGTTGAAAAACATCCTTTTCAACTTGATTTCTAATGCCATTAAATATTCAGAACCCAACAAACCCATAGATTGTGCGCTTAAAATAGAGCATGCTAGGCTTTATATCTCCGTTCAGGATCATGGCATCGGAATCCCTGAAGAAGATCAACGCCATTTGTTTAGCCGCTTTTTTCGCGCACACAATGTAGAGAACATTCAAGGTACTGGTCTTGGTCTTCATATTGTAAAACGCTACTTGGAGTTGTTGCAAGGACAAATCCATTTTTCCAGCGAATTGGGAAAGGGCTCTACCTTTTTTATTGAAATACCTTTGCAATCTGCGCCAAATTAAATAAAGGCATTATGGACAAGCAAAAAATTCTAATTGTTGAAGACAATCTCGAAGTACGCGAGAACTTAGAAGAAATTTTGCTCTTGGCAGGTTATCAGGTTTTTACTGCTGAGGATGGCAATGTAGGGGTGGAACTTGCCCAAAAAGAGATTCCTGATCTCATTCTCTGTGATGTAATGATGCCGCGCTTAGATGGGTTTGGAGTGCTCAATATATTAAGCAAAAAACCAGACACGGCGGCGATCCCCTTTGTTTTTTTAACGGCAAAAACCGAAAAAAACGACATCCGCAGAGGGATGAACTTAGGGGCTGATGATTACATCACCAAACCGTTTTACAAAGATGAGTTGCTGGAAGTAATCGAAACCCGCTTGCGCAAGAGTAGCCTGCTGCGCAAACAATTCGACAAAACCGAACAAGGACTTAGCACTTTTATCAATACCGCAAAAGGCTACGAAGAACTCAAAAAATTATCTGGCGAACGCAAAATCAAAAAATACAAAAAACGCGAACTCATCTACGAGGAGAGCGATTATCCGCGCTATCTTTTTTTTGTAAAAAGTGGTAAAATCAAAAGCTTTAAAACCAGCGATAGTGGTAAGGAATACATCATCGACATCTACAAAGAAGGTGATTTCTTGGGTTATGTGGATTTGATCAAAGACAGCGTATATTCTGATACTGCCGCCGCTTTGGAAGATTGCGAAATCGCTTGGATTCCCAAGGCTGATTTCATGGCCTTGCTTTTTGCCAACCGCGACGTATCTCACCAATTGATCAGCATGCTGGCCAACGAGATCAGCGAAAAAGAGGAGCAACTGCTACAACTAGCCTATCATTCCGTTCGTAAAAGGGTAGCTGATGCCGTTTTGTTGTTGGCAGAGAAGGAAGGCAAAAATGAAATCAATGTGCTGCGCGATGACCTAGCGCGTATTGTCGGTACCGCAAAAGAAAGTGTGATCCGTACCTTGACCGAATTCAAACAAGATGGCTACATTGAGATCAACGATGGAGCCATCATCATCAAAGATAAGACCAAGTTGGCCAATATGCCCAGTTAAAAAAACGAAGACGCCCAAAGAGCAACCGCCCTACCAAAACTGGCGTCTTCGTTTTTTCTATCTTTCTGCATCAATCTTATTTTTTCCAAGTATACCCAAGCAAAGAAAAAATGAAAATGGCTCCACCTATTGCGGCAATCCACCACTGATGAGTGAATCCGGCAATGATAACGAGGATCATCATTAAGAAAAAACGCATCAACATCGTAGGAATGCTTAGACTAAATGGTTTCATGGTTGAATTTTTAGAAAAAAATAAATAATGCCTAAATATAAGGGTATTTTAGTTTTAGATGGCTTATAACATTCCAAAAAAACAAAACAGTAGTTTTCGCTTAGTGCCAATTCCCTTTTTTTCAAGCCATCATAGGGGAGGAAGTAGTTTCAAGGCATCTTAGGAAAGATTTTGACTTTTCTCAAAGGCGCAGTTTGAAACACGCTTAAAATACCAACAAAATGATCCGCAACGCTCTACTTTTTTTGCTGTTGATTGGTGCTACCTTACTCCAGGCACAAGAAAAAACCTTGTTCAATGATTTTGATGTTTCGGGTGCTTTTGGTGGGCCGTTTATCGAATTTGGCTCCATGAAAGGGCAAATGGGAGCAGCGGTTGGCGGCGGCGGAGCGCTCATTCTGCACCAGTTTTTTATTGGGGGTTATGGACTGGGAGCCGATTATGCCAACTACCGCATTGCCAATGATGATTACCGTCTTAACTTAAAACATGGCGGATTTTGGCTTGGAATCACCTCCCCTGATCGGAAATTGATCCATTTCTATGCCGATGCCCGGATTGGTTGGGGGCGTGCAGCAATCAAAGGTGACGGTTCTAATGCCCAATCTGATCGGGTTTTTGCCCTTACACCAGAGGCAGGGTTCGAGTTGAATGTATTTAAATGGTTTAAACTGGGGTTTACCGGAGGCTATCGGTACATCAATGGCGTCACCCAGCTACAAGGATTGAAAAACAAGGATTTCAGCAGTCCTATTGGAACACTTACCTTTAGATTTGGCGGATTTTGAGGCTAAGTTGAGGGTATGGAAATTCCGGTTTTCTGATTGTTCATGGCCAATTCGTAGCTTTCACGCAGCCCCAAATAGATGGAGTCATCATTTAAGATGTCGTACAAGGCTTCATGGTAGGCCGGGAAATTGGGTAAGTTGTTGTGCCCTCCGCCATCAATGGTAATGAGCAGGCTGCGATTTTTGGCCAATTCGTGCAGCATTTTTCCCTGTTTGTAGGAAATCAGGCGGTCTTTATTGCCATGAAAAATAAAAATCGGACAAGTTACTTTTTGAATGAACCGATCGGTGCGCATTTGGTAGCGCAGCAACCATTTAAGCGGCAGGATAAAACCATATTGACGCGTCTGGTAGTAAAAACTGTAATAAGGAGAATCAAGGATCAGCATTTTGGGTTGGTTCCAGGCCGCAATCCGTGCGCCGATGCCACTCCCTAAAGACCGACCATAAATGACGATTTTATTTTCTGGGTATTGCTTAGCCAACCATTTGTAAACGATTTGCGCATCGCTGTACAAAATATCTTCCGTACGGTGTCCTTTGCTTTTGCCAAAACCGCGGTAATCGATCATGAAAAAATCGTAGCCCTTGCTGACAAAGTCTTTGGCAAATTTTCCCCAACCTTTTAAACTGCGCGAATTGCCTTTGAGGTAAAAAACCACCCCCCGCGAATTGGGTACTTTAAAATGCAGCGCATTGACCTGTCCGCCATCTTCCATATTAAAGGTATGTTCCTGAAAGGGGAATGGATAGCGGTACTGAAACTGTGAAGGCAGCATCTCAGGACGGAAAAAGAAATAATGCTGAAAAAAATAAAAAAAGAGGCAGAGTCCGCCGTAGATGACCAGCGGATAAAATAAAAATTGCGACCAAAATGCGATGATAAGCCAGGAAGGTTCCATAAGGGAAATATAGGGTAATTATTAACTATTACCAAAGCTTTTTTTTGCCAATCAAGAACAACGACTATTCTGACCGAGCTAGCTGCCTTGTCGTTCGCGGGCGCGGCGGTAGGCCTTTGCTCCAAAGTACAAAGCAGCCATAAAACCGATGATGCCCAAGAAAGCATACAAAAAGTCGAGCGCATTTTTATAAACCGCGAGCAAGACGATGCTCAGCAAAAATAAAGTTGGTACCTCGTTGAGTAAGCGGAATTGAAAAGAGGAATAACGGAAAATGCCTTTCTCAAGGTCGCTGATCAAGCGCTTGCTCCAGATCTGGTAAACGGTTAGCAATACCAGCAGTAACAATTTGACGTGCATCCAAGGATTGGCGCCCAGCCATTCCAAGCCATGCAAAAAAAGCATCGCCAAGCCAAAAGTCCAAGTGATCATCATGGCCGGATTACAAATGATTTTGTACACCCGCCACTGCATCTGGATGAATTGTTGGGTTAAAATACTTTTTGCGGGTTCTGGTTGGTCAAAGGCTTCGCGGTGGTAGACGAACATTCTTCCCAAATAAAACAAGCCAGCAAACCAGGATACAAAACCTACAATGTGTAGGGATTTAAAGAAGTAGAGCCACATATCACACTATTTTCAGTAAAGTTACAAAAAACCTTTTCCCCTCCCTAGGACTTGACTTTTTATGGCAAAACAATGAATATTGGGGTGTCCGGAAAAGAATTTCATGTTTTTTTTCGAATGGGTCTTGCTTAAGTGCAAACCTTATTCTAAATTTGCAACGCCTTTTCAAAAAGGCATCTCTATTCAGTTGGAGATACAGACCCGTGGTGTAATGGTAGCACTTCTGATTTTGGTTCAGCCTGTTAAGGTTCGAGTCCTTACGGGTCTACAAAAGAAAAAAGGCGTTCTTGTTGATAGCAAGAGCGCCCTTTTCTTTTTTATATCTAACCTTATTCGGTTGTTACCGCTTCACCATCCGAAATACCATTCCTATACTTTGTTTTTTTATGATCGCCAGCGTGATCCAACTCATCGCAAACTGTTCAATCAAAGCAAAGCGGTTGTTGCCACCAAAATCGTAGACCTCGCCAAAACCAATCCCTTTGGCCAGTTCGGTAGCTACTTTTTTGGCTTTCTCGTTATCGTCTCCTTACTGATGAAAAAGGAGAAAACGAACACCTCCTCCAACCCTTCTTTGATTTTCTCCGTCTACTTGTTTTAGGATCTAAGTAGGTCGGCGAAAAAAGAGGCCATCAATTGCCATTGATTATTTTTGGCCGCCTACTTCAAAACAAAAAAAATGAAATCAATTCCCAACAACTACGCCAAGGCATTGATCTTGGCATTTGCCCTATTCCTTCAATTGAACTTGGTCGCCCAATGGGTGCCTATCAACCCCGGAATCACCGAAAATTTAAATGATTTAGAGTTCCTGCCCAATGGCTTTGGGGCGCTCGTGGGTGCAAAAGGTACACTGGCGATTACCCGCGATGGCGGCGCTACTTGGTCGACTCGGACTACCGGTATCAAAGAAGATCTTCATGATGTCTTTTTACCTGGCGGGGATACCCTCATCGTTTCGGCGGGAACTTATTTCGACAACCAGCTCTACCGCAGCAGCGATGCTGGCAAAACTTGGAAAACCATCGAAAAGGGGTTTCAGTTGGAAAAAAACCAAGACCTCTGGGTTAATTTTGCCTACCAGCAAGTTACCTGGAGTGGAGATCGGGGTAAAAATTGGCAAAAAACCGATCTCCAAATCGGCGGTACGGTTTTACCAGAACGCCTACTGGTGCCTGATGGCAAAACTTCCTACTTGATTGGTAATATTTCGGGATTTGCGAATTATTCCGTTTTTGGTTTTCGCAGCGCTGATGGTGGCAAAACTTGGGGATCGCTTTTCCCTTTTGATTTCCCCAATGCGGATGCTTTTTCGGCAATGGCCGCTCCTGATCAGGATACGGTGTTTGTTTTTTCCAACCAGCAAGTACGTTATTTACCCGGACCCAACAACCGTTTGATGCGTTTGCAAGGTTTTTATTATGACGCTTCGCGGGGAGCCGAAGCTTGGCGGTTTTCCTCCCAAATTGTCAATGCCAATATGCCTGCTTATATCAAGGATGCGGCTTTTCTATCCACAAAACAGGGTTTAGCTGCGGGTCAGGATGGCAAAATTTATCAAACCAATGATGGCGGTAAAACCTGGAAAAGTATTTTTGAATCCACCTCTCCCTTAACCCGCATCTTTTGGCCAAGTGCAAAAAATGCCTGGGCGCTAGGTGAACGGGGTGTTTTACTGCGCTTTTCAGGTACTACACCTACAAAGGAACCCATGCCCGGAACATTGAACATGCGGGCTTACCCCAATCCGGCTAGGGAGGTCTTGCAATTGGAATCCCCCCTGGGCGTACCGGTAGATTTGGCCATTTTTTCAATGACTGGGCAATTGCTACAGCGGTTTTCTTTTCAGGGAAACTACGCCCTGTCCTTGGGCAATCTATCCCCGGGAATGTACCTCTTGGAAGGAAGATCGGCTAGTGGACGTTATTCGCAGTTGATTCAAGTACAATAGCTTTGTTCCAAGTCTTATAACTCTACTCGAAAATTGGTATCTTGTGGGCTTTATCACAACGGGAGGAAAATGGCAGCGCTTTTTTTCTCCCGTTTCCACTAATTCATACCAAAACATGGCTTTTCCTCGTCCACAACAGTTGGAGGCAATGGTTGCCGCCCTTGAACAGATATTTGTAGAAGGGCGTCGCGCTGATCAAGCAATCCAAGATCAATTTAAAAAAAATACCCACTGGGGTACCGATGAACGCGGTATTATGGCGGAGGTGACTTATGATATTGTTCGATTTTATCGTTTGCTCTCCAATTTGGCGGGTCGCCAACCTATTGGGAGCAGTGATTGGTGGCAAATGACGGCCATTTTGTATATCCTGAAAGGGGAGAACCCGCCCCTGTGGGAGGAGTTTGCTAACCTCAACCGCGAAGCGATTAAAGATCGTTACCAAGAGTTTCGTTCCGAGCGTGCGGTTCGGGAATCGATTCCCGATTGGTTGGATGCTTTGGGGGAAAAAGAATTGGGCGCTCTTTGGGCGCCTACCATTCACTCGCTCAACAAACGCCCCCACGCCATATTGCGGGTCAATCGACTCAAAGCCAACGTGGAAACAGTGGTGAGCACCCTTGATGCTTTTGAAATTCGCACCCGTCGGGTAGGGGAGGACGCACTACTAGCAGAAAGCCGCGGCGAACTCTTCATCAATACTGCTTTTAAAGAAGGATTGTATGAAGTGCAGGATCTCTCCTCGCAGTTGGTAGCCCCTTTTTTGGAGCCCAAAGCTGGCATGCGCGTAATTGATGCCTGTGCTGGAAATGGTGGAAAAACCATGCACCTGGCCGCTTTGATGGGCAATAAAGGCCGCATTTTGGCGCTGGATAAGGAAGAATGGAAACTCGAGCAACTCAAAAAAAGAGCTCGTCGCGTAGGTGCCAGCATCATCGAAACCCGTCACATCGATACCACCAAAGTGATCAAACGCCTGGATCAATCAGCTGATCGTGTTTTGTTGGATGTGCCTTGCTCAGGTTTGGGAATTTTACGTCGCAACCCTGATGCGCGATGGACGCTGAGTATGGAGCAAATCGAGCGTTTGCGGGAAACCCAGCAACAAATCCTACAAAGTTATTCTCGAATGGTAAAACCTGGCGGAATGTTGGTGTATTCTACTTGTAGCATTTTGCCTTCCGAAAACCAGGATCAAGTGCAGCATTTTTTACAACAACCCAATTGCGCTTTCGAAATGGTGGCCGAGCAAACCATCCTTCCTCAGGATCGAGGTTTTGATGGTTTTTATATGGCTCGTTTGTTGCGGAAGGCCTAAGGTTGATGACTCATTCTTAAAAAAAACCACCATGCAAGTTATCCTCACGCCCAATGCTCCTGCGCCAGCTGGGCACTATTCCCAAGCCATCATTCATGGCAATCTGGTATTCGTCGCTGGGCAGTTGCCAGTTGATCCAGCAACTGGCGAAAAATGCCTGGGCGAAATCGAAGAGCAAGCGCTACTGACTTTGCGCAATGTAGAGGCCATTTTGCAGGCGGCTGGCAGCAGTTTGGATAAGGTCGTTAAAACCACCGTTTTTATTTCCGATATCAGTTTATGGAGTCGGGTAAATACCGTTTATGCCGAAGTTTTTGGTCAGTGGCGTCCTGCCCGTTCGGTGGTACCGGTATCGGAACTGCATTATGGTTTCAAAATTGAAATCGAAGTGGTTGCTGTTGTTGGTTGATCTATTTTAACAACAGTACTAGAATCCCTAGCAAGGCGGGAACTGCCTGGATGACAAAGATTTTTTTAGTCGCCGTCAGTGCGCCATAAATTCCGGCTACAGCCACGCAGCCTAAAAAATACAAAGCGATGTTTTGCGACCAAACAGCGTCGCTGATAAAAAATGACCAAATCAATCCAGCCGCCAAAAAGCCATTGTACAAGCCTTGATTGGCCGCCAGTTTTTTTGTGGGTTTGAATAACTCGGGAGACATGGATTTTCCGAATACTTTTTTGCCGCGGGTTTCCCAGGCAAACATTTCCATCCACAGGATATAAAGATGTTCTAGGGCGACAAGACCAATGAGAATCTGACTTAGGAGCTGCATAATCGTGTTGGTTTTAGATTTTTTTGGACACTCCAAATTAGCTAATTTCTGATTAAGCGTAGGTTTGAAATTTAACACTTTACCGGTGCATCTGTCCTGGCCAAAACATGGCGTACGAAAAGGATCCATTCATTCGACCAAAATCTAAATGGTCTTGTTGGTAAAAATATAAAGCGACAGCAACTGAAAAAAAACGGAACCACATGAATTACGCAAAACTGGCTTTTACCGATCCGGTCAAAAAATTACAAGAAGCATATGGCAGTAGAAAACAATATGAACGGGTGGAGCAAGCACGAGATGTAGCGGGTTTGTCAGAAAACGAAATATTTTTTGTCTCGGAAAGGGATGGCTTTTACCTTTCCACTACAGGCGAAAATGGCTACCCTTACATCCAATTTCGGGGAGGGCCAGCCGGTTTTTTAAAGGTGATAGATCCTACGACTTTAGGTTTTTTGGATTTTTGGGGCAATCTGCAATACATCTCCACGGGGAATATGCAGACCAACCGGAAAGTGGCTTTGTTTTTCATGGATTATGCGCGTCAAACCCGATTAAAGATGTTTGCCGAAGCCGAAATATTGGCTTTGGAAGATCGGCCGGATTTGGTGGAAGAACTCCAACTTCCCAATTACAAAGCCAAACCCGAGCGCATCATCTTACTGCACATCAAAGGGTACGATTGGAATTGTCCGCAACACATTACGCCGCGCTACACAGTTAAGGAAATTGAGGAAGCCATGGCGCCACAAAAGGCTTATATCGCCCAATTGGAAAAAGAACTGGCGGAATTGAAAGGCAAGGACTAATTTTTCATAAAAAACTACCCAAACAAAAAAGCCGCTCTGAAGATACAGGGCGGCTTTTTTGCTTTCGGCAAAAAGCTATTTTTACTCCAATTTCAAAGCCTTAAACGGCTTAAACAATGAAAACTGGATTTGCTCCACCTTTTGCTGGTAGGGCACAAACGATTTGGTGAAAAACGCATTAATGGCTTCGATTACTTTACTGGTGGTCTTGCGCATTTTGTCCATCATACGTTGAGCGGCCTGGTTGGGTGCGCCATCTGCTGCACTGATGTATTGCATGGTTTCAAATAGCGTTGACATCAAGAGGTCATCATCGCGTTGAATACCTTTGGCATCTTCGGGTTGCATGTAGAGCTTTTCAATCTTAGAAATACTGTCTTGTAATGCTTTGCCCATTTTTGTCACCTTCTGGCGGGTGCTATCTGGCGCATTGGCCAATGCTTGATCTACCCGACGGATGGCTGCCTTGGCTTCCTGTAGTTTTTCAAACCCTTCGCTGGCAATTTTTACCACTTTTTCAGCTGCTCTAAACGCTGCATCTTGGGCTTTCAAATCATTCAAAGATGGGTTCAAACGGGGGTCAACTTTCACGGTAATTTGCGTGGAATCTTTCTCTTTTCCAAAGATACAAACCACCTTGTAAACGCCTGGCAATACGGAAGGACCTCCAGGAGCATCATCGTCCGGTTTGCGTTCTTGCCGCGATGGGTAACGAACACCATTGCGGTTGAGCGACCAGTTGATGCGGGTGATTCCAGTATCCAATTTGGCGCTGAATGTTCTTACTGTATCCCCAGTAGCACCAATTACGATGACTTTTACCTTCTCTGGCTTTTTGTCTTCAGTCGGCTTTTTCTTCACCTCAACTGGAGCAGCTGGGGCTACCGTTTTGGTTTCTTTTTTGGCCTTGTTATCGATGATTACTGCGGGTGTTGGTACTGGCGTTACTTCTTTGGCAGTAGGTTTGTTCCAAATGGTGATCCATCCACTTGGAGTATGATTGGTGCCCGAAAAAATGCTGTTTCCGGCAAAACGAACGCCGTCAAAGGATTTGAATTCGGCCAGGTAAGCATCAGGCGCGGCAAATACTTTGAACGATTGATCCAATACTTTGCCGCTCGTGCGTGCCAATTCCCGGAAAGGACGAATATCATCCAAAATCCAGAAGGAACGACCAAAAGTAGCAATAATTAAATCTGATTCCCGCGGATGAATTTTCAAATCAGCGGTCGGAACGGAAGGATAACCATTCATCCATTTGTTCCAATTAACTGCGCCGTCAATGCTGAAATACAATCCATGATCGGTACCCAACCAAAACAACTTGGGTTCTTGGACATCCTGAACGATGCAATGCACATAACCGCTTACTTGATTTTCATCAACAATTCGCCGGAATGTTTGTCCGTAATCAGCGGTATGGAACACATAGGGTTTCCAATCGTTGCGGCGATAATCATTGACGACTACAAAAGCTTCAGCGGGATTTTTTGCCGAAACTTCGAGGTAGGGAATCCAGCTTCCTGCTTTGTAGCCGGGCATGTTCATAGCCACATTGACCCAATTTTTGCCGCCGTCGCGAGTAACCTGTACGTTGCCATCATCAGTACCAACCCAGATCACTTTTTGGTCAACTGCACTTGGCGCGATGGCCAAAATGGTGGTATGGTTTTCGGCATTCGTAGCATCGAGGGTCAAACCCCCGCTGAGATGCGGTTTTTGCTTGGCGGTATCGTTGGTCGTCAAATCAGGAGAAATGACCTCCCAGCTTTGCCCATAATCTTTGCTATAATGAACAAACTGGCTTCCGTAATAAATTCCACTGGTATTGAAGGGGTCTTGAGCAAATCCCGAGTTCCAGTTGAAACGCAGTTCCGTATTATTGGGAGCAGTAGGCTTGATGTAGGTTGTTTTGCCAGTTTCGGTATCTACTGAGCCGAGGTTACCACCCTGTGCCATGGCGTACACATAACGCGAGTTGTTGGGGCGGAAAGCAACATCAAATCCATCGCCAAAAAAAACTTCTTTCCAGTGAGTGTTACGGATACCGCCGTCTTGCCAAACCGAGCTAGGTCCAACCCACGAGCCATTATCTTGCAAACCGCCACCAATTTGGTAAGGGATGGACAAGTCGTAGTTGACATGATAAAACTGCCCAACCGGAATGTTTTCTACAAAGCGCCAGTTTTTACCGGCATCCCGCGAGATGTTCAACCCGCCATCATTGCCATCAATCAAGAAATTAGGATCGTTGGGGTGAATGAAAAAAGCATGGTGATCGGGGTGAACGCCAGAATAAGGGAGAATGGTTTCAAATGATTTTCCGCCATCCTCGCTCCGCGATACCAAAGAAAAGACATTGTAAAGCCGGTTTTCATTTTGCGGATCTACGTAGATTTCAGCATAGTAGAAGGGACGATCGCCAATGTTTTTGGTAGAAACCAGGTTCCATTTTTTTCCGCCATCGGTAGATTTGTACAATCCATTTTCTTTGGCTTCAATCAAGGCATAAATGATATTGGGTTTATTGTGCGCAATCGCGATCCCCATTCTACCCAGTGGGCCTTTGGGTAAACCATCTGCGTCGCTGCGTTTTTCCCAGGTGTCGCCACCATCCAATGTTACATAAAGTGCGGATCCTGATCCACCCGAGTTAAAGGTCCAGGGTTTGCGGCCATATTCCCACATAGCGGCAAACATTTTATTGGGGTTGGTAGGATCGACCACGAGGTCGGCCACGCCAGTTTGGTTGTTGACAAAAAGGATGCGTTCCCAGCTTTTGCCGCCATCTTTGCTGCGGTAAACGCCGCGTTCCTCATTGGGACCAAAAGAAGAACCTTGCGCGCCTGCATAGATGATGTTGGGGTTGTCCTTGTTGATGATGATGCGGTAGATGGTTTTGGTTTCCTTCAACCCCATGTACTTCCAATTTTTGCCGCCGTCGATAGACTTGAAGATGCCAGCTCCAAAGTTTTGAGAGTTTCGTGGATTTCCTTCCCCGGTACCTACCCAGATTTCGCTGGGGTTGTGCTGGTTGATGGCGATAGAACCGATGGATTGCACCGCTTGTTCGTCAAAAATGGGCTCCCAATTGATGCCGCCACTTTCTGATTTCCAAACACCGCCTGAAGCAGAGCCGATGTAAATATGATCTGGTTCATTGAGGACTACATCAATGGCGGTAATCCGCCCGCTCATCCCTGCTGGTCCAATATTGCGCGGTTTGATGTTTTTAAGCAGTTTCGTATCTACCTTTTGGCCATAAACTAGGCTAAGGGATAAACAACAGCTAAGAAAAAAAGCTATTTTTAAACGCATGGTTTTTTAGATTTAAGTATTCGGAGGGTATAATCAGCGAATTTAAAAAAAGCTTTGCTAGCCATACCTATATTAGGGCCTCAGAACAGCATTTTTTTTGATCGAATGCCCTTTTTATCGGAGAAACAAACCGAATGACTGGTAAAAACGGTCGAACGCCCCGTTTTTGAATGCACAAAACATTTGAGGTGTTTATAACTCTAGTACAATAAAAATAGAGCCATTACTTACAAAATTCAGGTTTACCAAGGGGATCGGTTTCCAAACCAAACCACACCACGGCATAATGTTGATAAATTCCAATGCCCATGGCTTTCCATTTTTTGTCTTTCCAGATGTTTTTGTTGATCAATAAGGCATTGTGTCCGGCGCTGGTTTTCCATCCATTGAGCGCTTCAGCTGCAGTAGCAGCGTCGCTGTGCCAATAAGCAATCTCAAACCCATCGCTAGGATAGTTGGTTAGTTCTGCTGGTTTGCTCCACATCAAAGCAGCGTTTTTGTGATCTGGCGTGTAGCAGCAGGCTTTCCAAGTTCCTTTATCCGACCAGCTGTGTAAGTTGCATTTGCCGGTAGCTGGTTGATTTTTTTCAAGGTCTTGTACATGCGTTTGAGCCACGATGGTCAAAGACGCCGATGCAGATATAGCGGGTAAGCGATTTTTGGCGCGGTATTCATTGATTAAGCCAAATAGCTTTTGTTCTTCAGTTGACCAACATGGTGCGGCTACTGGAGCAGTCCATTGATAATGATTAAAAGCCATCAGGCAGAGATACAGCAATGCATTTAGGTTCATCTTATTTATGATTTTAATTGTGCTCCTACTTAAATTCAAAGACACTCTAACGTTTCTTATTCGTTTTTTGAATACATTACTTGACCAAATTACAACCTAGAAACCAAAATCATGGAAACCATTAGCGTTTTTGACATGCTAAAAATCGGTATTGGCCCCTCCAGTTCGCATACACTGGGACCCTGGCGCGCGGCGCAACGATTTTTGCAGGAACTAAAAAATCAGGGTCACTTGCCACATGTTGCCCGAATCCAAGTTGATTTGTATGGTTCTTTGGCATTAACTGGGATTGGTCACGGCACCGATATCGCGATTTTAATGGGGTTAAGCGGGAAAGACCCCGTTACGGTTCCTGTAGAAGAAGTAAAAACCTTGCCCCTTAAAATCGAAGCGGAACGCACCTTGTGGCTGGATCAGGAATTCCCCATTGTATTTATCGCCGAAGACAACTTCGTCTACCATAAATCTGAGATGTTGCCTTACCACGCCAATGGTATGATCCTCAAGGCCTTTCAACTGGATAGTCAGTTGCTCCATGAAAGTACTTTTTATTCGGTTGGGGGCGGTTTTGTGGTCAAGGAAGGAGAACAACATCAATCCAATCCTAACGCTTTGGCGGATGCTCCCTATTTCATCAATTCGGGCAATGAACTCCTAGCGCTATGTGCCAAACACAATCTATCTATCTCCGATATTGTGTATGAAAATGAAAAAACCTGGCGCAGTAAAGCCGAAATTGATGCCGGTTTATTCCGGATTTGGGAAGTCATGCGCGACGCCATTTTCCGGGGCTGTCACAAAGAAGGTTTTTTGCCTGGAGGTTTGGAAGTAAGCCGTAGGGCGGCGGCCATGAACAAAAAACTGTTAGCTGACGCTGATTACACTACCGTTGAAGATTGGATACGCAGCATCCACTACAGTAGATTTAGTTTTTCGGAAATCATCAAGTGGATTGGTTGTTTTGCGATGGCCGTTAATGAAGAAAACGCCAATTTTGGCAGGATTGTAACTGCTCCCACCAATGGTTCGGCGGGAGTGATTCCGGCGGTATTGATGTATTATCTTTGTTTTAGTCCATCCAAACCCAAAGTAGATGACTTGCGTCGCTTTTTTTTAGTAGCCGGACAAGTAGGCGCTTTGTTCAAAAATGGTTCTACCATTTCAGCCGCTATGGGTGGTTGTCAAGCTGAAATTGGGGTTTCTTCAGCCATGGCAGCAGCGGCATTGGCCGAGCGATTGGGTGCCAATCCTGCGCAGGTGCTGATGGCGGCTGAAATTGCGATGGAGCACCACCTGGGATTGACTTGCGACCCAGTTGGCGGATTGGTACAGATTCCTTGTATTGAGCGCAATTCCATGGGGGCAGTAAAAGCCATTACTGCTGCAAAAATGGCTCAAGACGGCGATCCTAGCATGGCCAAAGTAAGTCTTGATGTGGTCATCAAAACCATGTGGGAAACTGCTCAAGACATGAACCACAAATACAAAGAAACTTCCTTAGGAGGATTGGCAGTAAATATAGCCATCTCTTTACCGGAGTGTTAGATGGTTAGTAGCGTAGCAACAACTTATCCTTCTACCAAAGTACCGATGGTTTCACCGTTCACAATTCGTTTGAGGTTGGTGCTGTCGTTGATGTCAAAAACAATGATCGGGAGGTTGTTTTCCTGACACAAAGTAAAAGCGGTCATGTCCATTACACCCAATCCTAGGCTGATGACTTTACTAAAGGTAAGGGTGTCAAATTTGGTAGCAGTAGGATCTTTCTCAGGATCGGCAGAATAGATGCCGTCTACGCGGGTACCTTTGAGGATGACCTCGGCGTTGATCTCGTTGGCACGCAAGGCCGCTGCGGAATCCGTTGTGAAATAAGGGTTACCCGTTCCAGCGGAAAATATGACGACCCGACCTTTTTCCAAGTGGCGAATAGCCCGCCGCCGAATGTAAGGTTCCGCAATTTGCTTCATTTCAATGGCTGAAATCAAACGGGTGTAAATACCATGTCCCTCCAGAGCGCTTTGCAGCGCCATGCCATTGATCACGGTAGCCAACATACCCATATAATCGCCCTGAACCCGCTCAATACCCGATTTGGAAGCTTGGAGGCCGCGAAAAATATTACCTCCGCCGATCACCACGGCCACCTGTACGCCTACGTCAATCAAGCCTTTGATTTGATCCGCATAATGGTGCAACATCTCTGCTTGGATGCCATATTGTTGATCACCCATGAGCGATTCGCCACTGAGTTTGAGGAGGATGCGTTTGTATTTCAGAGCCATATTTGGTTTGTTTTTTAATTTCACGGAGTAGAAAGGATCAGAACGCGGCTACCAAAATAATCAAAAATCCGGATGTGGATTTTATGAAGGTAATGAAATGAAAAACGGCAATGTCTAAATGGTATGCAGTAGTCGACTTTTAATACCGTTCACCTACTTACGTAGAAAAAGACTTAATGTTGAATCATTCCCAGGCAAACAACGAAAGAACAAAACAAAAAAAAGGCGAATCAAGAATTTCCTGATCCGCCTTTCGGGTGATTAACCCAACTTCACGTGTTTGAAGTCGGTCACTGTCAATTCTTTATCAAATCCTTTGAGGTAAGCTGCCACCGTTTGTTTGTTGTCTTTAACAAAATCCTGGTTTAGCAAAGTGCTCTCTTTGTAGAATTTATTCAATTTACCAAGAGCGATTTTTTCCAACATCTCCTCTGGTTTGCCTTCATTACGAGCGATTTCTTTACCGATCTCGATTTCTTTTTCGATCACAGTAGGATCTACAAAGTCTTTGTCGAGTGCTACCGGGTGCATAGCTGCAACCTGCATGGCCACGTCGCGACCAGCGTCAAAATAGTTATCGTGTGCTTTGTTCAAACCGATCAATACACCAGCTTTATTGCCCATGTGGATGTATGGAGCAACCATAGCGGCTTCGATGCGCTCGTAGTTAGCCAATTCGATTTTTTCGCCGATAACACCAACTTGCTCGGTGATTTTTTGACCGATGGTCAAAGCATCATCGAAAGCCAGTTCCAATGCTTCTTCGCGCGTTGCAGGGAAGTGCGCCAACAGCGTTTCGGCAACCTTGCGCGCCATAGCGATGAAGTTTTCGTTTTTGGCAACGAAATCGGTTTCAGAACTGATCTTAATCACCACGCCGCGGGTGCGGTCGTCGCTGATCAGTGCCAGTACCACGCCTTCAGTAGCATTGCGATCAGCGCGCTTTATAGAAAGCTTCTCGCCTTTTTTGCGTAGAATTTCAATTGCTTTTTCGAAATCGCCTTCGGCTTCGCCAAGGGCGCCTTTGCAATCCATCATACCTGCGCCAGTCATGTCGCGCAGTTTTTTTACATCAGCGGCTGAAATTGTAGTACTCATTTGAACTCCTACGTTTTGGTATTTTATAAATAGTAGCTATCTAAGTAAATTACTGTGCAGACTCTTGTTCGGTCTTTACAGATTTGCGTTCGTCTAAACCAGCCTGAATGGCCTGAATCATGTAATCAGTGATGATTTTGATCGACTTAGAAGCATCGTCATTGCCAGGGATCGGGTAGTCTACCTGATTTGGATCGGAGTTGGTATCCACGATGCCAAAGGTACGAATGCCTAATTTCTGAGCTTCTGCTATGGCAATGTGTTCGTGTTGGATGTCAATCACAAAGATGGCAGCTGGCAAACGGTTCAGGTTAGAGATACCGCCCAGTACTTTATCCAATTTTTCACGCTCACGAGTCAAAGTAAGACGTTCCTTTTTGGTAACGCTAGTCAAGGTACCATCGCCCAACATCCGCTCGATGTTTTGCATTTTCTTTACAGATCGACGAATGGTAGCGAAGTTAGTCATCATACCACCCAACCAACGATCTGCTACGTAAGGCATGCCTACGCTTCTTGCTGCTTCGGCAACGATGTCACGCGCTTGTTTCTTAGTCGCTACAAACATCACTTTCTTGCCAGATTTGGCCAATTGACGCATGGCATTAGCCGCGCGATCCATACACTCTACGGTGCGGTTCAAATCGATGATGTGAATGCCTTTACGCTCCATGAAGATATAGGGAGACATCTTGGGGTTCCACTTCTTTTTTAAGTGACCGAAGTGAACACCGGCATCCAGCAATTCTTTATAAGTAGGCTTTGTCATTTTCCTTAAATTGAAAAAATTAAGAATACTTGCAACACATCTAGATTAACGCTTGCTGAACTGGAAGCTCTTTCTGGCTTTTGGTTTACCATACTTTTTGCGTTCCACCTCGCGTGAATCACGGGTAAGGAATTTTTGCTCCTTAAGCGGCTTGCGAAAATCCTCGTTGAGGGAACCCAAACAACGAGAGATGCCCATGCGTATTGCTTCAGCTTGACCTTTATAAC
>JBBRGN010000060.1:0-19317 GCA_038240665.1 Chitinophagales bacterium | reverse complement strand
AGCAAAAAAAGCTGGAGCAGGTCCGCGCCGTACGGTAGTTTGTATGTGGGTTTCCGGGGAAGAAAAAGGCTTGTTGGGATCTCAATATTATTCCGAAAATCCAATTTTTCCCTTAGCTCAAACCGTTGTTGATGTCAATGTAGACATGGTGGGTAGAGTGGATACTAAGCATGAAAACAATCCTGACTATATCTATGTAATTGGCGCCGATCGCCTCAGCAGCGAGCTGCACCAAATCAACGAACAAGCAAACGCGACTTATACGCACTTAGAGTTGGATTATACTTACAATTCCGAAAGTGATCCCAATCGCTATTACTACCGCTCTGATCATTATAATTTTGCCAAAAAAGGAATTCCAGCAATCTTTTTTTTCAATGGTACCCATGATGATTACCACCGAGCAACGGATACGGTAGATAAGATCAATTTTGAAAAAATGGCAAAAATTGGTCAGTTGGTTTTTTACACCACCTGGGAGCTGGCCAACCGAGCAGAGCGGATCAAAGTAGACAAAAAATAAGGGGTATTGATTTACGAAAATCCCGAAAATAAAAATGCCGGTTCCTTATTTTTCAATAATTGGAACCGGCACATAAAATCCATTCAGGTTTACTTCTTTGTGCTTTTTGCAAAAAAAACAAAAAGCGCGGTGAACATCCAGACCAAGCGTCCCCCCAAAATATGGTCGTTCAGTTCACCGCATTCAGGTTGCGTGAAAAGTATTCCACTCCTCCTCCATTGGTCAATTCCAAATCAGAAGAATAGAAAAACACGTTGAACATTAACAATTGCTGCTGCGAGCAATGAAGTTCAAAAAATTCTTATTGGTACATAGAATAGTGGAAAACGAACTAAAGGAAATTAGCTCGATATGGAAAGCTCTTTTTAGAATTACTAGCTTTTATCTCTCGTGTACAAAATAAAGGGTTTATATTCAATAAGTCAAGACATACAGTAGATATTTTTTTCTATATCTCTATTTTTTTTCGTGTCAAAATGACAGCAAAACTCAGGTGGCATGTTGTTTGCCTAGTAAAGTCCTGAGTATCCGCTGTTTTGCAGCTGATCAATGGTTATTTATTATTGAATCATTCCTAAGAAGAGATTAACTCAAAATCAAGAAAAAATCACGAGGTTATGCAAAAAGGTAACATTGCCGTACAAACGGAGAACATTTTTCCTATTATCAAACGGTTCTTGTACTCAGACCATGAGATTTTTCTTCGCGAATTGGTTTCCAATGCGGTTGACGCTACTACCAAACTCCAAACTTTAGGGCGTAGAGGTGAAGTAAAGGGCGAAATTGGCGACACAACTATAGAAATTTTGATCAATACCGCCGAGAAAACTTTGACCATTCGCGACAAAGGTATTGGTATGACCGAGGAGGAGGTGAAAAAATACCTTAACCAGGTTGCTTTTTCCAGCGCGCAAGAATTTTTAGACAAATACAAAGATGAAGCCAACATCATCGGACATTTTGGCTTGGGATTTTATTCTGCTTTTATGGTTGCTGCCAAAGTGGAAGTAATCACCAAATCGTATCAGGAAGGTGCGCAAGCAGTCACTTGGACTTGTGATGGCGACCCAGAGTACACCTTGGATGTGAATGATAAATCCGAACGCGGTACGGACATCGTGCTGCATATCGCCGAAGATAGTTTGGAGTTTCTGGAAGAATCAAAGATTGAGGAGCTTCTGGTAAAATATTGTAAGTTTCTGCCCATTCCCATAAAATTTGGAACCCGCAAAGAAAGCATTACCAGCGAAGTAGCAGAAGGAGAAGAGCCAACCACGGAGGATGTTGAAGTAGACAACATCATCAACAATCCCCATCCAGTTTGGAAAAAACAACCTTCGGAGTTAACGGATGAGGAGTACCGTAGATTTTACAGCGAATTGTACCCCAACAGCTACGAAACACCACTTTTCTGGATTCACCTCAACATTGATTTCCCTTTCAATTTGACGGGTATCCTGTATTTCCCAAAGTTGGGGAATGCCATGGAAGTGCAGCGCAACAAAATCCAGCTCTACTCGAATCAGGTATACGTTACCGACAACGTAAAAGATATTGTTCCTGAGTTTTTGACTTTGCTACACGGTGTAATTGACTCTCCGGATATTCCCCTGAACGTATCTCGGAGTTACTTGCAATCGGATGCGAACGTGAAAAAGATCACCGGTTACATCACCAAAAAGGTAGCCGATAAATTAGGAGATCTTTACAAGGCTGATAAAGACGACTTTGGTTCTAAGTGGGATGACCTCGGCGTCTTCGTCAAATACGGAATGCTTTCCGATGATAAATTCTACGAAAAAGCGCTTTCGTATGCTTTGGTAAAAAATACCGATGGCGAATTAAAGCCAATGGAAGAATTCATCGAAAAAATAAAAACCAACCAAACCGACAAAAACGGCCGGGTGATTGTCCTGTACACCCACTTGCCCGAACTACACCACAGCCAGATCGAAGCTTGCAAAGCCTATGGTTATGAGGTATTGGTAATGGATCAGGTAATCGACAACCATTTTATCCAGCAGTTGGAATACAAATTGGGAAACATCAGTTTTGTAAGGGTGGATTCGGAAACGATCAGCAACTTGATTCAAAAAGAGGAAAAAGCGGAGTCAGTTTTAGGTGAGGATGCCATCCAGACGGTGAAGGATGTTTTTCAAAAAGTGGTGAACACCTCCGAGGGCACAGTGCAAACTCAAGCATTATCGCCTCAGGATTTTCCAGTGATTGTGACCCGTCCAGAATTTATGCGCCGCATGAAGGAAATGCAGGCCATGCAAGGAATGCAATTAGGAGCTTTCCCTGACATGTACCAAGTGGTGATCAACACCAACCATGAATTAATCGCTGGGAAATTGTTGAAGATTGAAGAAGGCGAGCGTGAAAACCTGGCTAAGTATTTATATCAACTGGCTCTTCTGAACCAAGGTATGTTGAAAGGATCTGAGTTGACCGCTTTTTTCAACCGCAGCTTGGAAATGGTGAAGTAATATTTTATTGAATCATTCCTAAGGATTGGATATGGATTTTTGAACCTATAAGTTGCAAATCTGTGTCCAATCCTTTTTTATTTTACGGTCTAGCGGCTTGCTTTATTTTTGAAAATATAAGTTCGCTGGTCAATAGCCATTCCCGTTGTAATCCCCCATCGCCTTCAATAAAACTTACCATCAACAAAGAACCCCTTCCTGTTATTGCCCGCACCAGCTGAGCATGAAAACTTCCCTGGTGCTCGTTAAGGGCATGCCAGGTTCCCCCGAAATAAAATTTGTTGTTGTCATTGGGTTGGAGCGCATCTTGCCAATTCATCACTTCGCTTTCGTCTATCTTCAAAAGTCTATTTTTGGAAAAATTTTCTGGAATTGGCGTCTTGTTCATTATTGTAACAAAAGTAAGATTGGTTTCTGACGATTGAGTGGGCCAAGGCGTTTTTCCAATGGTACGCAACAACAACCAGCAGTTTCCACCTTGAGGTAGGGTTCGCCGAATCCAAATGATCGAGTCTTTTTCCTGAACCACTTCAAATTCTTCAGGAATGGATAAAGCAATATTCAATCGCTGACGGATTAAATTTTCTACTGCAGTATTGTGTGGATCATCGGCTATTTTTTGCGCCAATAAATAGGCATCATTATTTTTTAAATTTTGAAACAGCACCGGTAAATACTGCTGCCAAATGGCGGTAAAATGTTTTGGATCCTCTGCGGTAACAAAAAGTGAAAGTTGATGATCCGACCATAAATTTCTCGCCGCTACTACATTGGAGTCTTGTAAAGTTTTTTTCTGCGCAGTTGTTAATCGATATTTTAGCGCTTGAAAAAGGGTGGCGTTTTTGGACTTTTGAGGTAGAAGTATCAAACAGTTGCGTTGGGTCTTGTATTCTGATGAACTCAAAAACTCGTCGGGAGTAACAAAGTGCAAATCAAATACCGGCGTATGTTGAACGCCCAGAAAGGAGGCGCCAAAATATTGGCGCACCAAATTCCCCGGAATGCCCCTTTGCCAATCATCATCAGCAATGACCAATAGTTCGCTTAAGTTTCCAGTCGACATGGGGAGCTCCTTCTCTCCACTTTTACAACCTGACAACCCAATGATCATCAAGAATAAAAACGCTAACCCCTGATCCCAAGTCTTACGCATGATTTTCTTTGAATAAAAAAAAACGACCAAGAGCTTCCCTCCGGGTCGTTTTTTTTGATGATTGTAAGTTGCATTACCATCAAAACAAGCTTTTGATTACTTTTTCCTCATTGATGCCTTCCGCTTCCGCTTTGTAGTTGCGTACGATACGGTGACGCAAAACGTAGTTGGCCACTGCTTGGACATCTTCAATATCCGGGGAATATTTTCCGCTGATAGCAGCATGACATTTAGCACCAAGTACCAAATACTGAGATGCCCGCGGACCAGCGCCCCAAGAAATATAGTTGTTCACCATATCGGTAGCCATTGGCGTATTGGGTCGAGTCTTGGTAGCTAGAGTTACCGCGTATTTGAGTACGTTGTCGGCAATCGGTATTTTGCGAATCAGTTGTTGGTAAGCTAAGATTTGTTCTCCCGTTACCACGTGGCTGAGTTGAATTTTTTGATTAGAGGTGGTGCCGCGTACTACTTCTACCTCCTCGTCATACGATGGATAATCCAAAGGAATGTTGAACATGAAGCGGTCGAGTTGAGCTTCCGGAAGCGGGTAAGTACCTTCTTGTTCAATAGGGTTTTGAGTAGCCAATACAAAGAAAGGAGTCGGCAATTGATGCGGAGTTCCGCTCACCGTTACCGAACGTTCTTGCATTGCTTCCAAAAGAGCAGACTGTGTTTTGGGTGGCGTACGGTTGATTTCATCCGCCAAAACAATATTGGAAAAAAGTGGTCCTCGGTTGAATCGGAAATGGCGATCCTCATCCAATATTTCGGAGCCAATGATATCTGAAGGCATCAAGTCGGGTGTAAACTGGATGCGTTTGAAATCAAGATCCAATACTTCGGCAATTGTACTTACCAACAAGGTTTTTGCCAAACCAGGTACGCCAACCAACAAGCTGTGGCCATTACTAAATAAAGCAATGATTACAGACTTCACCACATCGTCTTGACCAACGATTACTTTGCCAATTTCTTTTCTTAGATCCCGGTAAGACTGTGCTAAAGCGTCTACTGCTTCAACGTCAGATTTAAATTCAAGCTGAGCCATTTCGTGATTTCTATTTACAATATCAAGTCTAGGTATAACGGAACAAAATAAGAGTTTGTTTGGCTTTTTTTTCGTGATTTTAGCATTTTCAAGCCAAAGTCCGCGATAATTCTTACTTAAGCAGTTCAACACAGTAAATCAATGGCTTTTGATGGTCTTTTTTCTTCAACCTGCTTTAAAAAGGTTCAGTGTAGCGCTGCTTTGGCTACGTCTTTTGCCTTGGTTGAGAAAAAAATAGGCGCTTCAAAAATCATCGTTTACTATTGTCCCATTACCTACTTACAAGGCCATTGAAAGTCAGAAATTGGAAATTTCATCGGAATGTAGGAAAAATGCCACCACTCTGTGGTTGCGATTCTAAAATTCTGTTCAAACATGGCGTCTTGCAATACTTTGCGATTGGCCTGAATTTGGGCACTGTGTTTGGTATAAGTGGGATAAGCTTCAGGTCCAAAAAAATCGAAAGGCGTACCCATGTCCAACTCTTTCCCCATTTTGTCAACCAGCGTAAGATCAAGTGCAGCGCCTCGGTTGTGCATGGATCCTTTTTTGGGATCAGCCACATAACGGTCATCTGGTAGTTTTTTCCATAGTCGCCATTGAATGGATTGGGGCCGGTAACAATCATACATTTTTAGTCCACCAAATCCTTTGGATTTCAAAGACTTATGTGCTTTAACAGCAGCTTCAGCTACCACTTTACGTAAAAAGCAATGCCCGCATTCGTACATTTTTTCTTTTACGAAATTATTAGTGGAGGCATATCGGAGGTCTAGCTTTATGGTGGAATCCATTTTTGAAACATCAACCCAATTAGAGTCAGCGGCCATGTAGAGGGTTAGATCAAATGCCTGAGGGTGGGTAGTTTTTTCCAAAATAATGGAACTGCAACACAGGTTACCAATTGTAACCAATACAACCCATAGAAGAAGCTGTTTCATAGCAAATTTATTGGAAATATAAAGATTTTAAAGGAGCGTGCTACCATAACTGAGCCATTGATTAACTATTTTACCAAAGTTTTTTAAAAAGTTCAATTATGTCTAAGCGCATATCCTTTCGACAAGGTTTTTCCAGTATGTTATTTTGGTCGGTACTTTCGGCTGCTTTTATCGGGCCGGGTACGGTTACCACTGCTTCACAGGCTGGGGCGCAATTTCGCTTGCAGTTGGTTTGGGCGCTAACCTTTTCTACAATAGGAACTATTTTGCTTCAGGAAACTGCTGCTCGATTGACTATTGCTTCCGGAAAAAATTTAGGTCAAATCATAGCGCTTCAATACGGGGCAGGGAAAAATGGACTCCGCATAAAATGGCTGGTTTTTATTGCCGTAGTTTTTGGTTGCTCGGCTTACCAAGCCGGGAATTTGATTGGCGCAGTATCAGGGATGTTATTTTTTACTGCGGTACCCCGCAGCTTGGTTACTTTGGTCATCGGCTTGATCTGTGGTTCTTTACTTTGGTTTGGTAATTTTACATTTCTCTCTCGAGTACTTAGCATCATGGTAGCCGTGATGGGATTCGCGTTTTTTTATGTTGCTTGGAAGCTGCCGGTTTCTACAAGCGAATGGTCGCAGCATTTCATCTGGCCCAGCTTCCCTGCAGGATCGAATTTGTTGATCATCGGCTTGATTGGCACCACCATTGTACCATACAATCTTTTTTTAGGTTCGGGCATTGGTCAGGATCAAAATATTCATGAGATGCGGGTTGGGATTGTGTTGGCAGTGTTGATTGGAGGAATCATCTCTATTGCCATATTGGCAGCAGGAGTTTCAGTTCAAGGGCCTTATTCTTACCAAGCATTAACGGAAGCCCTCACTAGTATTTTGGGACGTTGGGCGATAGTGCTTTTTGGATTGGGATTATTTGCTGCAGGAATGAGCTCGGCCATCACCGCTCCTTGGGCGGCGGCCATCACCGGTCAAAGTTTGTTTGGCGCCGATGATCCAGCTTGGGAAACCAATGCTACAAAATATAGAAGCGTGTGGATGTTGGTTTTAGGGATTGGTTTATTTTTTGGATCCATCAACTTACCTCCCATACCAGCCATTATTTTAGCTCAAGCGATCAACGGGGTGTTGCTGCCGGTGGTAACGGTATTTTTGTTGTTTGCTGCTAATAATGTAGAATTACTGGGAAAAAAATATGCCAATGGTTTTTTAGTTAATTTTTTCACCTTGATCATCGTAGGCGTGACTTGTTTTTTGGGATTGAACAATATTTGGAGCGCGATCAATAAATTAGGAAAGTTTACAACGCCTGCCGTTACCTGGCCCCAAACTAGTTTTGGTGCACTTACCCTGATTTTTATGGTGTATTTGGGCTGGAGAATTTTTGCGGTAAAGAAAAAGTAAAACGTTATTGAAGTATGAAAAAAGGCGGATCTAATCTCAATTAGTCCGCCTTTTTATATTTAAAAAAAATTACATTTGAGCAATTACCTGTAATTCTTTTTGGTATTCGCCAGCATCTAACCTTTGTTTCATGCTTTTGAAAGCTGCCAAAGTTTTTTCTACATCCTCTTCGGTATGATCTGCGGTAGGAATCAAACGCAACAAAATCATTCCTTTTGGAATCATTGGGAACATCACAACCGAACAGAAAATATTGTGATTTTCACGCATATCATGAACCAGGTGACCGGTTTCTTCTACAGAGCATTTTAGGAAAACAGGTGTAACGCAGGAATTCGTACTTCCAAGATCTAAACCTTGCGCTCGAAGTCCGCTCTGCAGCAAGTTAACGATGTGCCACAATTTTTCGCGTAATTCAGGATGGCCGCGAAGTAATTCCAAACGCTTCAATGCACCGATTACGATGGGCATAGGAACGGACTTAGCAAATATCTGAGAGCGCATGTTGTAGCGGAGGTAATTGATGACGTCTTTATCGCCGGCTGTAAAAGCGCCGATGGTAGCCATTGACTTGGCAAAAGTACTGAAGTATACATCTACCTTATCCGTAACGCCTTGCTCTTCGCATGCACCAGCGCCAGTTTTACCCAGCATCCCAAACCCATGAGCATCATCCACCAAGAAGCGGAATCCGTATTGGTCTTTAAGTGAAGCAATTTCCTTTAAGATTCCTTGGTTTCCACGCATTCCAAATACGCCTTCTGAAATGACCAAGATACCGCCGCCACTTTGATTGGCTGCTTCGGTAGCTCGTTCGATTTGCTTTTTGAAACTTTCGAAATTGTTGTGCTCAAAAGGAAAGCGTTTCCCCAAGTGCAGACGCACGCCATCGTAAATACAGGCGTGACTGTCTTTATCGTAGACTACTACATCATGACGCCCCAGCAAGGTGTCGATGATCGAAAGAATTCCTTGGTAGCCAAAATTGAGCAATAAGCCTTTTTCTTTACCTACAAAAGTAGCCAACTCTTGTTCTAGCTGTTCGTGGTATATGCTTTCACCCGACATGATTCGAGCGCCCATAGGATAAGCCATCCCCCATTCTGCTGCGGCATCGGCATCGGCTTTACGAACTTCGGGATGGTTGGCTAGGCCTAAATAATTGTTCAAGCTCCAAACAATTCTTTCTTTTCCCTGAAATATCATCCGGCTGCCGATTTCACCCGACAGTTTGGGAAAAGCATAATAACCATGCGCCACTTCAGCATATTGTCCAAGCGGACCGCGGTGTTCCAACAATTTTGAAAAAAGATCCGTCATCGCGAATGAATTTTGATTTTATTAATACCTCTCATTACCAGGTCTTTTCAATTGTATTGCTTTCTTCTACCCATTTACTCCAAGTATGGTTGTAAGTGTGCAGGCGCGGAGTAGTTTTTTCTGTGGAATCGAATAATGGTAATCCCTGATTACTCCACTCAAAAATACCGCCATACAGGTTGTAGGTGTTGCTAAAACCAAGCTGAATTAATTTTTTACCAACTAGTTCACTCCGGTATCCGACAGAACAATATAGCACCAATTCAGCATTTTTTGGAATTTCGTCTAATAGGGTTTTGTCAAAATCTTTAAAATCGAGAAATACTGCGCCAGGGATATGGCTCAGTTGGAACTCTTCCCAACTTCTGGTGTCAAAGATATGGACTTTATTGGTTTTACTTTGTAATTTCTCAACACTGATTATGGGTACTTTAAAGGTTAATAATCGACTCAGCATTTCTCCATATTCAGGATTTAATGTGGAGGGTAGGGGCGCAGGTATTTTTTTTTCGTAAAAAAGACGCTGAACAATTGCAGCTACAATTGTTTTGAGCTTAGCCAATATTTGCGAAAAAAATGACCGACTATCCACTGATCGGGCCTTTTCCTACCTGGTCTTCAATGACCAATCCATCTTCACAGAAAGGTTGTAGTTCTAATTGAATAAATTCTTTGACCATCGGCTTGATGTCATCTGGGTAAAGCAAGTGAATATTGGGTCCTGCATCCAAAGTAAAATATACAGGTAAGCCGGTATCTTCCCTGAAATTGCGTATGCGTTCGATCATTACGAGCGTACCCGGTTGAATCAGGATATAAGGTGGATTGGAGGCAAGCATCAACGCATGTAGAGTCAATGCTTCGCTTTCAGCTATTTTTCCAAATCCATGAACATCGCCGGTGGTTATTATTGCTTTAAGCGCTTGGATGTTTTCGCGGGCTTGCTGATAACGGGGCTCGGCATAAATGTTACCTTCCATCAATTGATGACCAGCTCGACTTGAAACGCTTTTTTCCCCTTTGCTGGCTATTAGTATATCATCATGATAGGTTTGAAAAATTGGGTGTACCCATTCTGCGCAAGGTATAGCAAATAAATCTGATGCAGCTTCCACTTCTTCCATAGCTCCCCACCAACCCATAATGGGGTAAACGGAACGGCAAGCACTACCAGATCCCAACCGAGCCAAAAAAGAGGCCTTTTGAATAAAGGATTGATCATCGGTAAGTGTTCCAAATAGTTGCTGTTCTATGGAGCAAAGACAAAGCGCCAAAGCGCTCATGCTAGAAGCTGATGATGCAATTCCTGCTGAATGGGGAAAAGTGTTATAAGAATGAATGGTAAAATGTAGCTGGGCTAAAAATGGAAGCAACTCTTCAGTTACTAGGCTATTGAAATACTTAATGATTTTGTCCGCAAATTTTGGACGGGGCTGATTTTCAAAATAGAAATCAAGAGATATGATTTGATTTTTTTGGATCAGAGATTTAGGTTGAAATGCCACGGTGGTATTAGAAACAGCATTTTGCAAGGTAAAACTTATGGAAGGATTACGAGGGAGTTGGTTCCCGTGTTTTCCCCAATATTTCACCATAGCAATATTTGAAGGACTGCTCCAGTGTGTTGTTCCTTCTGCCTCTGTCAAGGAACTAAGTAATAAATTTGGGTTGCGATAATCGACCATTGATATTTATGTAGGTTTGGATTGCAGGAAAAGTAACTCAAAAGCACCTTTCGTCTTACCGAGTTTCGGTGGTTTTATTCACACAAAATTACTAAATAGGCCTTGGAAACACCTATTAAGATTAAGGTGATTTGGACTATTTCTTGTCAATTTTTGGATTGATGAATAACCAAGGTGGCCAAATGTTCCACGTGGAACATTTGGCCACCTTGGTTATTCATCAACAACTGCGGCATAAAAAAACTATAGCGCCATCAACCAAATTTTGAATTCCAAAAACGAGGCAGGCATTAATGTAGCTTCTTTTTTTCGATCAGCAAGAATGGCCAGTTTTTCAGGAATTTCAATTTTGTGTCCCAAAATAGGTTCCACATCATCAATAAACTTGGCTGGGTGAGCCGTCTCTAAAATAATGCCACGGGTATTTGGATGATCTATCTGATAAGATTCTAGTGCTAAATAACCAACTGCACCATGAGGATCGATGGTGTAGCCGTATTTTTTATCAATTAATTGCATGGCTTCAACGGTAGTGGAGTCATCAAATGCAAAACCAGTGATGTGTTTTTGCATATTGTTCCACGTGGAACAATCATCAGTTGCTGGATGAAGGTCAAGCATGCGGGCAAAGTTGGAAGGATTTCCTACATCCATTGCATTGGATAGGGTAGGAACCGAAGTACGTGGAAGGTATTCGCCGCTACTCAAATATATAGGAACAATGTCATTGGCATTGGTGGCCGCAATGAAATGATGAACGGGTAATCCCAATTTCATTGCAAATAAACCGGCGGTTAAATTTCCAAAATTGCCGCTTGGGATTGAGAAAACGATAGGATCTCCTTCTTGAGGCAACTGTTTAAAAGCTTCAAAATAATAAAAAGACTGAGGGATAAGCCGAGCAATATTGATGGAATTGGCAGAACTAAGCCGCAATTTGTTGTTGAGTTCGGCGTCTAAAAAAGCAGACTTGACCAAGGCTTGGCAATCATCAAAGGTTCCATCGATCTCTAGGGCAAAAATGTTTTTTCCCAAAGTCGTTAATTGCTTCTCTTGAAGATGGCTTACTTTACCCGAAGGATATAAAATGACCACTCTAATTCCAGGTGTATCATAAAAACCTGCTGCTACCGCGCCGCCCGTATCTCCGGATGTAGCTACTAAAATAGTCAACTCTTTGTCTTCCCCCCGATTAAAATAGCTCATCAATTGTGCCATAAACCGAGCGCCAAAATCTTTAAAAGCCAAAGATGGACCATGAAAAAGTTCAAGGATAAATTTCTGAGCATCCAACCGAACAACTGGCGCTGGGAAATCTATCGCGATTTCAATCATCTGAAGCAGTACAGATTCTGGAATAGCTCCAGCCAAAATAGCTGAACTTACGCGGTAGCTAATTTCAGAAAAACTGAATGAATTTAGATTATGGATAAAGTCATCGGATAAACGTGGAATTGAAATTGGCATAAACAATCCATTGTCGTCAGGAAGTCCTTTCATGACCGCCTCTTTTAGCGGGACTTGGTTGGCTGTGTTTTTTGTGCTGTATAAAATCATAGAAATGATGTCTCGTGAAAAAGGTAAAATTTGAATAATGAAAGAGGTGAAAATATGCTAAAAAGGAGTTCTCCTCCTTTTTTTAGCCGCTAAATCTATTCTGCTATTTGCTGTGGTACGGCAGTTGAAATTGTAGTAGCACCAACTTCATTGATCTTGGAAATGAATAATTGACAATTGATCTGTGCATTGATGTAGATTTTCTCCATCTCCTTGCCTACAGTTTGAGCGATTTCTTTGCTGGCACATAAGGCAAAAATAGAAGGGCCTGCCCCAGAAATGCTGCATCCCAAAGCGCCGGAATCCTGCGCTGCTTTTTTAGTTTCAAAAAAGTATGGGATTAATTTCGCACGTTGTGGTTCAATAATGACATCATGCAAAGATCTTGAGATCAGCCCTAAATCACCATTGTACAAACCCAAAATAAAGGCTGCTAAGTTTCCACTTTGTTCAATTACCTTTTCAAGTGAAACTTCGCGACTTAAAATTTGACGGGCTTCGCGGGTAAGTACTTCTACTTCTGGGTATAAAACCGCAGCATGCAATCCATCAGGAATATGGAGGCGGTGCACATCCAAGTCGCGATTATTACGAATCAAAATAATTCCGCCGAGTAGGGAAGGAGCAACATTATCTGCATGGTAAGCGCCATCCGCGATTTGTTCTCCTAAAACTGCAAAGGGCAGCAAGTCTATCTTTTCTAATGGTCGCCCCAGTAATTCATTGATGGCAACTACCCCTCCCACGGCGCTTGCTGCACTCGAACCCAAACCACTGCCAAAGGGCATTTTTTTGTGGATTTCCATTTCAATTCCGCGATGAGTTTCTCCCAAATGCTCGAGTAAGCGCTGCGCGGCAAAACCGGCGGTATTTTTTTCAACATCAAAAGGCAATTTACCCCCTTCCCCTGTTATTTTTGTAATAACCAATCCGGGTTCGTCTTTGAAACGGACAATGATTTCATCGCCGGGTTTTTCTAATGCAAACCCTAAAATGTCAAAACCTACGGCTACGTTGGCAACCGAAGCTGGTGCAAAAACTTTTATTTCGTTACGCATGATTAAGTCCCTCATATTACTAACTTAAGTAGTTTCCAATCTTGATGATTTCTGAAAAAACGCCAGCGGCAGTTACTTCTGCTCCGGCACCAGGGCCTCTTACTACTAAAGGACGTTCTTTGTACCGTTCAGTAGTAAAAATGATCATGTTGTCGCTACCACTTAACTGATAAAATGGATGGGTAGCATCTACAGCTTGAAGACTAATACTGGCAATACCATTTTCTAATCTGGCAATCATTCGCAGTACCTTTTCTTCTTTAGCAGCAGCTTCAGCTAGTTTTGTAAAGTGCGCATCAGCCTTTTCTAACTCAATAAAAAACGCGGGGATGGTTTCCGCTTTTTGACAACTTTCCGGCAGAACAGCTTCTATAATTACATCTTTGGCTTCCAGCGGTAGACCGGTTTCTCTGGCCAAAATGATCAATTTCCGGCGTACATCAATTCCATTGAGGTCAATCCGCGGATCGGGTTCGGTGTATCCCAATTGCCCAGCTTTTTTAACAACATCACTGAAGGAAACTCCAGCACGGAAATTGTTAAAAATGAAAGATAAAGAACCAGAAAGAACGCCTTCGATCTTTAGAATTTGGTCGCCGCTGATGATCAAATCATTAAGGGTAGAAATGACTGGAAGACCGGCGCCAACGTTGGTTTCGTATTGAAACTGAACCCCGCGTAATTTGGCAACATCTTTTAACCGAGTATATTGATCAAAGGCCGAAGAAGTGGCAATTTTATTGGGCGTAGAAATGGAAATACTGGAATCTAAAATCGTTTCGTAAAAACTAGAAATCTCTTCACTTGCCGTATTATCTATAAAAATGGTGTTGGAAAGATTCATGTTTTTCATCGTTTCTACAAAATTAGCAGAAACCATTTTTTTATCTGAACCGTTTAGCGCTTCTTTCCAGTTGGCTAAATTGATGCCATTTTCATTAAAAAGCATCTTTCGGCTATTCGCTAGCCCAATTACTTTAATTTCTATGGCCTGATTTTTTTTCAAAAAAGCCGCTTGGTTCTGAATTTGCTGGAGTAATGCGCCGCCTATCAAACCTACTCCAGCAATGAAAAGATGCAACACGCTGGTATCGGAAAGGAAAAAAGATTCGTGTAAGGAGTTAAGCGCTTTTGATTCATCACTCCGATTCACCACTACCGAAATATTAAGTTCAGACGAACCCTGTGCAATGGCTACTACATTGATCCCGTTTTTTCCTAAAGCTTGGAAAAGTCGCCCGGCGATCCCGGGCTGAAAACGCATGTGTTCTCCAATAACGGCTACCACTGCCAGATCGGGTTCTATTTTTACTGGATCTACCAACACCGATTGCATTTCAAATTCAAAAGCAGCTTCGACCACTTTTTTTGCTTTTGGGGCGTGTTCAGGTTGTACGGCAAAACTGATGGAGTGCTCCGATGATCCCTGGGTAATCAAAATGATATTGATCTTCGCCTGAGCCAAAGAACCAAAAAGTCTACCGGCAATTCCAGGTACACCAAACAGACCACTCCCCTGGAGTGTCAGTAAAGCAATATGACTTATGGAGGAAATCCCCTTAATTGGGGTATTCCCTTGTGCTGATTTTGCACTGACCAGGGTTCCTGGAAAAGTGGGATTAAACGTATTCTTTATTAGTAATGGAATCTGCTTTTGAAGGGCAGGTTGAAGTGTCGGCGGATAAATCACCTTGGCGCCAAAATGCGACATCTCCATCGCTTCGGCATAGGTCATTGTTGGAATGGTGAATGCCTTTTTTACTTTTCTAGGATCTGCTGTCAAAACCCCATCAACATCTGTCCAAATCTCTACGACCGAGGCATTCAAGCCAGCTGCTAATAACGCAGCGGTATAGTCAGAACCGCCACGACCCAAAGTAGTGGTTAAACCACCTTTTGCAGAGGCTATAAATCCTGTAACTATTTGAATATCAGTGTTTTTTGTATAATATTTAACTGTTTTTTCATAAGACGTTTCCAAATCTACTTTGGCCGAGCCAAAGGATTTATCCGTTTTTATGACCTTTCGAGCATCAAGGTAGCTGGCTGAAAGTCCAGCTTGACGTAAAACAGCAGCAATAATGAAAGCACAATTCCGCTCACCAAAGCTGAGGACGTAATCCATTGTACGTAGGGAAGCTTCCCTTACCAAGAATATCCCATAAAGCAAATTTTTTAAAACTTCGTGGTTGTTTTGAAGCTCAGGTAGTACCTCGTCCATAAAGGCGGGTTGGAGTAATTCATGAACCGCGTCGAGGTGTCGGCGGCTGAATGCTTCAAAAAGATCGAAATATTGTTCGTCTCCTTCAGCAGCTTTTTTACCCATCGCAATGAGTGAATCGGTAACTCCGCCAAAAGCCGAAAAAACAACAGTAAAAGGATCAGGTTGTTCCGCATAGCCTTTAAGGATATCAACAATACTTCTGATCCGATCAGGGGTGGCAACAGAGGAACCCCCAAACTTCAATACTTTCATGCCATTAATGCTTTTATTTGTTCAGGTTATGATCTTCGAAAACTAAGGAGTAGGTATGCACTCAATATTCTTGAGGAAACCTACTACTGATTCAGGATTGTGGTACTCCTGAAAAGTAAAACTGTTTTGGTTAGGGGAGCAAAAAAAGAGAGATTTTTCCCGAAAATGTTGAAGCACAAATGTATAAATAAAAAAGGCAACCCTGAACGGCATTACGGGAAAATATTGTGGCTTATTGTTGTGGCTGAAGTTAAAATGCAGTTTACTGTTTTCTGAATTCTTTAAAATTGGTAGATATGCTAAACTGCGTTTGACCACCAGCAAGATGGTATGTACTTCTACTAATATCAATTCTAAAACGATTCACCTTCAAACCTATGCCGAATGAAAATCCGGAAAGTCCACCAAAACCTTGTACCAAAAGCTCTTGGCGCAGGCGGTGGTTATAACCTAATCGCAACCGGAAATTGTCGCGAGCGCCAACGAGCAATTCGCCATTAAAAACGAAATGCCGAAAGAGGTTATCGGCAAAAAGTCCGATTTGACTTTTTTTACTGGTTTTGTCGCTTAAAAATATAGTTCCGGTTTCTTTATTGGGGTCATCGTATAGTACATTCCAGCGCTGTAGGTTTTCATAAATAAGGGAAAAACGGAAAGGCAAATGTTTCAGTCGTTTGGAGAAACCAATCTGAAAATCAAAAGGCAAGGGTTCTCTACTCAAGCCTGGGCTGTAGGTACTTAATTGCATCCCCACATTGCGCATTACCATGCTGAATGTTAGCCGCTTAGCTGTGTCGCGGTATACCGCTGCGAAATCTCCGGCCAAACCAAAAGAATTGTAAGCTCCTAACTGTGAAGAAATCAATTTTAAATTGGCACCAAGTTGCAGGCGGTCGTAAACGGGGTGAGCAATACCGGCGCTTAAAGCATATTCATTGGCTTTAAAAACACCCAACGTTTGAAAAAATTCATTGGTTTGTTGCAAGTCGCCATAATGGGTATATTGGATACCACCTTGCATCGTCGTTCCTTTGTTGCCAATTTTTTGACCGAATGCCACATAGCCATTATCGACTCCCCCGGCAATAAGACCATAGTTAAAGGAAATTTGCTGATGCATGGCAGGGTTAAGGAGTGCAGGGTTTGCGGCGGCTAGATTGATATCGTCATCCATTACCGTGATGAGATTACCACCCAATCCAGCAATTCGCGCGCTCACGGGTAAACGCAAAAAAGCATAAGCAGTACGTCCGCCGCTAATTTGAGCCATTAGAGCAAAAGAACAGAAAATAAAAAGTATTCCAAAAAGTAAAGGTTTGAACCACATGATTCATTGTTTATGTTTATCCTAAGGCAAAGCAAAAAGACCTTGGGAATACGCTATTTTTTTTTGGGCCAAATGGTGCGGCACACGCCTTGGTTGCATTCCATTATTTTGACCAGTTCACCAGCTTCATTGTACATTTTCAAAGGGCCTTGTTCTTTGTCGCCGTTTTTATAACTGCCTTCTACACTTACCGTCCCATTTTTATGGTATTCCCTAAAGGAGCCATTTTCATTGTTTCCCCTAAAAGTAACTTCTTCTTTCAGTTGGCCAGTTTCATAATACTGATACCAAAGACCATTCATGGCGTTGTTGTTGTAAAAGCCAGTCATCTTTAATTTACCATTGGGATAAAATAACTTATAACGCCCTTCAAAGCTACCCAATTGATATGATTCTACTACTTGGGTATCACCGGGTTCATAGTATAAGATCCGGGGTCCCTCGTATTTGCCACCTCGATAAAAAGCTTCTTCAATCTTTTTCCCATTAGGACCTACTTTTTCATATTTACCTTCAAGCACCTTATCTACTTGGCGTTGACTAAAACGGAGGGTGTTGCCATCATCATCTTTTTTTTCTACGAATTCAAGGGCTACCGAACCCAGATCATCGTCTACATCAATCCCTTTGTTGGTGAAATTGGAAAGCGAATCCTGCTGGCTAGGCGACGGATTTTCGTGCTTTTTGGAAGGGGCTGATTTATTATCGCAACTCGATGCAAACAAAAATAAAAAGGTCGATAAGAAAAACAATACAACTAGCTTAAGTTTCATATACGGCAACTACTTAAGGAATGAGCCAATAATGAGTAATTTATGGTTGAATCAGGTCTACATTAAAATAAAAAGTTCTTTTTTTGCCACTGATTATAAAGCTTGCAATAATTCCTCAACAACAAAGCTTCATTTTGGCGAGCTTTTCTCTTTAGCAAGAAAATAACTACGCCTAATAATGCGGACTTAATTATTGACAAATACCTTTCACTTAATCAACGGTAAAAAAAGAACTTTAATATAAGGAGTCTTTTCTAAAGCTAAGATTAATTTAGTACTGGATCCCTTCCAATACTGTAATAGCAAAAACCACGCTCGGCCATATCTTCGAGGTCGTACAAATTGCGGCCGTCAACAATCACGTTATTGTTGAGGAGTTCCTTCATCACCTGAAAACTGGGCGTACGGAATAAGCTCCATTCTGTGGCAATGGCCAAAGCATCAGCGTTGATCAGTGCTTCGTATTGATCTTGGCAGTATTCAATGCGCTCCCCGTATATTTTTTGAACATTGTTCATTGCTTCGGGATCAAATACCTTTACTTTTGCTCCAGCTTCCAGTAGAATGTCGATGGTATAAAGAGCGGGTGCTTCTCTGATGTCATCGGTATTGGGTTTAAAAGCTAGTCCCCAAATAGCGATTGTTTTCCCAGCAACATTCCCTTCAAAATAGGCCATAATTTTTTTGGCCAAAATCAAACGCTGTTTATCATTGACTTTCATGACCGACTCAAGAATCTGGAAATCATAATCAAATTCTCCAGCAGTTTTTGCCAATGCTTGAACATCTTTGGGGAAACAGCTCCCGCCGTAACCAATTCCAGGAAAAAGAAAACGCTTGCCAATCCGAGAATCGCTACCCATTCCCATGCGAACCATGTCAACGTTGGCATTGACTTTTTCGCAAAGGTTGGCAATTTCGTTCATAAAAGAAATTCGCGTAGCCAAGTAGGAGTTTGCAGCATATTTGGTCATTTCAGCCGAACGCTCATCCATGAAAATAATGGGATTTCCTTGTCGCACAAAGGGTTCGTACAGCTGGCGCATGGATTTGCGAGCGCGCTCATTGGAAACGCCAATAACCACACGGTCAGGTTTAAGAAAGTCTTCGACCGCAACGCCTTCCCGCAAAAATTCCGGATTGGACACCACATCGAATAGTGAGGTGTCAAGGTGCTCAGCAATAACTTTGTGTACTTTTTCAGCAGTACCAACAGGAACCGTACTTTTGTCGACAATCACCTTGTAGTCCTTGATCAGGTGCGAAAGATCTTTGGCTACCGTCATAATGTATGATAAATCAGCTGATCCATCTTCACCAGGAGGAGTTGGAAGTGCTAAAAAAATAATGCTGGCATGATCGACAGCTTCTTTTAGATTGGTTGTAAAAGTTAAACGCCCTTGCCGAGCGTTGCGCTCAAAAAGCAACTCCAATCCAGGTTCGTAAATGGGGACCTCGCCATTACGCATACGATCCACTTTTTTTTCGTCAATGTCTACGCAGATTACATTATTTCCAGTCTCTGCAAAACATGTTCCGGTAACTAGTC
>JBBRGN010000059.1:0-19486 GCA_038240665.1 Chitinophagales bacterium | reverse complement strand
AACTATAAGGCGCTACGCCACCAGTGGCAATGGCACTGGCGGTACCATCGCCTTTACCCACCTGAGTTTCGTCAGTAGTGTTGATGCGAATAGCAAGAACGGGCGGTTCATTGATGGTGGTACTGGGATTGACCGTGCAGTTGTTGCCATCGGTAATGGTGACATCGTAATTGCCGGGTTTTAAATTCGAAATTGATCCCGCGGTTGATCCCGTACTCCAATTTAAGCGCAAAGGAGCGGAGCCTGCGTTAACCAAAACAGTTGCTGCGCCCGTTGCGCCGCCATTGCAAAGCACATCGGTTTTTAGAATAGCGGCATTTAAGTTGCTGCATAAGTTGAAGGCAGGTATGCAAGTCGCAAATTCCGAAGTGTTGTTGGCATTCAAGGTTTGGGTAGCCGTTACATTTTGACCCAACTTCAATCCGGTGGTAAACAGCGTCCACTGCCCTGAAGTAGTAGCGACTGCCTTACCCAGATAAGTTCTTCCCTGACAAGCTACACGGATACAATTGCCATTATCGACAGCAAAAATTTCCAAGGTTGCACCTGGTGTGGCGCTACCTTTGACCACCGTTGTTCCCGCCGAAGTGATGATTGGAGTTGCAATTGCAGTAGATCGATTGATGCCGTTAGTAACATTGCAATACATTTCATTATTGGAAATCAGTACGTTGCGGGTATTGTTGGCATCAACGCCAACTCCGTTGTACGCAATGATGTTATTGGAAACGTTGGGAGGGGTATTGGCTGGAGTTACCCCCAAGGTTTCAAAAAAAATGCCCGCCGCAGAATTACCGCCGTCGGTAGCGCCATTGTTGCCAATGTTATTGTTCAGGATATCGACATTAGCGGCCGATCGGGCCACAAAAATACCATATTGGTTGTCAATAAGGGTATTTCCAGTCAGGGTAGCATCATTACCAGCGTTCACTCGGATACCAGTACCTGCGCTAAAATTGCGGATTATCAACCCGTTGATGGTTACATTTTGGGCATTTATCAGAAGTGCATTTGCCGTTGTCAAAGCGGTTCCATCAATGATAGCGCCGTTGCCGTTTATCACAGCATTGGCTTTAGAAATGGAAGGAATTTGAAGATTGGCATTGACGCGAATGATGCCTGAACCTACGTTGACGTTAATCTGGGTCAGCGTAGTTACGTTATTGAGACAACCTACCGCCCAACTCAGGGTCTGTCCAGTATTCGCCGTGGTATTGACGACGATAGGGTTGGTGCGAGGGCAAGTTTGGGCAAAAATACCAGTCACAACCAGACACAACAGGCAGCTCGTTAACCATAGGAATTTTAGAAAACTCATAGTAGTAGCTTTGGGATAGCGAAAAAAAAATAGCAACGTTAAATCGTCATCTGGCTTTAAAACTAGGTGAGGGAAGCTTAAATGTCTTGAATAAATTAAGCTTACCTCACACCAATTCTATTTTATGATAAACAAGGGCATGTCTCGATCCAATTGGGATTCTGGCATAAAAGGGATTTGGTTGGTAGGCGCATTGGGAATGGCGCTTTTTACCAACTGCGGTACTCTTTTTTGCAAAAAATCGTACAATTCTCCTAAGCGCAACACGTGGTCGTTGTTTGTATCGGCTCGATAGTTGCCCTCGGCAATCAGTTTATTGCTAAATGCTTCCAACAAAGATTCGGTAAATGCACCATTTTCCCATTGAGCTGATTCATAAGATTTTTCATCGCTCTGACAAGAAGCCATGGTACTAACGCCGGGTAATGTTTTTGCCAAATCAATGACTGCTCTGCTCAAACCATCGTAGCCATCTTTGGCACCTCCGCTGTGACAAGCATCTAAGAAAATGATTTTTTTGCACTTTATGCCATCTAAGATGTCTAAAATATCCGATTTAAAGTCAATACAGAGGTTGTCGTACTTGGGGTTGTAACCCGTTTGTAGAATTTTGAAGCGATTTTCTACTATTTTTCCATGAGATGAAATAAAGAGAATCAACACGTCATTGGCTTTGATTTGCCCATCTTTCCATTGATAACTTAAGTCGTACAAGGCCTGTTTAAAACCGGTCAGACCTGTTCCTTCCTGATCAGTGGCTTCTGCTACCATCACATTGGGGTACAATTTATCAACTCCTCCTTGGCTGCGGAAAGCATTGGCAAAATCATGGGCATCCTTGCTGGTGTATTTTAAGTCATTGTGTTGAGGTCCAATGGCTAAGATGTGCAAGTTGGCGCGTTCCGGCGCATATTCTACAAAAATGGGTTGTGAAATTTGATCATCGATTACGACTTCAAATCTAGATTGTCCGATCCCCAATTGCGTTTTGCGTTTGAAAGTATAAGTGTATTGTTGTTGCTCCTGTTTAAGCGTTGAAAGATCCTGCTCGTCAAATTTAGAACCTTCCACTTCTACCCCATTCACCCGGAGTTTAAAGTTTTTGGTCGTCAATGGTTTAGGAGAAACCACCGTCATTTTGAATTCAAATTGGCTGTTGTCCTTTTTGAATTTATTGGTACCCGATTCGTGCGGTGCTGGATCTGTCCAGATCATGATCGGACCGTTGGCACTAAGCGTTGCTTTACCGCCCGCTTGCCATTCTAGGGTTTTGCGCAGTTTTTCGATCCCGCCTTCTTTTGCTACAAAAACGATATTGGCCAAAGGATCGCGGAATTGGGCGGTTTTTTGAAATCCAAATTTCGCTTCCCGTTTGCTGTGCGCCGCCACTACGCCCAGAGGGATGCTTGATGGCCCGGTAAGTTGAATTCCGGCCGGACAAGTGATCAGGGCATCGGTAGCTTGGGTACTAAAATCGCCCGTATTCTCCAACTGAACCGTCAAGGTGATTTCATCGGAACGGGTACTGGGTGCAAAATTAAACCCAGCAATTTGTAAACTCGCCGCTGACGGTAAGCGGGTGACGACTTTGGTTTCAATGGTTTGCAGGGATTTTGATCCGGCATAAACCGTTAAGCCTAGGAGGTTTTCAGCGTCTTTTATGCCTTTTTTGGCCTTTACGGGGATGCGAATCCATTTTGAACCCCGGTTGTTGAGGTAGCCGGCATAGTTGGCGCCCCAGGCATCAAATAACTGGTTGCCGGAACGGTCTTCTACTTCTACTCGAATATCACTCAAATTCACACCGGAGTTGTTGTCAACGCGGAAGCTCAAATACACATTTTCACCGGGAGTGAGGGTTTTCCCATCGGCAGAAGCCAATCGTACATCCGATAAGGTAACTGGAATTTGATCGCGCATCGCAATCTCTTGACGCAAAGGATCAATCAAACGAAACAACCAGCCGTCTTCGCCAGCTGCTCCAAAAGCAGTGGTACTACCGGATACCACCATACTTCCGTCATGTAACAAAGTGGCTTGTCCGGCAGAATCATCGTTGCCATCACCATAATAGCTTTGCCAACGCAACTCGCCGCCAGTACTTATGCGCGCCACATAGGCTTTGGATTTGCGTGCTCCGCTGCGGTAGGAGCGGCTCATACCTACCAGGAGAAAACTGCCGTCTTCCAACTGGGTGACACCATTGGCCAAGTCTATATCTGAACCCCCATAAGGTTTATCCCACAGCAAAGAACCGTCTCGACTGGTATTAATCAACCAAGCATCTAGGTCGCCTGCACCCTTGGAACGGGTCAAGCCGCAGATGACATAACCGCCTTCGGCTGTATTGATGAGCCCGAGCGCTTCTTCCCATTCTTTGCCGCCAAACACCTTGCTCCAGCGTTTTTCCCCTTTGAGTGAAGTTTTGAGCAAAAAAACATCTCCGCCTTTTTTTACGTTACCAGTGAGCACCAAATCAGTACCACTGACGGCTAATCCACTTGCTGCACCAAATTCGCCAATACCAACAAGTCCTTCGTTTATAATTTTACCACTTTGCCAGTTGCCAACCCAGACATCCCCATCCTTTTGACCATTTTTAATGCCTGAAAACGCAATACTTCCATTATCAGTGATGGCGATATGGGAAAATTCGTCCGCGCCAGTATCACCATAAGTCCACTCACCCAGTTTAGCACCATTTATATCTACCAAAACCATCCAAGCATCTTTACCGCCTTTCCCTTGAGATTCTGTATAGCCAGCTAGTAAAAAATTGCCTTCAAAGGTTTGGGCGACGTCGTAAAATACATCATCTTTAGCCCCGCCAAAACGCAGTTCTTTGATCACATTTCCAGTACTAAAATCGGTGATTACGAGGTAAGCGTCTTTTCCTCCGGCAGTTTTGGAATTACTTTCTCCCACTGCAAAAAGATTGCCGTTGGTAGCTTCGAGACAACGGAAAAAAATCTCTTTTCCAATGCCGCCACCGTATACTTTATTCCAATCTAAGCGAAGATCTTGAGCAAATGAAGGGATGCCAGCTACAAGTAAAAGGAGCGTGAATAGCAACTTGTTCATGAAAATGGGTTTTTGGTATTTTCCTCATTAACGAAAATAATGGCAAAATACGTCTAATCAGGAGTATTTGCAATTACTTCCAGCATAATCGGTACGATATAACCATCGCTGCGGGTACTGGCTGAAAAAAACATTTTTCGGGGATGGTACCGAATATCTGCCAGAGGGATGGCATATTTATTGAGCGCTTGCAATAAAAAGGTGTAAAAATCGCCCTGATAAGCGCTGAGTATTTTCCCTAAACCCTCCAAGTCATTGATGGGGCGCTTAGAGTACAGCACAATGAGTCGCTCAACGCCCATTTGGCTTATTTTCAAGGCCTTATTTGGGCCTGGAACAGTCAGAGTAGCATTTCCAGGTAAAACCAGTCCGCTTTCCTTTCCGGTGCGGGTGCGGGCATCTGGGTTTTCTGGTCGCGGAAAGTGGACTTTAAACTGCCGCTGGGCATCAAGGCTAAGCACGTACAAGTATTCCTCTTGCACTTCATTGTTGACCAGCAATTGAAACAACTGCCCCACCGGCCAATCTTTTTTCAGCATACTATAATAACGGCCGTTAAAGACCACGCTGTCTTCCGAAAAAATAGCGCCGCTATCACCATAACCATCCAAATGCTGGAAGGAAAAAGCGCCCCCCGCTTGCGTCATCGGTCGTGCAGCCAAGGGGCGTTCAACAGGGTTGTAGGCGCCGGGCCCCGAAGCAGCCCCGGTTAATTGTATGATGTAAGCATATTTACAGAACTGTGCAAAATATTCGTACTTGATCCAGATATAGCCTTCTTCACCCCATTCCTTTCCCCAACTGTTGAACAAACGGAAAGCCCCTTGCAAGTCGTCATATCCCACTACCACCAAGGCATGACCGCCAGCTGGAGCGGTGTTGCCATTATCGGGCCACCAATATTTTGCTTTGGGTAATTGGTAAAAATTGCGGCGTACGTTCAATCCCACGATGACCACTTTTTTTGCCGCCAAAGCCATTTTGGTTTGCTCTACTTTGGCAGTGAAAGCGGCATCAGATTCAAAAAGCGAGAGGTAATCACTGACTGCATATCTTTTTGCATCCGTTTGCTGGGCTGAGTTGGGCATTTTTTCGCAATCATTGACGTCAAAATCAAACTCTCGCGCCAGACAGTCGCCTTTTTCTCGCAAAAAACGCAGCGCATCGCTCAATTTGGCGCCTTTGGCACAGTCCGCCTTTACTTGATTGAACACAAAAAGGGCAGAGTGCGCATATTCGGTAATCAAACGCCGATCGGTACATTGGTTGTAAATGGCGCGTTGAATGCTCATGGCGGCATACCCTGTTGCCCAACCCACGCAAGAGAAGATATCGCCCTGGTGGCGTACTTCTGGACAATAAGCCTCTAGACTTACTTTCACTGGCAAACTGGCTTTCAAACCAGGGTGGTTGGAGATTTTTTGAATGGTGTCGTAGGTAGCATCTTCGAGAATCAAACCAGAGGAAAACTCCGTCTGGGCTTGCGTTGCGTGGACGGTAATCAACAACAGTCCAAAGCAACAAAAGCGTATTAAGCGTGACATGGGATAGCGTTTTGAAAGAATGAAATGATGTCACTTGCCTGGGAAACACAACTCGCATCCGATTAATGTTCCCCAGCAAGTGCTAATAAAATTACTATTGCTGGTTGTTTTTAAGCGGTTGGTCTTCTTTTTTAATCGGAAGCCCGGTTTTCGGATCCACATTGGGGGTTTTACCTGGCCCATAAGGTGTCTGTTTCTTTTTTCCGTTCAGTTGGTTGTTGTCAGGATATTGAAAAGGATCACCGCCCCTACCTGATTTTGTGGTATCCACCGGCGCTAAGAAAGAATCCACTGGCGGAGTGGTATTTCCTACACCATAAGGATTGGGATTATTGGCATTGGGATCAGGGTTGTTCCAAGTAGGGGGTGGCGTATTGGTGTTAGGTGGCGGAGTGGAGGACTGATTAGGATTATTGGGGTTGTAATTGCCGTTGTTGGCTGCATTGGGGTCATAAGGATTGGGGGTCGGGTTATAAGGGTTCTGGTTGTAATTGTTGTAAGGATTATTGGGGTTATAGTTGTTTTTATTCAATTGATTGTTCCATTGATCGTAGTTCAGCGTAGGCATATCCGGCGTCATGGTATTTTGCGTCGGGGTTTGATTGTACTGAATATAGTCGGAGTAGTGATCTGCTGCACCGTCGCCGGCTACGATTTCATTCCAATAGCGCCAGCGGTGGGGTTTGATTAAATGTTGGTTGAGGTGATCTTCGGTATAAAGACGCGCCTCGCGATGCATCTGACGGAAATAGGTCGTCAAGCCCTTGGTCAGGCTAATCATTTCCGAAACTAAAAACAACAATGGACTTCCCGCTAATTGTTCGCCAGTAGCATCCATCAAGGCTTGTTTGTAATGCGAGGAATAAAATTCGCTCAATTCAGCGAGGCGCAGCTTCAATCCATCCGAGTACATATCGGGCATGGCATCAATAGATTTCAGTTTTTTGGCATCCAAAAAATCCTGCTTGATGACCTCAATCATTTTATTGGCCCGCTGTGCCGTTTGGTTGTAAGCGGTACGGATGCGTACCATATCGGCAGGTTTAATCTGTGCTTCGCGTGCTAGGATACCCGCGGCCGAACTTTCCGCATCAATTTTCAAGTCGTTGAACTTGAGCATGAATTCGGTATTGAGAAAATTGCTCAGCGCTGGAGCTATCTTTTTATTGGGTTGTGCCGAAAGCATCAAAGTGGTAAGAAGAAGTAAGGTAGTAATGATATAGGTTTTCATGATTGCGTTTTGTAATGGTGTCGGGGGGGATGGAAAACGTTCCGTAGAGTGGTTTTTTTTTCGCATTTATAAAAAAAAAGCCCCGGAGTATTCCTCCAGGGCACAATTAAAGGTTGATTCACGCTATCATAAAAACATTCCTCGCAAAAAATGTCAATTGATATGTTCCTTGTGGGCATATCTACATTTATGCAATGGGAAGTGTTTTGAGGTGGGAAAAGTGTTCTACTTTCCACCCGATAAGTAAATATATTTTTGTTACTGCCTCGAACTAGGCATGACATGCGGTATTGTCAGGTAGCTCGGATTAGCACTATTTTTTGCCGGTAACTATACCCAACAAAAACAACAGCACCAATGAACCTATTACAGCAGTAATTATGCTATTGATCAAACCTCCGCCTAGGCTATAGCCCAAAAAGTGGAACAACCAAGAACCAAAAATAGCGCCGACAATGCCGACTACGATGTTGCCTAAAAGACCAAAGCCTGAACCTTTGCGCAAAATTCCTGCCAACCAGTCTGAAATTGCGCCAATGATAAGTGTGTAAATCATAATGTTGTTGGTTTATAGAGTGGTGATAAAGAAATTCATTACAAAGATGCAAGGATTTGGTTTCATATTCCGAAATTAGATTTCTCAAAGCACGTATTTACATCTTGCTTCGTTTTTTTCTCCGCCAATACAACCCGAAACCTAGGCTAATCGCCAAAATCAAACCTCCAACAACCCAAAAAAGCCAAGCACTGGAACGCAAAGGTTCAATGCTGCCGTACACCGCTACTCCTGCCCAATAAAAAGGATGAGCTTCGTCATGGGGTCTACGGGATAGGTAATCGAGTTTGGCTGCTTGCAGGGCTTTGTCTTTGGGTAATCCTTTTTTGAGAAAGGAGAAAAACTGTTCCACCAACGCCGAGGTTCGGGCATCATCCACACTCCAAAGTGTGGTCGTAAGGCTCCGTGCGCCGGCGTAGAAAAACCCGCGACTTAGGCCAATGATTCCTTCGCCGTGCTGAAATGCTCCTACGCCAGTTTCACAGGCACTGAGGACTACCAGTTCGCAGGGTAATTTGAGATTGTACAAATCGCGAGCGTACAAAAAAGCTTGATTCGTACTCCCTTTTTGCAGACTAAAAGCCAAAAAAGAATAATCGCTTTGGGTAGGTGCGGCCTTACCGTGGGTCGCCAAATGCAAAATGCGGTATTGGGGCGCTAATGTTAAAAAATTGGTCAAGGTCGCTTCGCTGCCCAATAACGCTTTACCGCCAAATTGCTTGGACACCGCGGCTGCTTCCGGGATGTTGTACCGCAAGGGCATCAAGCCATAGGGATTGTTCGCAAAGGAAGGCGCTACCGACAACAAACCCCGGGATGCGTGTCCGCTTGTAGGGTTGCTCAAGATTTCATGCAAAAAACTTGCCGAAAACGCATAGCTCATGGCGTGTTTTTTCAATAAATAAGCGTGACTTTTGAATTGATGGACGTCGGTTGGCATTTGGCGGAGCAAAGCTTCAAAGGGCAAATAGTGTAAGATTCCATCCGGTACGATGACCAAGCGTGGTGGCAAAGCATTTTTTTTGGCGATGGGTTCAAATAATTGCTGGTACAATTGCTGGGAGACCTCCACCCAATCTTTGATGTTCTTTTCCAGTTGTACTCCGCTAAGTCGTGGATACTGTTTCAAAAGCTCACGAAAGTTAATCACCCAATTATCCAGCGGAAAGTTTTTGGGGATGCGTTGAGCAGCTAGGCCATCTGGACTAAGAACAAAGACATACAATTCTTTTTCGGCGGTAAAAAATTCAATCAAAGCCTGGTCTTTGGCCAGGTCTTTTTGCAGGGCTGCGATGCTGGGCAGCATACTTTCCGAAGCCAGGTGCTGGTAATTGGGATAGCTTTGGTGCAACCGTTTTTGGAGATTGGTCAATTCTTGTTGAACAGCAAAAAAACGTTGATCAAGCGTTACCATCTCTTTTTTCTGCCCCCTGGATGCTGCCATCATGCGTTGTTTTTCCAGTTCGGCTAAGTTGTTTTTTAGCATTCGCTCTTGCTCCAGTAATTGGTCGGGTACACCCGCAAAATGTTCGGCATTGGTAAGGCGAACTGCTTCGAGGAGGGTCAAACTTTTGTATTGCTCGCTAAGGAGAAATGCGCGTTGTAGATAATGGTTCTGATTTTTCGTTTGCCAGGCCAAGTAGTTGGCTTCTAGTGCGCCAGCAAATAACGCGTATTGTTGTTCATTCCATTGCCGACGCGCGGCAGCCGAGAGCTGATTGCGGAGTTGTTGAGCGATTTGTAGGGCTTTTTCAAAAACGGCTGCTGCAGCGGGCGATTGCCCCTTCCCGGCATCCAAAATCATGCGCCCTTTCACCGTCAAAATCGCCAACCACTCCAAAGCTTGGTCGGTAGCAGATAAGGACGTAGCGTTTGGGGCTTGAAGTAGCGCAGCGGCTTGATCAATCTGTTGTAAGGCCAAGGAGAAGTGCCCCAATTCCGCTTCAGCTTGGGCGGTGTTTTTTATCGTCAGCGCAGCGAGTAAGGGCGTCATTATTTGCGGATTGCCCAACCAAGGTTGTACCTGATGGAGGTAATTCAAAGCTGCTGCACCCCTACCCTGTCGCAATAAACTTACCGCCAAGTTATTGTACAAAACCACCAAATCTGGATGGCCATCGGGGTAAGTTGCGGACAAAGCTTGTGCTGCACGCTGTAGGTAGGTCATCGCTGCCGAGTAATCCTTTTTTTGCAACAAACAATTCCCTAAATTGCTGATTACGGCCGCGGTAAAAGGATGATCTTCGCCGTATTGTTGTTCAATCACCGCCAATGCTTCGCGGTGATATTGAAGCGCTTGATCATAATCACCATTTTCTTGTCGGCATAGCCCAATTTTGTGCCCAAGTGCAGCGGCAGCGGCAGGATTGCTGTTTCCTTGCAAAGCATAGGCTTGTCGATAATAGGTCTCCGCCGTAGCTGCTTCGTTTTTTTCCAACCACAAATCGCCCAGATTTTCGTACAAAGGTGCTAGCGAAGGGTCGTTGACGCCCGAAATTTTTTTGCGGATTGCCAAGGATTGTTGATAATCATCGAGCGCGGGAGCATACTGTCCGGTTTCAAAATAAGCCCGCCCCAGGTTGTTCAGCGACTGAGCCACCTTGGGGTGCAGCCCACCGTATACTTCCCGACGGAGCGCTAGGCCTTGATGATGGTAGGCAATGGCCTCCTCATAGCGCCCTAAGTAAAAAGCGCAATTGCCTAAGTTGGTATAACTTACCGCCAGATCAGGATGTTTAGCTGGCAGTGCTTGTTGCCTAATCTCGAGAGCTTGACGGTGGTATTGCTCTGCTAAATCGTAATTCCCCAAAGCCAATTGACAATTGCCTAGGTTGTTGTAAGCATCGGCGGTTCTTTCACTTGCTGGCCCAAAAATGGCTAGGCGAAGTTGCAAGGCGCGATTGTACTCCTTGAGGGCTTGCTGGGTTTGTCCAGTTTTTAAAAAACAAGCCCCCAAACCAGTATACGCTTGCGCCCTCAAACTATCGGCATTCGGCAAATAAGTAAGGGCTTGCAGGGCAGCGACGCATTGTTGTCGAGCGGCTTCGGGGTCACTGTTTTCCAAAAAAATATTGCCCATCAAGAGGAGACATTCCGTGGCTTCCCGCGTGTTTTTGGCGTGTTTCAGCACTTCTTCGGCAGTACGCATGGCTTGATCATACTGAGCGGCTTCAAGCAGGCTACGCGCTTGCCCAAGCGTATGATTCTGCGGAGATTGGGCGCTAAGTGGCCATTGAAAAAAAGAAAGCAGTAGAAAATGGAAAATGGAAGATCCCATCCAGCAGATAGAAGTGGTTACAAACTTGGCAATCCAAGGATTTTCGGAGCGTAAAGACACCATTCGCGGATACTCCCCGCGTTTATTTCCACATTTTATCCTCAAGTTGAATTAATTTTACCCAAAGTTGGTCTTTTTTCCCTTTTTTAGAGAACATTTTTTTGGTAAAAAACACCTATCCATGAACGCAGTTGTTTTTGATAACGAACAGTTTGTAGCAGCGATCAAACAAGGAGGTTTGCAACGGCAATCCGCTATCCGCTGGTTGTATGAAGACAAGGAGCTCCGCAGCCGAGTAATTGCCTTCATTTGCAACAACCAGGGCAATACCGAAGATGGTATCGATATGTTTCATGAAGGCATCATTGTGCTGGATCGAAACGTACGGGAAGGCGACTTTCGAGGCGAATCGTCCATCAAAGGCTATTTGTTTTCCATTTGTCGGTTTCAGTGGATGAACCAGTTGCGCAAAAACAAGCGGATCACCCTGGTGGAACCGGGCAATACCAAAGAAGAGATTGAGTACGAAACGCCAGAGCGCCATTTTCAATCAGACGAGTTAAAAACGGTGATTGGACAGGTGTTGGATCAATTGGGTCAACAATGCCGAAAAATATTGGATCTCTGGAAGTTATCGCATTCAATGGCCGAAATCGCTGCTGAACTGGGTTTTGACAACGATGCTCAAGCGCGCAAAGCCAAGTACCGTTGCCACCTCAGCTTAATGCAACTGTTGGAAAAAAATCCGGGAATTATGCAACAACTAAAAGAATGGGCATGAGCACAGAACAACACTTCGAGCGGATCGAAGCCTATACCGAAGGAGAGCTATCTTTGGAAGACAAACAGTCTTTTGAGCAGGAATTGAACGCCAATACTGAACTCAAACAAGCTTACGGGCTCTACCAACTTAGCCTGGAAGCCATCGAAACGGGCATTCGTAACCAATTGCGCCAAGAATTAAAACAATGGGATAAAACTGCTGCAATCCCAGAACAAGCCAGCGGAGCAAGGGTCATTTCCTTATCCAGTCGCTTGCTGCGTTATGGCGCAGCGGCCAGCATACTACTGCTGTTGGGGTTCATGGGTTGGCGGTTTTTCTTGACTCCAGCCAGTCCCGAAGCCTTGTACGGACAATATTATGAATTGCCTGATGCCGGGAGCATCCGCGGACTTGATCCAGGCACCAAAGGCGTTATGGATCAGGGTCGGCAAGCGTTTACTGAAAAGAAATACGAACAAGCCGCGCTGCTCTTTTCCAGTATACCCAGCAATGACCCAGCTTATGGCGAAGCCCAATATTTCATAGGGCACATTGACTGCCAATTGCTGCAATTTGTTGCCGCGCGCTCGGCATTTGCTATTGCTGCCGCACAAGGCGATTTCAAGATCAAGGAAAAAGCGGAATGGTATGGCGTAGTGAGTTGTCTGCGGGTAGTGGATCAACCTTCGGGTTGCGCCGATGCGCTAGCGGCCATTGCCGTGAATGAAAATCATGCATTCCATACCAATGCAGCGGCTTTGCAAAAAAAGCTAGGGCAACTTTGGCGAAAAAAATGATGCCGATAGTTGATTAAAATAGCCCTGAATACCAGCTGTCCCCTATTTTTTTAGAAAGAAAGTTCTATGTGGAAAGCTTTACTTCGTTTTGGATATTCCAGCTCAGCGTTTTTTTTAGGTTTGATTTTTTTTACCTCGGGAATGGCCAAATTGTTTTGGGAGCATCGTTTTCCAGGAATCATGGGCCCCGTTTGGTTGGAGGATAAATTGACAGCATACGACCTAGGGTTATTTGTCCGCTTCATTGGCTATGCCCAAGTATTGATTGGTTTTTTGTTGCTGACTTTACGGTTTACCACTTTGGGGGCAGTAGCATTGGTACCGATGTTGCTGAACATTTTTATAATCACCATTTCCCAGCATTGGCAAGGAACTCCATATGTGATCGCCTTTTTCTTTTTGCTTAACTTGTACTTACTTTTTTACGACCAGCAAAAACTTTGGCCTTTTGTTACAGAGCAACCCGCGCCGCAGGAAGCCTACCGGAAAACGCTGTCCAATAGCGGTAATGGAATATGGGCAATGGGTCTCCTTCTGGTCTTGATCAGTCCGACAATTTCCTATTGGAGCAGCGTGCCCGCTTACGTTTTGGCGGGATCAGGAATGGGATTTGGTTGGTGGAGCAATCGATTCGATGTGGTAAGATGGTGAGGACAAGGTGTCGAAAACCATCACGATTTTCGACACCTTTGTTTTATCGATCACTTCGCTTTGTTGCGTTTCTCACTTTTCGACATTTGCGGATAAGGCACGTCGCCCTTGGTAGCAAACCACAGAATGCGGTTCATGATGTCATCCTCGCCGTTGTCGATACCCTCCTGCATATTTTCTACCGACTGTTGAGCATAAAACAAAGCTTTTCCTTCTAACATCGAAAACGAGGTATTCAATTCGGTCAAGGGGATCCGGTTGGGCAGCGCTTGGTATTTCACCATCCGCAAGGTATCGGTAAAACAATCAAACATTGGTTCGGCGGTGGCATCCATGGTGTTCATCGGCGGCAAGCCGAGGATTTGCTCCATGGTGCGCAACATCGATATTTGGTTGTAATTGGTTTTTACCGTTTTTCCCAACTTTGAATAAGGACTTACCACCAATGCCCCGGTACGGTAAGCAGAGATATGATCCCAACCAGCTTGAGAATCATCTTCAGAAATAAAAACGACCGTCGACTCCCAAAACCTGCTTTTGCTCAAGGCTTCAATGATCCGCCCCACCGCTAGATCGTTGTCCGCCACTTGCGCGCGCGGCGTAGGATAGCCAGGACTGGTACCCGCTGTATGGTCGTTGGGCAAGCTCATAACCATCAACTCCGGCAATTGATCACCGGATTGTTTTTCGTAAGCTTGCAATTCCTGGATAAAAGCCTCGGCACGCATCTGATCGTTGAGTTTGGCATCATCATAGCCCGGGAAATTTTGCGACAAAATGGGTCGAACCCGCGAGATGGTACTGGTATTTTTGAACTCAAAAGGTTCTTTGTTGACGTATTTTTGGTAGATCTTGGTCCAATCAAGCTTTTCATCAAATTCCGTATAACAAGCCTCCCCATAGATTCTTACCGATTTACCATGATCAAGGGCGTGGTTCCAGATATAGCCCTCGCGGGTATACACCATGGCGTCGTACTGGCGGTGGGGGTAGCTGCGGAACCAAGCGCGACAGTTTTTTTCCACATAATCCGATACGATACCTGCACTCGCCCATTGATGCCCTTCAGCCGAAGATTTCCCTGATACATAATAATTGTCGAGCAACGAATATTCCCGCGCCAACCGGTGCTGGTTGGGCGTAACAGAATCGCCAAAAACACAAAGTTTGGGCATACCACGGCCTTCCGGCATATCGCCGTACACCTGATCGTAGGTACGGTTTTCCTTGATGATGTACAACACGTGTTTGAACACCGAAGGCTCGCCGATGCGTTCTGGAACTGGGCGTGGAGCAACGTTTCTTCGCGCTGGTTTTTCAGAAATGGCTTTACGGGCACTTAAGTTTTGTAGGTTGACCAGTTTGGAGTATTTCTTCAGTTGGCTCTTTTTAGGCACTGGAATAATGGAAAAAGAAGCCAACTGTTCGTGTGAGTTAAAAGCGCCATCAAAAGCAGTTTCCCCGATGCCGAATTGTTTTTTGATATTAGACGTAGCGTTAAGCACCCGCGCTCCTTTTGCTTCCAGGTTGGTGACATACAGCTGATTATTACTCCACAACAACCCCGAAGGAAAAGCCTCTGTAGGAATGTAGCCTTTGACTTGCGGTTGGGCACTCAATTGAACCACCGCCACCGCATGATCAAAACCATTGGAAACATAGAGCGTAGTACCCAAGCTATCGATCGCTAAGCCATTGGGGGTACTACCTACCAAAGCGCCGCCTTCGCGAAAAATTCCAACCGGAATACGGTTGATTAATTTATCGCTGCGGGTGTCGATCACGGCAATGTCATCGCTGTTGCCATTGGCCACGTACAAGGTCAATTGATCCGGACTTAAGCACATTGCATTGGGGTGTAAACCCACTTCGATTTCGTACACTTGTTTGCCCGTAGCAGGATCAAAAACGCTCACTGTCCCTTTCAGAGTGGCGCCGGTGCGCGGATCCACGTAAGCTTCGCCATAAGGAATACCCGCTTTTTCCAGATTGACATCCGTAGGAATAGGTCCGGCCCAGTTGCTGACATAGACCTTGTTTTGCGCTATTTTTACGCCAAAGGGCGCGATACCCGTGTTGACTGTCCAAACCGTTTTGCGATCCGAAAAATGGATTTTAGCCAATTGGTTGTTGCCATTGAGGGCGAGGTACAAAAAACAATCCCCGCCTTCAAAAGCGACTTCTACCTCATTAGGTAGCGCACCTGGCGCGGGAGCTTTTGGCGCAAAAGGTAGGTATTCCACTGCTCCGATTTTGCCCTCCGCCCAAGTAGCGATGACCAAGCCACCTTTATCATTTTCACGGCCTGCGGCACTCCAGACGATGTAAGTCTTATTTTGAAAAACAAAAGTCTTGATTCCGGAATAAGTGCTCATCAAATACTGGATGCTTTTTTCATTGCGGTAAGTCCAGCGTTGTACAATTTCTTGTTTGGCGCGATCCAGGATAGCGATGCCGTAGCGGTCTTCAATCACAGCGTGGGTATTGCCGGGTAGCAAAGTCACGTCAAGCGTATGGTTTTCGAGGCGTGGATCACCATAAGTCAGTACTTTACCTGCCGAAGCTACGATGCGGTTGTAGGGCATGTACAGCGGCTCGTCGGTATTGAGCGCTCGATCTTCCAATTCAAGAGCAGGTGATTTTTTTTGAGCATGGAGGGTGTTCAGCATACCAGCGAACAGCAGCAGAAGTAGAAAATGACTGTTTTTCATAATGGTTGTTAGGGCATGAACCCGTCGGTTGATTCGCTGACAAATTTAAGAAAAATGTCTGAATATAGGGTTAAGGATCTGATTAAGGAATGGAGGTTGGGTAAAAATTCAGGTAGCAATAATTGTAAAACAGCACTGATGATACCAACGGAGTAAACCATTGCAAAATCAAATAGCATTTTGTATATTTTTTTTACTTTTTTCAAACCATCGTGCACAATTGTGCTTCTGAAGACGCGGGAATAATTGGAAAAATTCTGAAGACATTGTTCCAGCGTGACCCGTAATCATAAAGTTCTATCAATTTTGGTCAAGTGCAAGTGCCGTTTTCGAAACAGTACTTGCACTTGATCCTACGTCATTTATTTCAAGATAAACATTCCCTCTTTCAGATCCCGGCTGTTGGTGCCCACAAACACTATAAATTCTCCTGGCTCAGCCACGAAATTCAAAGCGGAATTGTAAAACTTCAAGTCTTCCACCGAAACCGCAAAGGTTACCGTTTTGGATTCCCCTTTTTTCAGCAAGACCTTTTGAAAGCCTTTGAGCTCTTTCAGCGGCGGGGTAATGCTGCGCACTTTGTCGCGGATGTACAATTGCACCACTTCTTCGCCATCGAAATTGCCCATATTTTTTAACGAAACACTTACGTTGATCACGTCTTTTGGCGTGGCCATGGAAAGCGCTGATTTGCTCAAAGTAGGGGCGCTGTATTCGAAGCTGGTGTAGCTCAAACCATATCCAAAAGGATAAAGAGGACTGTTGGGAATATCGAGGTAATTGGAACGGAATTTTTGGAATTCGGTACCATTGCCACCATAAGGACGGCCTGTATTTTTGTAACTGTAATAAATGGGAATTTGGCCTACACTGCGCGGAAAAGTAGCCGATAATTTGCCAGAAGGGTTCACGTCGCCAAACAACACATCGGCGATGGCATTGCCCGCTTCGGTGCCGCCAAACCAAACATTGAGGATGGCGGGTAGATTGTCATTTTCCCATTGCAAAGCCAAGGGACGGCCAGTAAACAGCACCAAAACCACTGGTTTTCCAGTTTTGATCAAAGCTTTCAACAAATCGCGCTGGTTGTCGGGAATGGTGATGTCAGCACGGCTAGAAGCCTCGCCGGTCATTTCTGCACATTCTCCCAGCGCTGCTACTACCACATCTGCTTTTTGGGCGGTGGCTACCGCTTCGGCAATCATATCAGCGTCGCTACGCTTGTCGCGATAAGTTGGTTTGCCAAAAATACTGACGTTGGCGTCCAAGCGAGGGTCGCTGTATATGTTGGCCCCACGAGCTTTCAATATGGTGACACCAGACGCCACATTTTTGATGCCTTCTTCTACAGAAATGCATTTGGTGAAATCGCCGGATACACTCCAGGTGCCTGCCATATTTTCCTTGTTGTCAGCCAATGGGCCAATCAGGGCGATGGTGCCTTTTTTGGCGAGGGGTAGGGTTTGGCGATCGTTTTTCAGCAATACGAAGGACTTACCGGCGGCGTTGCGTGCTTCGGTGCGGTGCTCAGCCGTAAATATTTCAGTTTTGGCGCGGTTTTCATCACAAAAACGGTAAGGATCGGTAAACAAACCCAGTTCGTACTTCATTTCAAGCACGCGGCGACAAGCCTGGTCAATTTGGGCTTGGGTCACTTTTTTTTCTGCCAAAGACTTGCCCAAGGTATTGAGGTAACTTTCACTCACCATATCCATGTCGTTGCCAGCGGCTAAGGCTTTGGCGGCTACAGTTTGGATATCACCAATGCCGTGGTCTACCATTTCGCTTATGCCCGTGTAGTCAGATACCACCATGCCTTTGAACTTCCATTGCCGGCGCAGCAGGTCGGTTAGCAGCCAGTTGTTGGCCGTAGCTGGAACGCCGTCAATTTCGTTGAAAGATGCCATGATCGAGCCAGCGCCGGCGTCCAGCGCAGCTTTGTAAGGTGGCAAGTATTCGTTGTACATGCGCACCTTGCTCATGTCGGTGGTGTGATAATCGCGACCAGCTTCAGCAGCGCCATACAAGGCAAAATGCTTGACACAAGCCATGATGGTATTGGTTTGGGCAAAACTTTTGCCTTGATATCCCATGACCATGGCCCGAGCGATCTGAGAACCGAGATAAGGATCTTCGCCCGAACCTTCGGAGATGCGGCCCCAACGTGGGTCGCGGGAAATGTCCACCATCGGAGAAAACGTCCAGCAGATGCCATCCGCTGAAGCTTCGGTAGCCGCAATGCGCGCCATTTTTTCGATCACTCCCAAATCCCAGCTGCTGGAAATACCCAGCGGAATGGGGAAAAGGGTTTTATAGCCGTGGATGACGTCCATGCCAAAAATCATCGGAATTTTGAGCCGACTTTTGTTGACCGCTAGTTCCTGAATTCTGCGAATCCTGCTCGGGGTGGAGACGCTGAAAATGCCTCCAATTTTCCCGGCTTTGATTTTGCTTTCTATGTCGGTACTGACGGACGACCCAGTGGTGGCTTCGCCTCCTACAACTAAGTTTAACTGTCCCAGCTTTTCTTCGAGGGTCATTTTTTTCATCAAGCCCATTACAAAGGCATCTCTTTTGGTGAGGTAGGCCGCGTTGGGTTGGGCGGTACAACTGGCACCGAAACCGATGCTCAACAATGCGATTAATGTGAGTTGGCGTGTCATTGGACTTTTTTCTTTTAATTTAGGGTACAAAATAACCACAATTTTGACATTCGACAATGAGATTTAGGGGGCGGTGCCTTGTCTCGTCTTAAAATAGCTTTACCAAAATACGCTTTAAAGAAGACAGGTTTTGAAATTTCCCCAAAATCCCCTACCCCACCGCAAGTTTCCTCCCCATCGCGCGTCCAAACCAACCAAACCATGTAAACAATGAACACATCCAAAATCTTCCTGCTTTTTTTTGGCATCGCCATAAGCCTAGTAGCCTGTACCAAAGACAGCAGCGATACCGCCACACCGAGCACCGGAACGGGCAGCAGTGCCGATGGAACCACCACTTCCAATTTTTCCAGCCTCTACAAGAAAATTTACAATGTTACCTCCATTGATTCCAGCGGTAGCAGCAACTTGATCGTAAAAACCACCGATCTGCCGGATCACAAAACGCCGTTTTATGGCGTGGGCAATGCCAAATATGAATTGTACAACGGGGATAATCCCAGCTTTAGCACCTCCATTAATTTGAATGGCATGGTTTTAGATCCGACGCTAAAGTCGCAAAATTTGACTTTTACCATTCCCAAAAACCCTACCGTATCTGCTACGCACGCCAACACCACGGGCGGGTCTATTGGTTTTGCACGCAATGGCGTGGCCATTTTTAATCAATACAATGGCGCAGGCGCTTTATTGGACGCCCTGGAAATCAACAATGCGGATCAGTACCTCGGTCACCCTACGCCCACAGCAGCCGGCGCGCAATACCACTACCACTATGAACCCAAGTACCTGACCAAAACTTATGGTAATAGCGCGTTCATCGGGTTTTTGTTGGATGGTTTTCCGGTATACGGGCCTTATGAAAATGGAGTAAAAATCACCACCTCTGTGCTT
>JBBRGN010000058.1:0-19597 GCA_038240665.1 Chitinophagales bacterium | reverse complement strand
GTACTGAAGCCCTCCTGGATCGTATGTGTATGACTTTTGGCGGACGCGCAGCTGAGAAACTGGTATTTAGTAAAATTTCTACTGGGGCTCAAAATGACTTGGATCAAGTAACCAAAATGGTTTACAGCATGATTTCTATCTTTGGGATGAATGATCACGTCGGGCAGGTTTCTTTTTATGGACTTTCAAATGAGCAATTCCACAAGCCTTTCTCTGATGAAACGGCTTCATTGATTGACGATGAGGTACGTAAATTGGTCAACTCGCAGTACCTACGCGCTCAAGAGTTATTGCAAATACACCGCCACGAGTTGGAAGTGGTTGCCATGGCACTTTTGGAGAAAGAAGTGCTTCATAAGTCGGATGTTGAGCGCTTGATCGGTCCGCGACCAACTTTCCTCAACGATGATAAAATCCGCCAAAACGGCCACGTTGACGCAGCTCCAGAAATGGGAGCAGTAGAAGACGTAGCTCAAGGGTAAGGAAATTAGTTGTCAATAAAAAAAGGGCGGTCATCAATTGGCTGCCCTTTTTTTATTGGCGTTGATTTTCCAGGGGTACACTCTTTTCTTTGAGAATGTGCTTTTTTTTCCGAGAGCGCATTATCAAAAAACGCAGTGATAACCTCAGCGGCAGCGCCGCCAAAACGTCTGTAGCAAAACAGGCTGCTTCTTGCTTCAAAGGTGCCTAGAGCACCGTAACCAAAACCCCAATGTGCGTGTTGCGGTGCTACGCACCTTTGAAGCCTTACTATTAACTTTCTACAGACGTTTTGGCGGCGCTGCCGCTGGGAAAATGAAGTCAAAATGAAAAAAACCTGCTAGAAGCTATAAAAACCAGCGGCAGCGCACTTAAACGCTTGATTAATTAGGCTGTAAGTTCATTTTATTTCCCATTAGTAATTTCCATTTTTTTTAAAATAAAAAGTATGCCGTACGAAATTGGCGTTACTTACAAGTCAGAATGTTTTTTCTTCTTTTTTTACCAATAGACTCCGCAACAAAGGGTAGGTAAATACCGCTACTCCAATGATTGCTGCCCCCCAATAAAATCCTGGACGCAATTCTTTGTTTTCATTCAGCAACAACCAAGCCAAGCCAACGCCATAAACCGGCTCTAAATTAAGGGTAAGATTGGAGGCAAATGCGGTAATGTATTTTAGAGAATTCAAGGCCAATACGTATCCCAGGGTAGTACAGACCAACGCAAGGATGATCAGATAACCCCAATCCAGTAAAGTAGGCGGGAAAAAAACCGGCGTCTGCCCCGATATAGCAATGGAAATCGGTAACACGATGGTCAGGAACAGACAAGCGCTGCTCAACTCAATAAAAGTGATGCTCAGAGAATCGACTTCTCCTACATGTTTTTTGTTCAAAATTGTAAAAATGGACGCAAATAAGGCCGATGACATGCCCACTCCAAAACCACCGGCCATCGAAAAATCAGTATTGTTGACCACCAAGATCATACCAGGTAAAATGAGCAAACTCAACGCTACTTCAAACCAATGCAAGCGTTGTTTTAAGATCAAGGGCTCCAAGAAAGCCGTAAAAAAGGTAATCGTTGCCAATGCCACCACCCCAACCGAAGCGTTGGAGAGTTTGATGGCGCCGTAAAAGGTCACCCAATGCAACCCAACAATCACCCCGATCCCCATCAATTGCAAAAGGTTTTTGCGCGGCAACTCCCTGAACAAACGCCGGAACGGGATAAAAAAGACGAGGCTGAGCGCGGTCAGTAATACCCGCCACCATACCAATACCAAGGCGTTAAGGGGAATCAAAGCGCCCAAAATCGCGGTAAACCCAAATAGCAAAACTGCAAAATGCAGCTCTAGGTAAGCTTTTCTTGTCTTGTTCATCGGGGCAAGTTAAGCAAGGATTGAAAAAAAACATACCGCTTGGAGTAAGATGAGCGGATACTTTTTTCAATTAAAGCAATGGAACAGCTTTTCAGCGCCGAGATTATTAATTTTGGTGACTATTTTTCAGCGCTATGCAGCGCATTTTAAGGGATTGTACCGAAAAAATGAGGCGGGCAAAATTCAAAATCTCAAGTTTGCAAGGAATAATGCTACTGTCGCATTACTTTTTTGTAAAAAAAAGGAAAGAATTAACTATTTAGGCTAAATTTTCCAAACCTTGAACTCTAATACCGCAGCTTTGTTGCGGGAAAAGAAAATTCAACCCAATACAACTTTTTTATAACCCATAAATTCTTCTACAATGCTTCAAGTTGGCGACAAGGCTCCAGCCTTTTCTTTGTTTTCCGATGATAAAAAAGAGGTCAAATTAGCAGACTATGCTGGTCAAAAGGTCATTCTGTTGTTTTTCCCAATGGCTTTCACCAGTGTTTGTACCACCGAACTATGCTCAATGCGTGATGACATTGCATACTATGACGGTTTGGATGCTAAAATTTTGGCCATTTCAGTTGATTCTCCATTTACTTTAGCCAAATTTAAAGAAGATCAACGGTTGAACTTTCCATTGCTTTCAGATTTCAACAAAGGTGTTTCGGAAGCCTACGGCGCGATGTACACTGATTTCGTCTTTGGTTTAAAGGGCGTATCTAAAAGAGCAGCATTTGTAATCGACCAAGCTGGCGATATTCGCTACATTGAGGTGTTGGAAAATGCTGGAGAAATCCCGAATTTTGGAGCCGTAAAAGAAACTTTAGCTGAACTCAACTAGTTAAGGTATGAACCAACAATAACGCATCTTATTGTTGGCTCATTCTTGATGCGATAAATCCGATGTAGCAGGAAGCCATTTTGGTTTCCTTTTACTGGTATAACCAATCCGAACGATGATGGGAAGCAATCCGGAAGTAGAAGAACTAGAAGACGTTCTGCTTGAAGATGAACTGGAAGATTTAGGGATCGGACACGAAGCCCGCTTGGTCGTCTACAACGATGACCACAACTCCTTTGATTGGGTAATCGAGTGCTTCATCGATATTCTAGGGCATTCCCATACCCAATCGGAACAATTGGCGCTCCTCATTCACTTCAAAGGAAAAGCCACAGTAAAAACTGCTCCTAAAAAAGTCCTCAAGCCGCTTAAGGATGGTTTGGTTGATCGCGGGCTATCAGCAGTAATCGAAGAATAACAAAAAGGTCTCCTTTACCTGCTGAAACACTTTTTTTTCCCCTTTCCACAAAAACAAAAAAGCCTTGAAACTTGACGTTTCAAAGGCTTTTTTTGTTTGCTTTCGCGCTCCAGGTAGGGCTCGAACCTACGACCTACGGATTAACAGTCCGCCGCTCTAACCGGCTGAGCTACTGAAGCCGTTAATGCATCTGATGCCAATATCAAAATGCGACTGCAAATTTAGGTGATTCAAAAATAATGTGCAATCTTTGTGGCACATTTTTTTAAAAAATATTAGCCATGAGTTTATTGACTGTTGGAACCGTCGCTTTTGACGATATTCAAACCCCCTATGGCCACGCTGAAAATGCGATTGGCGGCGCAGCTACCTATATAACACTAGCAGCTTCCTACTTTTTGAAGTCCAATCGCCTGGTTTCAGTCGTCGGTGATGATTTCCCGCAGGACACCCTTGACCTATTAGAAAGCAGGGGCATCAACCTTGAAGGGCTTCAAATCAAGCAAGGGGAAAAGTCTTTTTTCTGGGCTGGGCGCTATCATGACAACATGAACTCCCGCGACACCCTCGATACGCAACTCAATGTACTCGCTGATTTCAATCCAATCCTCCCCAGCTCCTACCGCGACAGTCAGTATGTAATGCTTGGCAACTTGACGCCAGCCGTACAAATGCAGGTGATCGAGCAGATGGACAAACGCCCGGCTTTGATCGCGCTAGATACGATGAATTTTTGGATGAACATCGCCCTTGACAGTTTGAAAGAGGTGCTTAAAAAAATAGACATCCTGCTCATCAACGACGAAGAGGCCCGCCAACTTTCCGGAGAACATTCTTTGGTTAAGGCTGCGAAAATCATCCATGAGATGGGCCCGCGTTTTTTGGTCATCAAAAAAGGCGAACACGGTGCTTTGCTGTTTGAAGGTGATAAATTGTTTTTTGCTCCAGCTTTGCCCTTACAAGAGGTAGTTGACCCAACTGGCGCAGGCGATACTTTTGCTGGCGGTTTTATGGGGTATTTGGCGAAAACCCAAGATCTTTCTTTTTCAAACCTCAAGCGTGCCATCATTTACGGCTCCGCAATGGCTTCTTTTTGTGTGGAAGAGTTCAGCATCAAAGGCTTGGTAAATCTAGAGCACCGTCAAATCAATGAACGTGTACAGCGTTTTGTTGAATTGGCGAATTTTGACATCACCATGAGCTTGTAAAAGCAGCCAACTTTAATAAAAAATGGGGAAAGCAGCGGTTGCTGTTTTCCCCATTTTTTTTATCAAGAAGAATAGAGTTGACGCTATTCCTTATTCGCCAATTGTCCACAGGCAGCGTCAATGTCCTTACCTCTGCTTCGCCGCACCGTCACAATTACATCGCGCTCGCGCAGGTAGCGGGCAAAGCGATCAATTTGATCTTCTGCTGATTTTTCAAAAGAAGCGTCGTCAATAGGATTGTATTCGATGATGTTGACTCGTACTGGAAATCGTTTGCACAACCGCACCAAATTCGCCGCATCTTCCTGAGAATCGTTGAAATTCTGGAAGGCGATGTATTCGTAACTGATGCGGTTTTTGGTTTTTTGATAAAAATATTCAATGGCGTCCATCAAATCTTCCAGGTTATTGGATTCGTTGATGGGCATGATTTCGTTGCGTTTGATGTCGTCGGCAGCATGCAGCGAAAGGGCAAGGTTGGTTTTGCAACCATCATCAGCGAGCTGGCGCACCATTTTGGCAACCCCGGCAGTACTGATCGTGAGGCGGCGTGGCGACATGTTCAAGCCATTGATTGCCGTGAGTCGTTCTACGCTTTCCATCACGGGGCGATAAGCCAAAAGCGGCTCGCCCATGCCCATGTACACTACATTGGTAAGCGGATGATCGAAAATAGTTAGGGCTTGCTGGTTCACTAGCCATACCTGGTCGAAGATCTCGGCAGCGTCCAGATTTCGAAGCCGTTTCATGCGCCCGGTGGCACAAAATTTACAAGTCAGGCTACACCCCACCTGAGAAGAAACGCACACCGTAAATCGCTGCTCATCAGGCACTGGAATCAACACAGACTCAATCAAATGCCCGTCGTGAAGGCGGTAGCGGGTTTTGATCGTACCATCAGCGCTGCGTTGTACCTTGTCTTCCACAATGGCATTGATAACGTAGCGTTTCGCCAATGCTTCCCGCAATTTTTTGGAGAGATTGGTCATGGCTTCAAAAGAATGAGCCCCTTTTTGCCACAACCATTCGTATACTTGTTTGGCTCGAAATTTGGGTTCACCCAATTCGAGGAAAATTTGCTCTAACTGCAACAAAGACAACTGCCGAATATCGTTCATGGAGCAAAGATAAGGAATGATTCAACAATAAGATAGGGAGCGATGCACAACCTCTGCGTCAGGTACTCTTGCTACAATTTTTCACATTGAGCCGCCAACCAAGCTTTATCCCCTGGGTCATCCAATAAGGTGCCCACTTCTAAAAACACCTGAGCATGATAATCGTTGATCCAGTTTAGCTCTTCGGTGGTTAGCCAAACGGGCAAGATCAATTGTCGATCAATCGGAAAAAGGGTTAGCGTATCAAAACGCAAAAAAGTACCCACTTCTCCTGGCATCGCTTCTACACAGAGCAATAAATTCTCAATGCGAATACCGTACTTACCTTCCAAGTAATATCCTGGCTCGTTGGAACTGACCGTTCCAGGCTGTAAAGCAGTGTAACCTCTCATGCTTTTTGCATCTGGTACAAAACCCTGCGGCTTCTCATGAACGCCCAGGCAGAACCCTACGCCATGTCCAGCGCCATGCGGATAATTGAGTCCGGCTTGCCAAAGGGGTAATCGCGTCAAGGTATCCAACTGTACACCGGAAGTACCTCCCGGAAATTGAGCTTTAGACAAGGCAATCATCCCTTTGAGTACTAGGGTAAAATGTTCTTGCTGCTGACCAGTAGGCGACCCCAAGGCGATTGTTCGGGTAATATCAGTGGTACCGTCCAAATAATGCCCGCCTGAGTCCAGCAACAAGATGCCTTCGCGTTTAATTACAGCTGCTGTTGCTTCCAGAGCTCGATAATGGATAATGGCACCATTGGCATTATACCCGGCGATGGTATCAAAACTATTGCAGATGTAATCCGGCTGTACCGCTCGGTTTTGGGTTAGTTTTTGAGCTAAAAGATATTCTGAAATCTCCTGTCCTTCCTCCAAACCTTTTTCCAACCAACGCAAAGTCTGCAATAAAGCTACTGCGTCTTTGCGCATGACCTGCCGAAAGTGGTGGATTTCGGTCGGGTTTTTAATGGCTTTTAGCGTTTGAATAATGTCTGTATGCTCTTGAACAGCCGCACTAAAAATCTGGCTACTTAGCCAAATACTGGTAGTAACTGGATCAACCAATACCTTATTTGATGCAGAAAGTTCTTGCAAAAAATTTGCTGCCGCAGCATATTCCCGAATCAGCACCCCATCATCAGCTAAAGAAGAAGCAAGTTGAGCCGGTATTTTATTCGCATCAAGAAACAGCCAACATCTTTCAAAATCGATGAGCAAATAAGCGACAAAAACCGGTGTATTGTCGATGTCTTGCCCCCGTAAGTTAAGTGCCCAAGCTACATCATCCAGAGCGCTTACTAAGTAATGCGACCCCCGCAGCACTTTCATTCGCTCCCTAATTTCAGACAATTTATCGGCACGGGTTTTTCCGGCAAAAAAAACGTCCAACTCCCATATTGGAGCATTAGGAAGAGGGGGGCGGCTATGCCAAATGTCCCCAATAAGGTCGTGTGATACATCCAAAGTGATCCCACTGGGCAACAATTCATTTTCCATGAATCGCGCTTGCCGCAGACTTAAAAGTGCGCCATCGGCGCCGAGTTTTGCGCCTGCCGGTAAGTTGGCGATCAACCAGGTAATTTGCTCCGGCTGGTCCGCAGATACCCGTCTTTGAACGCTGATTGCTGACTCAGCCAATTCTTGTTCAGCTTGCAAAAAATACCGAGCATCCGTCCAGAGGCCAGCAAAATGCGTAGTCACCACCAAAGTTCCTGCCGAACCCGTAAACCCGCTAAGCCATTCCCGGGCCGCCCAGTGTTTGGGAACGTATTCGCTTTGATGTGGATCATTGGTAGGAATCAGGTAAGCATCCAAACCCAGGGCTCGCATCCTGCGCCTCAAATCCGCCAAAGCAGCCGACCTTATTTTCTCCATTCGCATGTTGGCTTATCAAACTTCTTACACATCATAGGTAATCTCTACTTCAGCAGATGTAGGATGCGACTGACAAGTCAAGATAAAACCTTTGGCCACTTCCTCATCATCCAAAGCATAACAAGCATCCATTTTTACACTGCCCCTGATCACCTTGGCCATGCAACTAGAACAAGCGCCGGCAGTACAAGAGTAGGGCGGATCCAATTTTTGGGCAATCATGGTATCCAATATGCTTTTATTGGCCGGAACCGAAAGGGTATATTGATTGCCATTGAAATGAACGATCAATTGCGCGCCATTCACCCCTGTAACGTGGCTAGCGTCAGCAGCGGCATGCGAGATAAAGTGCTCGGCGTGGATGTGTTTTTTATCAACATTGATGCCGATAAGCGCTTGTTCAGCAGCTTCCATCATCGCGGCGGGGCCGCAAATAAAATACTCAATATCTTTGGTAGGCGCGGGGTTATCGCTTACAAACCGAGCTACAATGGAAGCAGTGATTCTTCCCACGGGCCCTTCCCAAGAGGTTGATCCTTTTGAAAAAAGACCGCCTAAACCTTTGGCTTTTTCCCTTTTCGGTTGGCTGAGCATATGGGTAATCACCAACTGGCCTTCGTAGCGTTTGGCCAAAGCATCCAACTGATTTTTGAAGATGATGGACTCTTCGCTGCGGTTGCCGTACAACAAAAACACCGTACTTTGCGGTTCTTCCTCCAAGGTGGTGCGCAAAATAGACATCAAAGGAGTAATACCGCTCCCGGCGCCAAAGAGATAATAGGTTTTGCGCTGATCGCCATCTAGTTCTGTAAAAAAGCGACCATCTGGTTGCATGACTTCTACCGCATCCCCCACTTTGAGTTCTTCATTGATGTAAGAGGAAACCAAGCCTTTTTTTACTTTTTTGACGGTAACTGCGATCTCCGGATCCAAAGGACTGCTGCACATAGAATAAGCACGTCGAACTTCCTGTCCGTTGAGTACAAATTTCAACGTGATGTATTGGCCTTGTTGGTAGGCAAAATCTTCCTTTAATTCACTGGGCACCGCAAAAGTGACCGTTACGGCATCAGAGGTTTCCTTGCGGATGTCTTGGACTTTAAGCGTATGAAAATGCTTGCTCATTGGTTGCGATTTGCTTACTACTAATAGAATAACGGCTTCGATTTTCGTTCACTTTACAAATTTTTAGCGCATTTGTTACGCGAAGACAAAATCTAGACTCAACTCTTAACAGGATTTACTAATTTCGGTTTAGAAAGGTCAAAAATAAAAAAAGGATACGAGTCCGTTTGACTTAAAATAAAATAGCTATGAAGTGGAATGATTGGAAATACCTGATTGCTTATGTAGCCCCTATTGCTGCTTATTGGGGGATTTACACTGGGGGGCATTGGACTTTTGCCGGTATTTATGTTGGTTTTGTCCTGATTCCCTTGGTAGAGCTGGTTACTCCGGCTCCAGCGAGCAATCGCCCAGCTGCCGAAGAATCCATCAAAGCAGCAGATCGTTTTTTTGATTTTTTACTTTACCTGAACATCCCCTTATTGTATGGTTTGATTGCCTATTATTTTTACACCCTTCATCAAGGTGGTTTGGCGACTTACGAAATCGTGGGCATGACCTGTAGCGTGGGACTTATCGTGGGAACCATTGGCATCAATGTAGCCCACGAATTGGGTCATCGATCAAGTACATCCGAGCAGCTGATGTCAAAAGTGTTGTTGTTGTCGGGATTGTACCTGCATTTTTTTATTGAGCACAATCGGGGGCATCATAAAAATGTGGCTACCGATGCCGACCCCGCTTCGGCGCGTGCAGGCGAGGTAATCTATTTTTTCTGGATCCGCTCGGTAGTTGGAAGCTACATCAATGCCTGGAAATTGGAATTCGAACGGCTGGAAAAACTAGGCCGCTCCCAATGGAGCTGGGACAACGAGATGGTTCGTTTTCAAGTGTTTCAATTGGGTTATTTGGCTACTGTAGTCGCTATTTATGGCTGGGGAATGTTAGCTTATGCGATTGCGATTGCCGTTTTTGGGTTTTTACTTTTGGAAAGCGTCAATTACATCGAGCATTATGGTTTGCGGCGTAAACAGCTCGAAACGGGGCGCTATGAAAATGTTACTCCTCAGCATTCTTGGAATTCTGATCACGAAGTAGGGCGCATTTTTTTGTACGAATTGACTCGGCACTCCGATCACCATTACAAAACCTCGCGAAAATTTCAAGTACTGCGGCATTTTGACGAAAGCCCGCAATTACCCTTTGGCTACCCTTCTTCGATCATTATTTCTTTAATTCCGCCGCTTTGGTTTGCGTTGATGAACCAAAGGGTAAAAAGGGTTAATCAAGAGGAATGAGTCAATTTTAGCCTTTTTTACTTCATCATAACTACCCTAATCAATAAAGCCACGCCAAAAACAATCAAGGCAATGCCGGTGATCCGGCGCAACCAGATGATGTGCTTGACCTTCAAGACATGGCGAATCCATTTGGCAAGTCCAACTTTCAACGCATCGGTAATGACCAGCGTAGCTAGGATGGCTCCAAAAAACAGTTGCGCATCATAGGTCGAAAAATGGTCTTTGATGGCAACCGTGCTCATCAAACCCATCCAAAAGAAAATCGTAAATGGATTAATGGTATTGATTAAAAAACCTTTGAAAAATAACGAAGGGTAAGAAGCGCTCCGTTCAAAAAGTTTGGGTTGATCTTCAACTGATCCTTTGGGACTTCCAATCAAAGAACCTATGCCAAAACTGGTCAGCAAAACACTGCCTACCAGCCCCAGCCAAAAGGAAAAATTGGGCGTTTTTATCAAATTGGCAAAAAAAGTGATCCCGTGGTAAATGGTGAAAATGTACATAAAATCACTAACCCAGATTCCGAAAGCCAGTACAATTCCAGCTCGATATCCCTGCTCAACTCCTGTTTGGATCAATGCAAAAAAAAGGGGGCCGATCAAAAAGGTGAGCACCAGCCCCATTTTTATACCGTCTAATATTAGTTCCATCTTTTTCTACCTCTTGTCAGATTTGGCTGCGCCGTACAAATTCTTCCCAATCGCGGAAACGTTCATTTTTCATTACCCGCGGAAACTTGTGTTGTCCACCCATTTTCCCCTGAATTTCCTGCCATTTGTAGAAAAGCGATGCCGGAATGACTTCCACCTCAATATCGCGAAGTACCGAGCCACGTTCGACTCGATAATCGTCGTTGATTTCTTTAAGTTTTTCATCTAACAGGGGTTTTATTTTAGTTTTATCTACAATCGGGTTGCAACCTACATACCATTTGTGGGTGTAAAAACTACCCGACTGTACGGCCGAAACTGTAAATTCAGGAATACTGATATCGAGCACCTCTTCGGCGTGTTGAACGGCTTGATTCATGTTATCAACCGAAAGGTGTTCACCACAGATACTCAAATAGTGCTTGGTACGACCAGCAATGATGATTTCTGAGCGCCGTTTGTCAATAAACCGTACGGTATCGCCAATCAGGTAGCGCCAAGCGCCGGCACAAGTAGAGATCAATAGGGCATAATCGATTCCTTCTTTTACCTCATCGATGTTGAGAATTTCTGGATTGGGGCTCAAATTGCCTTCAGCATCAAAATTCTGTTCATTGAAAGGGACAAACTCAAAAAAGATCCCATTGTTGATTTCCAAACGCATCCCAATTGTATCCGGTCGATTTTGCAAAGCAATGAACCCCTCAGAAGCCAAGTAGGAATCCATATAAACCAATGGATGCGCCATTAGCTTATCAAAGCTTTTGCGGTAGGGCTCAAAATGGATGCCACCATGTACGCAAACCCCCAAATTGGGCCATATATCGTGGATGGTTTTGAGGTCATAATGCTCGATGATACGTTCCATCATCAGCTGTAACCACGAGGGAATCCCCACCATAAAACCGATGTCCCAATTGGGCGCATTTTTGATGATTTCTTCAATCCGTTCATCCCAACTGGAAATACGGGCAATTTCATTTCCTGGCTTGTAATAAGAGCGCAGCCAAAATGGCGGCCTGCTCGCGTTGATGCCGCTCAAATCACCGGCGAAATAACCATCGCCGTCCAAGAGATTGCTGGATCCACCCAGCATCATCATATCTTTGGTGTAAAGATTGGGGTCGATATTGAATTTAGACAGGGCAAAAAACATCCGCAAACCCGCACGGCGCATGGCTCGAAACATATCATTGGTTACCGGAATGTACTTACTGGGTGCACCTGAAGTACCCGAACTAAGGGCAAAATATTTTACCCGACCTGGCCATGTCACATCCTCCATTTTATTGAGGGTCATGTGCCACCACCGGTCGTAGATGGTGTTGTAATCAAAAGTAGGTACCGAATCCTGAAAAGCTTTGATCAAATTGGGTTCCTGTAAAATATCCCGAAAGTGGTAGTACTGTCCGAAAGCGGTAAATTGAGCTTTGCGCAACAAGTTTTGCAATACTCGTATTTGGTGTTGAATGGGTTTTATCCGCTCTACACGGCTGTCAAGCCGATGTCCAAGAGTTATCCCTTGTTTAATTATGCTTCCAAAAATTGGCATAGTGGCTTTATTTTGCTGCTTGCAAGTTATTACAAAAGACTGCTCGAATGGGCACTCCGACAATCTTTAATAATTCTTTGATTTAGGAACGGCTGAACAATCAATTACCCCCCTTCTGCCAAGCTTATTTATCACCTTACCGTAAACCTATTTACAAAAAACATACAATTCGCCATAATAACATTGGGCAGAAAGGCGTGCAAATTATCAACTCATTCCAAAAAATTGGACTGGGCAGTAAAATAAGGTTTTTTTGGATTGAAAACAGGTATAGGATAGGATACTAATACAGATTGCCAGTTCAGAACAACAATAAATTATCTTTTGCCTTTCCAACTTGGGCATTGCAAATTGCCAAAATAGCGAACAATACCCACTTGAATAAAGACCAGGTTGTCGTTATTATGGCTATTGCCACGTTGGGTTCCTTTACGACCCAACTGGCTGTTGTCAACACCTGGGACGTTGATGGATCGATTGGAAAGTGCCGCTGCCAAAGTGCCGCGCTGGCGCAACAATTCTCTTGGGTCGGGATATACGTTACTTACATCGTCCAAATAATCAGTCAACAAAGCACGAGCAGTAACTTCTATATTGACGCTCCACAAAGGATTCAAGTCAAATTTAAATCCTCCTCCATAAACAAAAGCCCCGCTGAAGGTATAATATTCTTGTCCAGGAAATTGTCCTTCGGTACCCAAAGGGCGAAGCGCCACCAAGGAGCCATTGTACTTGGCTTTGGGATTAAAAGAGAAAAGTGAGAATCCTGTAAATAGGTAGGGTGTAAAAAATTCGGTTCGACTGCCATGGATATAGGGCAAAAAATTAAATTCGAATTGTGCCGAACCATCAAAAAACTTGGATTGAAAACTCAGGTTACGCGCCTTTTCGTAAGGGTTGCTCGATCTAGCATCATCTGCCTGAACGCTTCCCACTGAAGCGCCCATTTTAAGGCATAAACGACTGTTGAAATTATACCGCCCTACCAAGCCTCCGGCAACCCCCGGTTGTGATAAATTATAACTCGTGTTCAGATCGCCAAAGTAGAAAGCAGTACCTGCCCATCCGCCCAACTCCCAGCCCCGCTGTGCTTCCATCTTTAGTGCCGTTAGGCCAAGCAGCAATACAAAAATTAGTCGCAAAGTCATCTCACCTGTTTGAACGCGCAGCTGGTTTTCTAAAAGAACTTAGTGTACTTTAGAAATCCAAAAAAACGCGAATACACAAAAATTGCAAATTACTGCTATTAACGGAAAATCGGGTTGGGATAGTGTGAGTACCTAGTTCCTCCAGTCTTTTAATTACCGGCTAGTCTTTACCAATACCAGATTGCTCAGAAATTTCTAACATCCGATCAATGCACACCCGACCTTTTTCAATGACCCAATTGGGCAGTAAAATTTCTGGCGTTTCATACTTCATACACAAATAAAGTTTCTCCAAGGTATTGAGGCGCATGTGCGGACATTCATTGCAAGCACAATTATTATCTGGCGGAGCAGGAATAAAAACTTTATCTGGCGACGACTTTTGCATCTGGTGAATGATGCCTGCTTCAGTAGCCACGATGAATTCCTTTTTCGGGCTGTTGATTGTATACTTCAGCAAACCAGTGGTAGAGCCGATATAAGCTGCTTTCTGGAGTATGTGGTCTTCGCATTCCGGATGGGCAATAAGCTCTGCTTCCGGGTGACGAACCATAAGTTTGGTGATTTTTTCGTTGGAAAAAATTTCATGCACCATACAAGCCCCATCCCAAAGTACCATATCTCTTCCCGTCTGTTTGATCAAATAAGCACCTAAGTTTTTATCCGGGGCAAAAATGATCGGTTGATCCTTGGGAATGCTGTTGATGATGGCCAAAGCATTGGAGGAAGTACAACAGATATCGGTCAATGTCTTTAACTCGGCCGTACAATTGACATAGCTTACCACCAAGTGATCCGGGTATTTTTCTTTGAATTTTTTAAACAAAGGCGCGGGGGCAGAGTCTGCAAGGGAACAACCTGCTTTTAGATCTGGAAGCAAAACCTTTTTTTGTGGCGAAAGCATTTTTGCCGTTTCCGCCATGAAATGTACGCCGGCAAAAACGATGATGTCGGCGTCAGTGGTGGCAGCTTTGCGCGACAAACCCAAGCTATCGCCGATATAATCTGCAACATCCTGAATATCAGAATCTTGGTAATAATGCGCCAATACGACAGCGTTTTTTTCCCGTTTCATCCGGTTGATTGCTTCCACTAGATCCAAAGTAGGATCTACTTCCAAATCTAAAAAACCGTTTTTTTCAAGATTTTTTTCGGCAATAGCAAAGGCTTCCATGGTTGGTATATTTTTTTTTGAGCCCCTAGCTTAGGAGCTATGAACATTCTAACGCAAAGATAGGAAAAATAGTTTAGCTTAGTTTCGTTTTTAAACTAAGGAATTTTTCTACCCTCATCTAACCCAAAAAAAGAAAGATGGCTGGGAGTTTGTGGATATCCGGCAAAGGAGATTTGCGCCATTGTTGCACAGATTGCATGCGGATGAACTGCGATGGCAAAGTCAAATCGACCGCCACGCAAAGTAAACTAGTGGCAGAAAGCGTTGCAGTGAGCACTTCCAATAGCTGGTTGTTGCGGTAAGGCGTCTCGATCAATATTTGCGTCATTTTCTCCCTTTGGGATTGCTGTTCAAATTTGCGAAGTTGACTTGCCAGTTCTGGCCGTTTGGCGGTTGGGTATCCCTGAAAACAAAAGCGCTGCCCATTTAATCCGGAAGCCATCAACGCCAACAAAATAGACGATGGCCCAACCAAAGGAATTACTTCAATATTTTTTTGATGCGCCATTTTTACAATGGCCGCGCCTGGATCGGCCACCACTGGGCAACCAGCTTCTGACATCAGCCCGGCATCACGTCCTTTTTCTACTTGTTCTAAAAAATTGCGGTATTCCGCCTCGGTGGTATGCTCATTCAGTTCGAGCATGTCCAAGCTAGGCAAAGGTTTGGGATGTCCTGTACTCTTGATAAAATGTCGAGCAGTTTTGGCTTTTTCAACAATAAAGAAATCCAACTGATGCAGGACATCAATCAAGTAGACAGGTAAAGTGGTATTAACTCCCTCGCCAAGCGGCGTTGGAATCAGGTAAAGTTTTCCGGACATGATGGTTGGTTCATTCCTAAGCGCTAGGGTTCAAAAAAACAAATATTGCCCCCTACCCAGTCAAAGTCTTTGTTGTAACGGACGCCGATCATCTCACCTTTGCTCATCCGCGACAGGTTGGTGAGTAGTCTGGGGCGGGCTTCATGAGGATGCCAAATGTACATCATGCGAATTTCCACTTTGACGCCGCCGGTTGGGGAGCTCACCACGGGTTCATAATGCACTTTGCGCTGAAGGAGGTAATTTTCTTTATCGGGCACTGCATCGAGGTCTTCTGCGGTGATGTGCAACTTCACGCCCGATCCTGCAAAGGAGAACAAAGGCTTGAGCACGTAATTTTCAAGATCCGGAGGATAAGATTCCAATTCATGGAGGTAATAACTTGCCGGAACGTAGGGGCTATCGATCAAGGGCAAGGTGAACTTACTCATCCGAAAAAACCAATTAGGGTGGGCAATCCACTCCACGTCTACTTCATCCGTAAAATGGAACTCGGTTTGCAGGTCAGGAAAATTTTGCTGTAAATCATCAAAAATGACCCGATTGTAGATGCGGCGAATGGGGATGAGGCGACCGTCTTTTTCGTAGTACAATTGACGACCTTCCTTGCGGATTTTGGATAAACATACGATTTCAATTCCCAAATACGCTTTCGTCACTGCAAAATCGATTCGGGTTTTCTGGGTCTCCGGGTATACTTCCAACAAGATGACTTGCTCTGGATTTTCATCTCCGATAAACAATTCCCGCAGCGCGGCTATATATCCTGTTTTGTCCAGCCCATGAAAATAAGGCGTGAACCCATCCGGGCAATAAAAAAATTGTTGGTACTGCTCGCCAATAAAAGCTTGATAGCCATAAAGCGTTGCAAACCCTTGCATTTCGATAAGTTGGGGGGTGAGAGCCCCATTTTCATCTTTACATACCGCAAAGTCGAAGGTAACCAGTGAACAATGGCGGGTTTCATTGGGAACCCTTTGATCGCTAGGGATAGCGCGATCGGTTTTTTCCATAAAATCAGGACGCACAATCACGTCAATGATTTGCTCCCCAGCAGCGATCAGTTTATCCCGAAGGTCGTGTGGAACAAAAACCGGCGTTTCGGCCAAGCGAAATTCGAGCGTATTGGGAAAACTGTCTTTGACATGCTCTACAAAAGCCAAATATTGCGCATCGGTGAAAGTATCATTGTAGCGCTTTCTAATTTCCGGTAGCATTGCGTGGTGTTTGGATCGTTCACAATCGTGCCAAGTCAAGAATCTAGGCCATTACCCCAATTACCCGTTCGGCGGCATTTTGCAGAAAAGTAGGCAAAATTACCGATTCAGTGAGCAAGATTTTATCCGGATCGTCCAAGCGATCGATCATCTCATAATATTTTCGTTCGCCGTGGGTTTGAATGACCCACTTCTTTTTTTCTTCCATGAGGTAATACCGCAGCATACCTTCGCCATCTGCTTCTGGGTGAAACTGTGTGCCGAATATCTCATCGGAAAATCGTACCGCCATGATGGCACGCTCCAGCTGAACATGCAGGCGAACTTTTTCCAAACAAAGTACTTTAGCGCCCAATTCATTTAAACGGGATTCATTGGGTTTCACCAATTGATAATCCCGCGAATCTACCGCATAAAAAGGATCCCCTAATCCTTCAAAAAAAGGCTCGTCGGTTCCCTCCGGCAGTCGATGCATTGGCATAACGCCAAAAGAAGTGGACATCCTTTTGTTGACCTCTCCAATCCCCATGTGCTGAGATACCATTTGAAAAGAATGACAAATGAGGAAGAGGTATTTTTTTTTCTGGTGGGTACGGTTGTAAGCAAAAATAGCGTCAATCAACTCAAAATAGGGTTGCTCCCAATCTGCCCCAGCGGGTAAAGGGCTACCCGGACCGCCAGAAGACAAGTAAATATCATATTCCAAGCCTGGAACCGCTTTTTCAGCACGCACATTGAACACATCATAATGTCCTTCAATCCCTTCGTGCGACAAAAATTTCCCGACAATCTGTTTGATGCAACGCATTCCTTCGTTGACATAATTGTCGTACATATCCAGGATGGCAATTTTCAATTTCTTGTTCATACAAATGGTTTTCCTCTAGAATCAAAATAGAAAAATCAAGCAACCCAGCAGTTTTGCAGAATTAGACCTTTATTGGCCAGGTAGTTGAAGCTACCAAAAAAATTACAGCGGCATTTTTTTGAAGGGATATGGGCAGGGCATCATTAAAGTGCTGGCAAGATAAGCCGAATTTTTGAAATCAAAAAAGGTAGGTATTCGTTAGGATTCTAAAAACCAGCATTTCTGAAAATGGACTTGAAGAAAAGATAAAATCAGCTGGCAATGCTTTGGGATGATTAAGAAAAAGGCAAATTTTTCGCAAAATACCCAGCGCGGGGTGGTAAGTGAAATTTTAGCCTGACCTAGGAGTACTCAAAACCTAGGAGTAACTAAACTTACAGCAAGCATTTGTAACGCAGCCGGACGAAAAAAGCAAGAGACAAAAATCACCTGATCATCCCTCGCCGTCTATCATAGCTTGTACTTTATCCAGCGATACGGACAAGATTTCTGCAATCTCTTCTATACTAAAGCCCTTTTCCAACATAGCGGGAACGGCATGGCGCAGGATGCTTTCTTCACCTAGTTGTAGTCCTGCATCAATGCCTTCTTGACGTCCTTTTTCGATGCCTTCATCAATGCCTTCTTGACGTCCTTTTTCGATGCCTCTTGTTTCTACTTCATGCAATATGGCTTCGCGAATTCCCATAGGTTTATTTGATTTTGTGACACTGATCATTTCTTCCTCAAATTTAAGGTCATTTTCTGAACTTGTAAAGGGTGCAAGAAATTTTATAAATTAACCATAGCGTCGATTTTACTTTGGCTCACCCTACGTTGTTGTAGCCGCTCAACCAGATCAAGCTTCAATTCCAGTAACTGTTGGTCATTTTTAGGCTTGTCAAGTTGCTGCCAGGCTGTTTCCATGACCGCTGCAAACGGATTGGGATCCAGAGCCAGTTCAGCTGGCAGGTGATCACGCAAAACATAGGCATTGAACCGATAGACTATTTCCGACCCCAAAAAGGCTTTTCGAAATTCCTTGAAATGATACCGTTGATCCCCGTCGGTATAAATTGCTAGACCAGAAACGTCGCGTTGAAACTTATCCCGGATGCGATAAATACATTCAAACATCCGAATAGCAAAAAAAGGATCCGAGTATCCTTGTACTTCTACATGCACCAGAAACCATGCTTCAGCGCCATCTTTAAACCATGCTTTGATCAATTTATCGGCGCGGCGCAAGGTACTCTGATTGTCAGGCATCAGCTTTTGGAGCTCTGTATCCAAAAATTCAAAAGGTCGTTCAAAGTCAATACTATGCGCATAAGTAGGGAAAAAATACCAAATAAAATCATCTATTAAATTTTCAATAATGCCTTTCCAGAGCGTGTCTTTTGAGATCATACTAGGGTTTTTGCAAATTTAAAACAATAAAAGTTTTTATAAAATAATTAAATAAAAAAGTTTTTTATTTTTTATTCAGAAAAGATCAATTGAAATAAAAATTGATCATGAGTAAAAAAACTACTCATTTAAGCCTTTGTTTTTACTTTGGATCTTGATTTTAACTTAAAAAAGTTTTTAATTGCAGCATGGATTCACCTCCATCATCTTTGCTTAATTCAACCATCATGCTGGAAGCTCTTATTTCCTCAAAAACGCGGGTAAAACTCCTATTGAAATTTTTTCTCAATAGCAGCACTACGGCTTACTTGCGTAGTTTGGAAGGTGAATTTGGCGAATCCACCAACGCCATCCGATTAGAGCTCAACAACCTGGAAAAAGCAGGCATGCTGGTTTCCAACCTGGATGGCAACAAAAAACTTTTTCGCGCCAATACCAAGCATCCTCTTTTTGGCGAAATCCACAGCATTTTGATGAAACAGATTGGTTTAGATCGGATTGTTGAAGAGGTGGTTCAGCGTTTAGGGGATGTGAGTAAGGTGTTTTTGGTCGGCGATTTTTCACGTGGATTGGATAGCCACATCATTGATTTGGTATTCGTGGGCAACATTGATCAAAATTATTTAGTCAACCTGATCGAAAAAGCAGAAAATATAGTGAAAAGAAAAATCCGCTACCTGATCTATGCCGATGACGAATTTAGCTCAATGGAACCCCAGCAATTGGATGCTGAACCACTGCTACTTTGGTCCAAAGAGCGACCCTAAAACTTGCTCGATTTGACTAAGAATCAGATGGCCTTTTTAGATGTTGTTCCTGGTGTTTAGTTTTTGATTTTTGAGGGTGTGGACTGAAAAGGATCTATTTTAGTTTTTAAGATTGAATACTAAATAGGAATACAAAACCAACACATTTATCTATGTACGATGTCGTGATCATTGGAGGAGGAATTGTTGGCCTAGCAACAGCTTGGCGACTGGCGGAACAAGATCCGACTCTAAAGATATGCGTACTCGAAAAGGAGGCTCAAGTAGCCAGTCATCAAACTGGGCACAACAGCGGGGTTATTCACTCCGGCATTTATTACCGTCCAGGAACG
>JBBRGN010000057.1:0-19637 GCA_038240665.1 Chitinophagales bacterium | reverse complement strand
AGAGATGACAGCTGAATAATGGAACCAAATAAAATAGAAGAAAAGAGAATCCGCGATCTGCGATGGTATAGCTGGTTGGCTTATCGTCGCCTCGTAGTGCTTTTTCGCTTTATATTGGCCGTTTTAGCAGTCTTGGTCACGAGTTTATACCTGATTTTTCAGGTTCCATTTGTTCAAGCATGGGTCATCAAAGAATCGACCAAGGCCATTTCCAAGGCAACCAAAACCAAAATCACCATTGGCTACTTCCGCATGGGTTTTTTGAATAACCTGGTGTTGAGCGAGGTTTATTTGGAAGATGATCACCGCGACACCCTCCTTTATTGCAAACAATTAAGCGCAAAATTAGAACTCAGTCCTTTTATGTTGTTGCGTCAGGGCTTGGTGGTCACCGAACTATCCTTACAAAAAGGGCGTTTTTTTATTACCAAAGGATCCACAGATTCCCTTACCAATTTAGAAACCATCATCAATCGGATTATCCCGCCCACGCCCGATGATCCCAACAAAAAGCGCAACTCCTTTAGCCTAGTTTTGCGAAAGCTCAACTTGGACGACATGGCGTTCCTCAAAAATGATCTTGACCGCGGCCAGCGTTTAAAAATTGTGGTAGGTAAAGGTCGTTTGCTGATTGATCAGATGAATTTGCCCAAAAAGAAGATTGCCGCTCGGTTTCTTAATTTGGATCGAATTCAAGTGCTGATTGATGAATTGCCCTACGGTCCGAAATACGTAGAAACTACCGATGATCCATCACCGCCAATTGACTCAGCTAAAATTGATACGGCGGAATGGCAAATCATGATTGGCGAGTTTCGCATTACCAACGGCGTTTTTAATTTGCACAATTACCGCAACGCGCCGAAGAAAACTACCCCGCGTGATACCATTAATTTTCAGCACTTGGCCGTGTCGGATATTAGCATCACCATCAATAATTTTTTACTCCAAAAAGAGGTTTTTACCGGAGTAGTCAAAGGAATTAAACTCAAAGAGCAATCGGGATTTATATTAGAAAAATTGGCCGCCGAAGAAGCAATCGTTAGCAGTAAAGGCATTATATTAAACGATGCGCAGTTGATTACGCCTTTTTCACATATTGGCGACACTTTGCGGCTACTCTATGATGATTACAACGCTTTTGATGATTTTCCAAACTTGGTGCGCTTGGATGGCCGTTTCAACAACGCCAAAGTAGCCATTCGCGACATCATGTCTTTTACAGCTGATCTAAGCACCAATCCTTTTTTTCGAAAAAACCGGGGCACTGTAGTTGAGCTAGATGGACTCATTCGGGGTAAAATCAACAACCTGGATGGCCGAAATCTCACCATTTTGTTGCCCGACGGGACTTATTTCAAAGGCAAGTTTGACGGTCGAGATTTAGCGGTCAAAGATGAAGAATCGCTACAGTTGCGCATCGACCAACTGCGTACCAACATGGTTACCTTGCGGGATTTGCTGCCAAATTTCGACCTACCCAGTAATTTTAATAAACTGGGGCGACTCAATTTCTCCGGTGACTTTGTAGGCTTTTTCAGCAGTTTTAGTTTGAATGGAATCCTTACTTCTAGCCTGGGTTCGGCGGATATGGATATTTCTCTGAATTTAATTCCGGGACTAGAAAAGGCCAAATACAGCGGGGCGATAAACCTTAATAATTTTGACTTGGGCGGATGGACAGGCAATCCAGATTTTGGTCGCTTTAGCTTGGATTCGAAAATCAGCAATGGGGTAGGGCTTTCTGGTCCCAAAGCCAGTGCTGAAGTAACTGCAAATCTCAAAAGCTTCGTTTTTAAAAACTACAGCTATGAGAATGCACAAATGGAAGGCAACCTGCAATCCCGGCAGTTTGACGGAAAATTTGAAATCCATGACCCCAATGTAGATTTTACCTTTGCGGGTAAAGTGGATATGTCAAAGGATGTTCCCGTGTACAACTTCCACGCCACGGTCAACAACTTGGCGCTGCAAAAACTCAATTTTACCAAACAGGATCTTATTCTTAACGGGGATGTTTTTTTGGATTTGAACGCCAACAATATTTCTGACTTAACGGGTTCAGCGCGGTTGCTCAATTTTGACATCCACCAAGAGGATCAAACCTATCATTTTGACTCGATTAATGTCAGCTCCATTTACGAACCATCAGGGGTTAAACACCTGGCCTTGCGCTCGGATGTGGCAGATGGGGACATCATCGGCAAATTTGAAATTGATAAGATTCCCACCGCCGTTTTACAATACCTGTCCAAACATTTTCCAGGTTATGCGCAGCGCATTGGTATCCAAGTGCGGGACAGCGTACAACGGGTGAACAAGTTTACCTACAACATTAAAATAAAGGAGAGTAAGGGTCTTCATGAGTTAATAGCTCCTAAATTGGGGCGCTTAGCGAATATAGCCTTTAGCGGAGAATTTGATGACATCAACTCCAAGCTGGATGGAAAATTAAAAATACCTGAACTCCGTTATGGTGATGTTACTCTATATGATATTGGAGGGAAATTTGCACTTCGCGACGATGACGGAGACATTGAACTGAATGTCGGTTCCACCGTCGTTGGAGAAAAAAAACCTTTTGCCGCCATCACCATCCCTGCTTACATCAACAAAGACACCCTCCATTTTGGCATCATTTATAAAGATGAAGCGTCTAGCTTATTGGCCAAATTAGACATGGACGGCAAGGTCGTTATCAAGGATAAAAATACCCTAGAAATCAATTTAGCCAATTCTGAATTGATTTTATTGGAGCGCCAATGGAAAATTGATCCCAAAAATAGCTTGATCGTCGGTAAAGATTATGTGGATGTTCAGAACTTCGTCATTTCTGAAGGTCGAAAAACCGTTACCCTGGAAGAATTTCAAAAAAGTGGGTTACAATGCTATTTGTCCAACTTCAACCTCGATGAAATTAATGATTTCCTCAATTTTGATCCACTCGATTTTGGAGGAACGTGTGATATTTTTGCATCTGTAGGGAATTTGGTCAAGTTGCAGGACATTAATGTTCGCCTCAATTCTGATACCCTCCACATCATCGAAAAAAGGGAAGACCCCGATGACCCCAAAGCACCTAGACAAAGATTTGATGAAGATTGGGGGCACTTGCAAGTAGTGGCCAATATGAAGACCTTAAACGATCCCGCTTATGGTTACTTTTCGCTTACCAAAGATACCTTTCAGATCATTGCCGAAGGCAAATACAACCTCAAAACCCTAGGTGAAAATGAAAATCAAAAAAATGGTTATTTTAACGGCCATCTCAATATTCAACGCTTCCCTTTGAAATTTGCCGAAAAATTTATTGGCAACACCCTCAACAATATCTATGGTAGCCTGGATGCCGATCTTAAACTGGTAGGCCAATTTTTCAATCCCGATTTCAATGGTACTGTCATGCTCAATGGGGGCGGGCTTAGCGTTGATTTTTTAAAAACCCATTACACCTTTGGCAAGCAAAAGGTAGATGTCGACAACTATCTATTTGATTTTAATGGCTTGGTAATCAAAGATATTTACGACAATATAGCAGAAGTGCACGGTGGAATTCGCCACAACCACCTTCGTGCCTTTGGTTTTAACGCCCACATCCGTACCCGCAACAGCTTTTTAGCACTCGACACCAAAAAAGGCGATAACAAACAGTTTTATGGTCGTGCATTGGGCAAAGGTGAAGTCATTTTTTCCGGTTCATTTGACCAACCCGATATTTATGTAAATGCTGCAGTAGGGGATAGTACAAAATTGGTCATTCCTGTAAGCAATGCTTTGGAAAACAGTGAATTGAGTTTTTTGAATTTTGTTGATAAAAAGAAAAAAGATGAAAGCAAACTCAAAAAATCTTTACCGGAAGAGCTGGGCGGCGTAAGTTTGGTAATGGACATCACGGCTAATCTAGGCGCCGTATTGCAAATTGTCTTTAATGAACAAACTGGCGACATCATCCAAGGGCAAGGTAAAGGCGCAGTACAGATTTCCGTTCCCCGAGGCGGTGATTTTCAAATGTTTGGCGACATCACCATCGAGAAAGGGAACTACTTGTTTACCTTTTTAAATGTAGTTAACAAAGATTTTACGGTAAAAAAAGGCGGAACCCTGCGCTGGTCAGGGGATCCCATGGGTGCAAAAATTGACCTTGAAGCCGAATACAAAAACTTAAGCGCTTCGGTGGCTAATTTTATCCAAGAATACCTTACTTCCAATCAAAATTTACAGGCGGAAGCCAGTAACAATACCGATGTAGACCTACTGATGCACCTCCAGGGCGATCTGTTGCACCCAGCAATTTCTTTTGACATTGCCTTTCCAACTTTGCAAGGAGAACTCAAAAATTTTGTAGACAATAAGCTCCGATCCATGAAGCAGGATCCCAACGAGCTCAATAAACAGGTTTTTGGTTTGATCATCGCTGGACAGTTTTTACCATCAGATTTTACGCTTTCTGGGTCGCAAATCATCACCAAAACCATCAGCGAATTCGTATCCAATCAGTTATCGCAATTGGTTACCCAGATGTTTTCCAATATCATCGGCGAAGGTCGGGCGCTTTCTGGATTGGATTTTGACATTGCTTACAATCAATTTCAAGGAAGTTCTTTTGTTCAGGGACAAAACTTTGCGTTGGGCAATGTGTTACAAGTGAGCTTACAACCTCGTTTGTTCAATGATCGCTTGTCGTTTTTTGTTGGTGGCAATTTTGGATTGAATTCCGCTGCTGCAACCACCAACGGCGCCTTTGTTGGTAACGACGTAATCATCGAATACACTTTATCGCCTGACCGCAGCTTAAAATTGCGGGTTTATCAAAAAACAGCGCCCGATGTGGGCGGTCGCCGACTACAAATCGGTACTGGACTTAGCTTTAGTCGAGAATTTGATAATTTTGGCGAGTTTGTTAAGAGCATCAATCTTTTCCCCAAGAAAAAAAGCAGCCAATAACATGTTAACTGCCGCAACCCTCAACTTTTTGTCCGATCTGGCGATGAACAACAACCGCGATTGGTTTCATGCCAATAAACCGCGCTTTGAACAGGAGGTTCAAAAGCCATTTTTGGTTTTTGTAGCGGGTATTATTGAAGGACTTGTGGAAATAGATCCCCGTTTTCAGGTAAGTGCCAAAGACGCCGTTTTTCGCATCTACCGCGATACCCGTTTTGGTACCGACAAAACGCCTTATAAAACCAATATCAGCGCTTCCATCACGCCATTGGGTAAAAAAAGTAACTTTCCAGGTTTCTATGTTCAAGTAGACGCTGAAAAAATGATGATTGGCGGTGGCGCTTACAGCCTTGAAAAAGAACAACTTTTAAAAATAAGAGAAGGCATTGCTCAACAAGAAAGTCATTTTTTGGAATTGATCAAGGACCCCAATTTTGTTCAACATTATGGAGCGATGAAAGGAGAAAACTTAAAACGTGTTCCGGTAGAATGGAAAGAGGTTTACGAACGCATTCCGTTGATTGTCAATAAACAATTTTACTTCATGGCGGAAATGGATTCTGATGCAGTGCTGAAATCCAATGCTGTAGAAGTCGCTGTAGATTATGCAAAAGCTGGTTTGCCCCTCATCGATTTTTTGGGGGATTGCATCCATTCCTAAACGCCTACTGACCAGCTTTTTGTCGCAAAAAATGATCAGCTAGTACCAAAGCAGCCATAGATTCTACAATGGGCACCGCCCGAGGAGTCACACATGGATCGTGGCGTCCCTTGCCAGTGATGACCGCTGGATCACCCTGTTCATCTACAGATTCTTGAGCTGGAATAATGGTGGCTACCGGCTTAAAGGCAACCCGGCAATAAATATCCATGCCATTGGAAATGCCGCCTTGTACCCCGCCTGAGTGGTTGGTGCGCGTACGTATGGTTCCATTATCGTTGTAAAATACATCATTGTGCTCCGATCCACGCATGGCCACACCAGCAAAACCCGATCCGTATTCAAAACCCTTGGCCGCATTGATGCTCAAGAGTGCCTTGCCTAGATCTGCGTGTAGCTTATCAAAAGCTGGTTCGCCCCAACCAACTGGACAGCCCTTTATCACACAATCCACAATTCCGCCAATAGTGTCGCCATCTTTGCGAACCCTCTTGATCAATTCAATCATTTGCTCGGCCATTTGCGGATCCGGACAACGAACGTCGTTGGTTTCGGTGAGGGTCAAATCCAATTCTTGGTAGCCCTTGTTCAAAGCCAAACTCCCAACCTGACTTACGTAGGCTTGAATGGAAACGCCTTCCTTTTGTAGCAGCATCTTGGCAATGGCGCCCGCCGCTACCCGTGCCGCCGTTTCGCGCGCAGAGGAACGGCCACCCCCGCGATAGTCGCGAATGCCATATTTTACTTGATAAGTATAATCAGCATGCGATGGCCGGTATTTATCTGCAATATGTCCATAGTCTTGCGATCTCGCATCGCCATTGTAAATAACCATGGCAATCGGAGCGCCCGTGCTTTTTCCTTCAAAAACTCCGGATAAAACTTGAACCGTATCGCTTTCTTTGCGTTGGGTAACAATACTTGACTGACCTGGCCGGCGCCGATCCAATTCCAATTGAATAAAATCTTCGTCGATGGTCAATCCTGCTGGGCAACCATCAACAATTACGCCAATGGCTTTGCCATGCGATTCACCAAAAGTACTGATGCGAAAAAGGACGCCAAATGAGTTTCCAGCCACCGTATCATATTTTTTTGCCGCGCAAAAGTAGGAAAAAGGATGGAGGAAAAAATCAAAATCCGTAGTTTTGATTCCTAAGTAGCAAAGGGTAGTACGCTTATTTCTCTTGAATAGCGGTAAGGTGTACTTTACGCACTTTAAAATCAAAAAGTTTGCTGTCATCTGGAGCAGGTCTATATACGATGGCGCTATCTGGTAACAAGGTGCCCGAAAATAAGACCGCTGTTCCGTTAGGCAGTTTTTTAATAGCTGGTGGTAAACTGTCCGGCATCAACAGTTGTTGGTCTGATTGCAACAGATATTGGACACATCCCCGCGAACAGATGTACCATTTAATGATGCCCGAAGAGTATGCATTGGCTTTTGGCGAATCTGCGGTCTCTTTTGTACAAGCCAATTGGAACAGCAAGAAAAAAAATAGCAATTTGCGCATAACGGGACTTTTTTTCTTGTAAGACTTCGAAATGTGTGGAAAGGTTGGAAAATAATAGGCTTGTTACGGAACGCTAATCCCACCATGGCGTTATGCCTACATTGTTTTTGGAAAAATTGACTACGATGAGACTGGAACCTAAAGATTTATTTGAAAAACTGGAGTTCGATAAAGTTATTGGATTGATTGAAGCCGAATGTTTGGGTGAGCTGGGGCAGTTACAAGCCCGACAAATACAGCCCCTTAAGAATCGGAGGGAAATTGAAGAACGACTTAAGGAAGTCTCTGAATACAAACGATCTGTTGAAACCAACGACCGGATCCCGGTTGCCGCTTACACTGATATTGAAGAAGATTTACGTTTGCTTCAAGTAGAAGGCTCCGTTTTACCCGAAGATGGACTACGCCGCATCAACACCATTTTGGTGGCTACTGGCGCTATTTACCGCCACTTTACTGAATCAAGACGCAATTTATACCCTACGCTTTACAAAGTCATCCGTCCGGTTGATTTTGATCCAGCGCTTACCAAAGCCATTGATAAAATCATCGACCCCGAGGGCAACATTCGCCCCGATGCTTCTCCTGAATTATTGAGCCTTTTCAAGTCCAAACAAAGCAAGCTTAAAGAACTGGATAAGGTTTTTCGCAACGTGATCAATGATTACCGCACCAAAGGCTGGCTGAGTGAAACCGTGGAAAGTTTCCGCAACGGTCGGCGCGTATTGAGCGTACCAGCCGAACACAAAAGAAAAATTCGCGGTATCATCCACGATGAGTCGGCTACCGGGAAAACCACCTTTATCGAACCCGAAGCCATCATTGAGATCAACAACGATATTTTTGACATCGAGCAAGAAGAACGACGTGAGGTCTACCGATTGCTGCGGGAGTTGAGCAATGTTTTGCGACCTTACGTTCCCAATTTTAGGCTGTATTTGGAAGTACTCATCTATTTTGACCTGGTACAGTCCAAATCTCGGTTGGCCATGCGCATGAAGGCCCAGCAACCTGAACTCAAAGACGAACCTGGTCTCCACATTATTGAAGGGTATCACCCATTGCTGTATTTGAAAAACCAGCAATTGGGTAAAAAAACGGTTCCTTTTACCTTGCGGATGAATGGGCCGAACCGTATTTTAGTGATCAGTGGCCCCAACGCCGGAGGGAAGTCCATCACCATGAAGTCCATTGGACTTTTTCAATTGATGTTGCAATCTGGTTTGTTGATTCCGGTGGATCAGCATTCAGTATTCGGAGTTTTTGACAGCTTTTTTGCCGATATCGGGGATCAGCAATCCATTGAAGACGATTTAAGTACCTATAGCTCGCGCCTGGCCAACATGCGCGAAGTGTTGGATCACGCCAATGAACGTTCTTTAGTGATCATCGATGAATTTGGTTCCGGTACCGATCCCCAGATTGGTGGCGCTATTGCCGAATCGATCCTGCGGGAACTCAATTTTCGCAAAGTATACGGAGTCATCACTACGCATTATTCCAATCTCAAGATTTTTGCTTTCAAAACGGAAGGTATCCTCAATGCTTCTATGTTTTTTGACAAAGATAACCTTGCCCCCACCTATGAATTGAAAGTAGGTCGACCGGGCAGCTCCTATGCTTTTGAAATCGCCGAAAAAAGTGGATTAGGCGAAAAAGTATTGGAATATGCTAAATTCCGAACCGGTAAAAATGAAAAAGCAGTAGATCAGTTGCTTGTAGATTTGCAACGCGAAAAACAGGAGGTTGAGGAACACCTGGCTCATCTAAAAAGCAAACAAGAACAACTTGATCGACTCATTAAGACCTACGACAACCTGCAACGCGATATTGAATTCCGCCGCAAAAGGATCAAATTGGAGTCTAAGGAGCAAGCGCTACAACAAACGTCGCAGGAAAGCAAATACATGGAGCAGCTCATCAGGGAGTTGCGAGAGGCAAGGAACTTAGAAAAAGCAGTTGAAGCTGCTGCCAAAGCCCGAGAAGACCGCAAAAAACTGGTTGAGGAGGTAAAACAATTGCAAGAAGAAGTTTACCACAGTCCCGAACAGGTTCCAACCAAAAAAGAACGTCCGATCGTCAAAGGCGACAACATTAAAATCCGCAACGGCGGTGCACTAGGCGTAGTGGAAAGCATCAAAGGCGAAAAAGCCATTGTGTTGATTGGAGACATGCGAATGACCATTCAGCTTCGCGATCTGCAATTGGCCAATGAAGCCTTGGATGTGCGCGCTACCAAAAGCGTGCAGAGAGACATGGTACAAAAATCGGCTGCTTTTTATCCCCGCATCGATATTCGAGGTGTCCGGTATGAAGAGGCGCTGCGCATGGTGGAAGAATTTATGGATCAAGCTTTGCTTACCAGCTCCAACCATTTGCAAATAGTACACGGAAAAGGAAATGGCTCCTTGCGCAACGCCGTACGCAGCAAACTCAAAGAATACCGCAATGTAGGTTTGGAAATCCGCCATCCAGAACCAGAAATGGGCGGGGACGGCGTTACCTTGATCGAGTTTACCGCATAAAAAATGCCTTTGCAATGGACGTTTTTTGAAGAAAACAACCGCTGCAAAGGCAAATATTTTCACTAAGCTATTTTAGGAATGATGCGATAATTGATAGCTAATTATCAACTCATTCCTTAGTACAATTCCGTTCCGGCAAAATGAAATGCACCTTCGATGGCCGCATTTTCGTCAGAATCAGAACCGTGGATGGCGTTTTCGCCCATGCTAGTTGCAAAACGAGCGCGAATGGTACCTGCTTCAGCGTTGGCCGGGTTGGTAGCACCGATCAACTTGCGGAAATCTTCAACAGCGTTGTCTTTTTCCAAAATAGCAGCTACGATAGCGCCGGAAGACATGAATTCAACCAACTCGCCATAAAAAGGGCGTTCTTTGTGTACTTCATAAAATTCGCCGGCTCTCTGGGTAGAAAGATGCGTTAATTTCATAGCGACAATACGAAAGCCAGCTTCGTTGATTTGCGCTAAAATAGCCCCAATATGCCCAGCTTTTACAGCATCGGGCTTAATCATGGTAAAGGTTTTGTTTCCAGACATGGTAGATCCTTATTAATTCTATGGTTGAAAAAGCGACGCAAAAGTAAACAAACTCCATTAATGAAATGAATAGAGTTCTATAATTTTTGGTTAAATCCATTATTTTTGGGAGATTCGCAGCTTGACTTTGAATTATTCATGGAAAACATACAAGAATTAAAATCCCTTTTGAGTTCGCCTAAGGAAATTGTGATCGTTACGCACCGCAATCCTGATGGCGATGCCATTGGTTCTTCCTTGGCACTCTTGCATTTTTTGAAAAAACTGGGGCATCATTCCACGATAATTTGTCCGTCTGAATATCCCGGTTTCTTGGAGTGGATGGAGGGCATTTTTGACGTTATTATTTTCGATTCAGATCAGGATCGTACCAGGGAAATCATTGAAAAAGCCAATTTTGTTTTTTGCTTAGATTTTAATTCAATGGATCGCATTGATAAAGTAGGGGAGCAGATTTTGGCACTCAAGGCACCGATCGTCATGATTGACCACCACTTGGAGCCTGAATCTTTCGCTAATTTTATTTTGTCCGATCCCACTGCCAGCTCCACCAGCGAATTAATTTTTGATTTCATTCACCAACTGAGTTATCAAGAACACCTGGACACTACCATCGGAGAATGTATTTTTACCGGGATATTAACCGATACAGGAGCCTTCAAATATGCCACTTCACCTAAACTTTTTCGCATAGTAGCTGCTTTATTAGAATTAGGGGTAGATGATTTTGCTTTGCAAGACATGATTTTCAATAGTTTGAATGAAAAGCACTTGCGTTTGCTTGGTCATTGCTTGTACAATCGGATGGAAATTCTACCCGAATACCAAACGGGGATCATCACCCTTACCAAGGAAGACTATGCTGCTTTTGACATCCAACGCGGCGATACCGAAGGAATTGTCAATTACATTTTAAAACTTCAGGGCATTAAATTTGCTGCATTTATAACCGAACAGCCCACCATCGTCAAAATATCTTTGCGATCGCGGGGCAATTTTTCTGTGCAGGAAATTGCGCAAAAACATTTTAAAGGCGGCGGCCATCGCAATGCGGCGGGCGGCGCTTCCTTTATTGGGCTGAAAGCTACCATGCGAAAGTTCCGGGAACTATTACCTTTGTACGCTGAACAGCTCAATGCTTAACCTACGTAATCACTTAACCAAAATTCTATGAGAATTTTTATCGCTTTACTATTTTCCATTGCATTGCTATCTGGTTGCAAACCAAAACACCAAAAGCTACCCAGTGGCTACGAGTATATTTTGCATACCAAATCTACTGACATCAAAGCTGAACCTGGTTCATTGGTATATGTAGAATTTTACCTCCGCAACGACGACAGCGTAGTTATTTCCAGCAAAGGTCAACCGATGGATCCTATTACTTTGCCTGATACAACTCAATTGCAGCGCCCCTTGGCACCAGCAGAAGAGGCTTTGTTTTACATGCGCAAAGGCGATAGCTTGACCGTAATCATTTCTTTAGATACAGTTCCAGTTGAGCGTCGCCCTCAAGGGTTTCAAAAATCGAAATTCCTTTATTACGATATCGTTCTCAAGGATGTGGTGAGCAAAAAAATACTGGAAGAACGTTTCGGTAAAGTGGAAAGTAAGCTCAAAGGCTATTTGGATCAATACAAAAAAGGAACATTAGCCAATATCAAAACAACGGCTTCGGGTTTAAAGTACGTAGTGCATGAAGAAGGAAGCGGTCCTTTACCAGATTCTACTGCTTTGGTTTACGTTGATTACTACGGCTGTACTTTGGATGGAAAAATGTTTGACAACTCCTACCAGCGGGGTACAGCATTCAAGTTCCCACTGGGCGCAGGTGCAGTAATTCCTGGTTGGGACGAAGGTGTAGCGCTGTTAAAACAGGGTTCAAAAGCAACTTTTTTCATCCCTGGCAAATTGGCTTATGGCGAACAAGGCGTACCTGGCGCTATTCCACCCAATGCCGAGTTGATGTTCTATGTTGAATTCAAAAAAATGGAACATCCTCCAATGCCATCAATGCCACCAAGCTCTGGTAACTAATTTTAAAATGTAATTGTTATAAGCAACTGCCAATGGTTTGGATTTTCCATCCATTGGCAGTCGTTTATCAGGTTCCTACTTTTTTATCACTATGCCAATCCTTTTTGGCATTAAAAAGAAACCAATTTCATGACGATCGAACAACTAAAAGATCTCAAGGAACGTCTGGTAGCTCTGGGGAGGTATCTTTGACGTCGATAACCGCAAAGCTCAAATCGAAGACAAAGAACAACTTTCTTTAGATCCCAAATTCTGGGACGACCCCAAACGTGCTGAATCCATTCTCAAGGAAATCAAGCAAAACAAACATTGGGTTGAAAACTACCAATCGGCGGCCAGTCAAATCGAAGACACCGAGGTACTCTATGATTTTGCCAAAGAAGGCGAAGCCAGCGAGGAAGAGGTAGATCAAAAATACCAAGAAGCCATCGAAGTCATTGATGGTGTGGAATTCAAATCTACTTTAAACAATCCGGAAGACGAACTCAACGTCATCCTCGAAATCAACGCCGGTGCAGGCGGTACCGAAGCTTGTGATTGGGCCGAGATGCTCCACCGCATGTACACCATGTGGGCCAACAAACAAGGTTTTAAATGCAGCGAACTGGATCGGCAAGACGGCGATACTGCAGGCATCAAATCGGTTACCTTGGAAATTCAGGGGTCATTTGTGTACGGGTTACTTAAAGGCGAAAACGGCGTTCACCGCCTGGTACGCGTTAGCCCTTACAACTCCCAAGGCAAACGCATGACTTCCTTTTGCTCGGTGTTTGTACACCCCATGATCGATGACAGCATTGAAATCGAAATCAACCCCGCAGACCTGCAATGGGATACTTATCGGGCCAGTGGCGCCGGTGGGCAGCACGTTAACAAAACGGAATCGGCAGTCCGTGCTACACACATCCCTTCAGGCATCATCGTCACTTGTCAGGAGATGCGCTCTCAACATCAGAACCGGGATCGAGCCATCCAGATGTTGAAATCCAAACTCTACGAACGAGAATTGGAACGCCAACGCTCGGAGAAAGAAAAGGTGGAGTCTGGAAAAATGAAAAACGAATGGGGCTCCCAAATCCGGAGTTACGTACTTGACGACCGCCGAGTCAAAGATCACCGCACGGGCCATCAAACCAGTCAAACCGATTCGGTGTTAGATGGTAACCTCGATGAGTTTTTGAAAGCGTTTTTAATGTTCAACGAGTAGTATTAATGATGAATGATGAATCGGGGTAAACCTAATTTATCATTCATCATTAAATTTGTTGCCAAACAAGATTGACGAGCTCAGTATGTTTTTTTCAAAAGTTAACGACTTCAACAATTTTTAAAAATAAAAAAGATCATGCTTCTTCCACCTTCTACCAGAGTTTGGGTTTACAGCAGCAACCGGCCTTTTGACGAAAAAGACATCTCGGACGTACGTGCTAAAATTCAGGATTTCGCCCAACAATGGATCAGCCACAACCGGCAATTGCGTTCCCTGGGCGATTTGGTACACGATCGTTTTGTGGTGTTGATGGTCGACGAAAGCCAGGCTGATGCCAGCGGTTGTTCCATCGACAAGTCGGTTTATTTTCTTAAGTCCTTGCAGGCTGCATACAGCGTAGATCTTTTTGACCGGATGCAATTTTCTTATTTGGAAGGGGAGGAGGTGAAAACGGTCAATCGCGATGATTTTGCCCAATTGTACCAACAAGGCATCATCACCGACGACACCCTGGTATTCGATCCTTTGGTGAGCAATAAGGCTGATTTTGATGCTCAGTTTGTCAAACCACTGGGACAGAGTTGGCACAAAAGAATGGTTTAGCCTAGCTTGGTCTAGACTTAGTCGATCTTAATCCGTTTTACTGGCATCTACGTGCAGATTTGCTTATTTTTAAATAAAAAAACTACTATGCTTGGTCGAGTAAAACAATGGCTTGGAATTGAAGGAGTTAAACTAGAACTAGAAATACCTGAGGTGGTAGACGAAAGCGACGGCATGGTTACCGGCATCATTCGCCTACAAACCATGAACACCCAGGTTGTCAGCCGCATCAAACTTGTTTTCGTTGAGCGCTACGCGCGTGGTCGAGGCAAGGAAAAATTGGTGGATGAATACGAACTAGGATTTACGGTCATTGAAAAGGATATAGAAATTCCCGCCAACGAAGTTACCGAAGTACCTTTTACCCTGCCTTTTTCCATCGTCAAATCCGAAATGGATGTGATGGAAAACCGAAACTTATTTTTTGCCGGATTAGCCAAAGCAGCCAAAACGTTTAGCCGCGTAAAATCCGAGTTTCGCATCGAAGCAGAGGCCAAAGTAAAAGGCACCGCACTCAATCCTTTCGACAAAAAAAGCATCATCGTTCAAGGTTAAACCCGATTGACCTAAACAAGTCGCCTTATTTGGGGTTTAACGGTATCATTTACCTTTAGTCATGACGGATACTGTTGCTATTTTTTGGTTTCGCCGCGATTTGCGTTTGTCCGACAATGCTGGACTTTATGCTGCTTTGCAAGGAAAACACCCCGTGTTGCCCATCTTTATTTTTGATATCCAAATCCTTGTTCGCTTGGAAGAAAAATCCGATGCGCGAGTTGCTTTTATCCACAACACCTTATCGGAATTAAAGGTCGAATTGGAAGCTTTGGGTTCTAGTTTGCTGGTTCGTTACGGTGATCCACTTGAAGTTTGGAAGGAACTGCTACAAAATCACCAAATTGCCGCGGTTTACACCAATCACGATTATGAATCCTACGCTTTAGTACGTGACCAAAAAGTGCAAGACATGCTGGTAGCCCAGCAAATCCCTCTCCATACCTTCAAAGATCAGGTGGTATTTGAAAAATTGGAGGTTGCCAAAGCTGATGGAAAACCCTACACCGTTTTTACGCCTTACAGCAAGGTTTGGCGTGCGAAGGCTAATGAGACAACATTGGCTGCTTATCCATGCGAGGCCCATTTTGATCATTTTTTTCGCATACAGCCATTAGAAATACCTACTTTAGAATCGATGGGTTTTCAGTCTTCCAATCGGAGCATCCCCTCCAAGACCGTGGCACAAAATTTAATTAAAAACTACGATAAAACCCGCGATTTCCCCTCCCTCAACGGTACTTCGCGATTGGGCATCCATTTTCGTTTTGGCACCATCAGCATCCGCGAAAAAGCCCGAAAAGCCGGAGCCTTGAATCCAATTTTTTTGAATGAATTGATTTGGCGCGATTTTTATGCTCAGATACTCGCCAACTTCCCCCATGTAGCTACCGGCCCTTTTCGACCTGAGTATGCCCGCATTGAATGGTTGAATGAGGAGAGCAAATTCCAAGCGTGGTGCGCTGGACAGACCGGCTACGCGATCGTGGATGCGGGGATGCGCGAGCTCAATGCTACTGGGCACATGCACAACCGCGTGCGCATGATCGTCGCCAGTTTTTTGACCAAACATTTATTGATCGATTGGCGTTGGGGAGAGGCTTATTTTGCCAGTAAACTATTGGATTTTGATTTAGCCAGTAACAATGGTGGCTGGCAATGGGCGGCAGGTTGTGGCACCGATGCAGCGCCTTATTTCCGGATATTTAGCCCGATGGCGCAACAAGAAAAATTTGATCCAGAGTTGAAATACATTCGCCGTTGGGTTCCCGAATTCGGAACTGCCAAATATGCTAAACCAATTGTGGATCATAAAATGGCCAGGGAACGGTGTTTAGCCGCCTACAAAGCTGCCCTGAAAAATGAGCTGTAGCGAAGATATCTCATCCTCACTTTCTTGTCATTCACCCTTCATCATTATTTCCTGGTGTATTGCCATTACTTGCGGTATCAAGGACTTTTGGCCATCATTAAGGATCACAAATTGAGATTGCCGTACTTTTTCCTCATCCGGTAGTTGTCGAGCGATACGCGCCTTTACCGCCTCTTCCGTCGTATTATCGCGGGCCATTACCCGCTGTAAACGCAACTCAAGCGGCGCGTAGACAGTGATTACCTTGTCGAGGTGTTTGTAAATACCACTTTCAAAAATCAGGGCAGCCTCGCGCAAGGTGTAAGGAAAATGATCGTGTTCCCTTTGCCAAGCGCTCCCATCCTCAAATACCTGAGGATGCACCAAGCCATTGAGCTGATTGAGTTTGGCTGGATCATTAAATGCAGCGGCAGCGATTAGCGGGCGATTCAAAACGCCATCGGCTAGATAAGCATCCTCACCAAAAAGGTTTTTGATGCCGGTCACCAAATCAGGATTGTGCTCCATCAACCATTTGGCACGGTCGTCTGCATAATAGATGGGAACTCCAAGGATGGCAAAAATTTTACAAACCGTGCTTTTGCCGCTACCAATTCCGCCAGTGATGCCTATTTTCATAATTTGTTGTGTAAAATAGATTAAAATTACAAAAAGTTGATTATTTTTTCGACATTAAAATACCTGATAAAAAAAAGACCATGTCGCCATACCAAAAAAAAGAAGCTTCCTCGACCAGTTTTATTCGCATGGGGCTTTTTGCCGCCATACTTGGTGTATTGTTTACGGTTTACAACACGTTTACCGGAGGAAAAACGGAAATACCTTCGGTGCCGCCGCTTGAACCTAGGGAACAGCATACTACTACCCAGGATTCTCCCAACGCTGAAGACGAAGATACAGATGCTGGCGATTTTCTTCCTACCAGCACTTATGGAGAAATTGTTAAACACCGTTTTTATACCTTGTCATATTCAGAAGAAGATGAACAAGCGGAATGGGTTGCCTATGTACTAAGCAAGGCACGTTTGGAAAAACCATGGGTTGACCGTCCCGACCAATTTGTAGCCGATCCTGCGGTGAGCACCGGTTCCGCCAATTGGTACGATTACAAAGGATCAGGTTATGATCGGGGACACCTGGCTTCGGCAGCCGATATGGCTTTTAGCGAGACGGCCATCAACGAATCTTTTTTCATGAGCAACATGAGTCCGCAAGCACGCGATTTCAACAAAGGCATTTGGAAAGAATTGGAAGAATTGGCGCGCGATTGGGCCAAAAAGAACAAAAAACTGTACGTAGTATCTGGACCCATTTTGGGTGATGGCGGCAAAGGCAAGCTTGCCAAAACCCATATTACGATCCCTAACGCTTATTACAAAGTACTACTGGATTACACCGAACCCGAGTTAAAAGCGATCGCTTTTATTGTTCCCAACGAGGTGAGTTATGATCCTTTGTTCAAGTACGCGGTAAGCATTGACGAAGTTGAAAAACAAACTGGGATTGATTTTTTCCCCAATCTGTTGTCCAGGAGCGAGCAAAAAGACTTAGAAGGGCAGCTGAATATTGATTTGTGGCCCTTTAACAAAAAGAAATTTGATTTGCGGGTAAATCAGTGGAATAAGGATTGATTACTTTTTGGAAAACGGATTGAACACGGATTTTATTAATCCGTGTTCAATCCACTTAGATTTTCCTACCTTATTATCGAATCATTCCTTAATAACCAAACCATTTTCCGGTATCCATTTGTCATATTCAATGTCTTCGGCTACCTGTTTAGCAAAATCCACTCCTTTAATTTTGGCTATAAAATGCAAAGCGCCGTCAATTCCTGCCGAAATTCCCGCCGTGCAAATGACGTCCCCATTATCTACAAACCGGACATTTTCCAATACTTTGGTATTTGGGAATGCTTCGGTCAATGCTTCAATCTGAGTATGGTAGGTAGTAGCCGTTAATCCGTCTAAGATACCAGCTTTCCCCATGATGAAAGCCCCGGTACAAACCGACATAAAATATCGCGTAGCTTTGATGCGTGATTTTATCCAATTGATCAACTCCGGGTCATTGGATGGATCGCCATGCAAACCTCCGAAAAACACCATTACATCAGCTTTAGGCGCATCGGCAATACTGTATTCCGGCAAGATGGTCAGACACCCTTCAGAAGTGATCTTCTCCTTGGTTTTTGAAACCGTAAACACCTTAAATCCAGCTACTCTAAAGACTTCTAGAGGTCCTGCAAAATCAAGCACCTCGACATTGTCTTGAAGGTAGAAACAAATGCTAAGCTCTTGCGTGTTGTTTTCAAGGATTAAGCTTGCTTTATTTACCAATTTCATGCCACAATGCGGGCATTTCCCTGCTTGGTCAAAAGTTAAATCATCGCAGCTTCCTCCGCAGGGCGGACAAACAAATACTGTTTTTTCGGTTGCGACATGTGCTCCTTTTTTTTGTGTACAGCCGCTATTGAAAAGCAAAAGTGCAACTAGAAGTAGAAGGTTTTTCATGATAGCATTTTTAAAAAGTAGAATGTGAAACTACCGTTTCATTAGATCCTTAACTCCAATTGGAAAGTCTGTAATTAGTACCGAAACTTTCATTTGCTGCAAAAAATCTCGATAATACGGGAGATTAAACGGATATGGGTGCTTTTTTACCTGTTCGCTGATGTCACTGGTCAATAGGATCTGGTTTTCTTGTAGCTTTTCAATCAAAGCTGGCGGCGTTTTGTCATTGATGTATGCGGCTAGGTATTCATGGGGAATGTGGAACGACTGGATGCCTTCCCAATCTTTTTCATTGCTGATTAAGGCTGAAACCAAAACGTTGGGTTCCAAATCATGTACTTTTTTGGTGTCCGTAGGCGAAAAAGTAAGGATTAAACACTGTTGAATCAGCCTTTTTTCCTTAATCAAAGCCAGTACTTTGGCCAATACATCTGCCTTGACATCTACCATCAAAAAGACATTTTGGTGCAAAGAAAGCCAATCGAGGATGGCCGCAAAAGTAGGGATAGGTTCTTTGGTCAATTTGCCGTCTTTGGTTTTAAGGAATAGACCCTTTAAAACGGCTGAACTAGTTTGGCCGATTTGTCCTTCTCCGTTGGTGGTTCGTTCTAAAGTTGCGTCGTGAAGAATAAACAATTGTCCATCAGTACTTTCACGTACATCGAGCTCCAGCATCACCGCAGATTTTTTAAACTTTTTTGCAGTCATTCGAAAACGCGAAAGGCTGTTTTCGGGTAAGTTTCCATCGAAACCGCCGCGGTGGCCACTGATGAGCGTGGATCTTTTGGCCAGTAGCTGAATGGATGGGTCTTGCGACTTGTTTTGAGCCTTCAAAACGGACATTGAAAAGCAAATAAGTATAAAACCCAGGCAGGAGAAAGCTTTCATGTTTTTTTACTACAAAGAACGCAAAGGATATTGGAAGGACGTAAAGGAGCGAAGAGATAATCTATGAATTTTTTTTTATAGGGCTGCTCGATCGGGATTTCAAAACTCAGTTCAGGAACAGCTTATAAGGTGTTTCAGGAGGCTTCCCATCAACGCTCATCGAGAAGAAGCGAAGAATTGTCCATAGAATTTACATTAACAGTTACAAATTTCTACCTTTGCGCAGATTTAAAAAACCGTAAAAAAGCGTGTTTTTCATGCAAACTTTTCACCAGCACA
>JBBRGN010000056.1:0-19699 GCA_038240665.1 Chitinophagales bacterium | reverse complement strand
GATCACGATGTCGATGTACCCCTGTCGTTCTTCATAATCGGTAATCGTCAAAGCGCGTTCATAATCTTCCAGAATCCGATTGCGCAAATACAACGCTTCGGACACCGACTTCATGGAGATCGCTTTGGAAGCTATTTTTGCATTACCAAAAAAATTGGTTTGTGCCCCCATTGCCAGTACGAGGTAATCATAATTTACTATGCCAATCTGGGTTTGTAACCGTTTTTTTTCAAGTTCGATTCCCGTTACTTCGGTTACCCGGATGTAGACATTTTTTATTTTCTGAAAAAACTTCCGCAAAGGAAAGATGATGGAGCTAGGTTCCAAACCAGCCATCGCAACTTGGTAAAAAAGGGGTTGAAATTGGTGAAAGTTATTGCGATCTAGCAATACCACTTGGTAGTCGGATTCGGCCAATTGCCGAGCCAGCAACAGACCTCCAAAGCCTCCGCCTACGATTACCACACGCGGATGTTTGGATTCGGGAATATTGATTTTCATATGCTTTCGTTTTGCCAGATAAACCTATGAAATTGGCAGTAGAGAAATGCAAAAAAGGCGAGAATATTACAAAGAAAATGTACCCGGCGCGACGATAGACGGATTATGGCTACAACTGCCGGTGATGCACTCCTTTTTCATACCCTTCAAACAACAGCTTTTTGAGCGCTTCATAGTTTGCTGGAACCTCGGCAAAGTCAGCATCACCAAGTTCTACTATCAAAATGGGGAATACCGGATCCATTCGAAAATAATCAAAGTACGCTTTTTGAATTTGTTCCAAGTAATCGGGAGCGATCTCTTGTTCGAATTCTCGGCCGCGTTTACGGATGTTTTTTAACAATTGCTCAACGGGGCGATGCAAATAAACCAACAAATCAGGTTTAGGAAAATTGGCATTAAGGATCTGGAAGAGATTTTGAAACAGGCGGTATTCCTCGTCTTGTAGGTTGTTTTTTGCAAACAACAGCGTTTTAATAAAAAAGTAGTCGGCGATGATGGTTTCTTGAAAAAGATCGATTTGACCTAATGTTTGTTGGAGTTGTTTGTAGCGTTCCGTCATAAAAAAAAGCTCAACCGGAAAGGCGTAACGCTCTGGATTTTCATAAAAAACCGGCAAAAAAGGATTATCGGTAAATTGCTCTAAAAGCAATTTACTACCTAGGTCAGCAGCCAAAAGATGGCTTAAGGTCGTTTTTCCAACCCCGATGTTGCCTTCAATGGCAATAAATTGATAAGGAAAGTTTGCTGTTTTCATAAGCCCGCAAAACTCGGAAATTACCTGCTAATCTCCAAGCCGTACAGCTTTTAATGGATCAATGGACGCCAATGAGAGTTCCCAAATCTTTTTTCCCGAAATGGGATGTACCCAATCTGGTTGAATTTCCATTAAAGGGGCTAGCACAAAATTGCGATCTTGAAGAAAAGGATGAGGAATTTGTAGCGGCGGCGTATCCAAAATCAAGGCATTGTAAAACAGCAGATCAATGTCAATCAATCGCTCACCCCATTTAATGAGGCGAACACGCCCCATGTCGAGCTCAATATCGAGGATGGTTTCTAGCACAGTTTGAGGCTCCAGGAAGGTTTTCACCACCAAAACTTGATTCCAAAATGCCGGCTGATCATGATTACCCCAAGCTTCGGTGAGGTAATACCCAGATTTCTGGACTACCTCCCCTACCCGCTCGGCGATCCAATATTCCGCCGTTTGCAAATTGATTTCTTTATCGCCTAGATTGGATCCTGTTCCCAAGATCGTCGTTGATGGTTTCAATGCTGCGTTTGAAATTAAGTAGGTGGTCAAAAACAATTTATAGTGTTGATCACGCTCCTATTTGATTATTTTTGACCACCTACCAAAAGCTCAAAGTTCAATTTTTTTTTTAATCCTAAAAGAAAAAAATCTAGGCCCGGTCAGATTTTTCCACCTTTGTTTGAACGAATGGCTAAAAATTCCAATACTCAGCATTGAAAACCAATAGTGCTTCTATTTGAGGGCGTGTACCAACTCTTGCTCCACAAAAGCCTCAAGCGTCGTAGCCGTGCTATTCGCCGTTGTGCGTACATAAGCGTCGAGAAAATAACCTTCGTTCATAGATTGATACATTTCATTGTAACCCTTGGCAATGGTTTCTGCTAAACCCGCGCCAAGCATGCCATTGAGGGAGTCCTCGTAGCTAAATTGTACATAAGGAAGCTCTGGCTTACCGATTGCGTTGCCAATGATAGAGGCTACTTCTTTCATGGTGTATGATTTTGCACCGCCTAAGTCAGCTACGCTAAATCCAGTCCAATCTAGAGCTAAAAAATGGGGGGTAATGGCATCTCCGATGTCATTCGGGTGGATCATTGGAGCCGGCAAATCACCATTCAACGCTGATCCCATGATGCCCATGCCTTTGATCATGTCCACTTGAGCATAAAGATTTGACATAAAGTAGGCGGGGCGAACCGCCAATACATCCAATCCAGATACACCCTTTAGCAAGGTTTCAAAATCGTACAATCCTGTTACTGGGCCTGCGCCGCTTGGCAAGTGTGCGCCCAAAGAACTCAATAAAATTACTTTTTTCACACCTGCTTCCTGAATGGCATTGGTGATCGTTTGACCGACTTTAAGCTGCCAAGGACGCCAGTCTGCTACGTCCCATTTCGGGGGAATCATGGCATAGACGGCCGTAGCCCCCTGAAATGCTTTGGCCAAAAACGCTTCGTCTTCTAAGTCGCCTTCCGCTATTTCAGCGCCAAGGTCTTTCAAATCTTGAACTTTTCCTGCATTGCGGACGATGGCGCGTACAGGTTTTCCAGCTTGCAATAGTTGCTGGGCGATGCGGTGTCCGGTGTGTCCGGAAGCTCCAGTGATAACGTACATGGTTTTGGTTTTTTTATTTAAAAATACATACTAGTACGTATGTTATTGGGTAAAAAAAATCAATTTTTCAACGACAACAAATAAGCTTTCAAATGTTCCACACCATCATCAAACGCCGATTTGCGTTGTAAAGATTTAGAGATACTGAAACAACCTTCAATTGCTGAGAGAATGAACAAAGCCAAGCTTTCAGGATTTACAGTAGATTTTAGTTCTCCAGCGTCAACGGAAAACTGAATAGCAGTTTCTAAAAGCGCTCTTTCGCGATCCACGATGCTGTGCAGGCGTAAGCGAAAGCCTTCATCGAGCGGCGACATTTCCTGGATTAAATTGTTCAGCGGACAGCCTAAATGCACGTTTTCCAGGGTAACATAACCCGTATGTCGATTTATGGCAGTAAAAATGTTGTTCAATACTGAGGTGTTCCCCGTAAGAAGCTGTTGCCAATTTCCTATGTACATCGGCGCAATGATCTCGTCCGTTACGGCGTAACCAACGCTTTGTTTATCTGGGAAATAATGGTAAAACGCCCCTTTGGTGACCCCTAATTCTGTGATCACTTTATCGGTACGTAAACCTTGAAAGCCATGTAACTTAATGGCTTCAAAAATGTGTTGCAATATTTGAGTGCGTGTGTCCATACTTGATGATGCAAATATATACCTACCAGTTGGTATGTGCAAATTTATTTTCGATTTTTTGATTGGGATGGGGATTTTTTTTACGGCTGATGAATCACGATTCTTTTTGGAACACGGATGGAACCAATTAGACACGGATTTTTTGGATCGCGTTCCGCGATTCTTTTTTGGAACACGGATGGAACCAATTAGACACGGATCTTTTTCCAAAATCCTACCCGATAAGCTGAAAAAATCAATATAATCCGTGTCTCATCCGCGTGATCCGTGTTCTATCAAAAAAGATCGCAGATCTTATCCCCAAGAAAATCCTTATTCTAAAAAATCCAAAAAATCAAGCATCCAAAGAAAACAGCCCATCCACCTCCTGTTCGGTTTGTCGCAACTTCTCCCGACAAAAACGAATCAATTCGGCAGCACGCCTCAACTTCTCGGCCAGTTCATCCATTCCAATCTGCCCCTCCTGCAAATGCTGGACGATGATTTGTACTTCCTGCAAAGCATTTGCATAAGTTAAATCGGAAGCATTGGGTTTTGTTTTAGCCATATTTGTGTATTGGTTAAGGTTTTTCTTGAGCAAAATTATTCGCTAATTGATTGATCGTCTTGTCATCGAGTACCCCAGAAGAAACCACCATGCGGTAGCGGAAAGTAACCGATTGGTGAGGAGCCAATTTAAAATTCAAGACTTCCTTGCCATTGGAAAAAATTTTTGCCCCCAGTGGGTTGGCCGCAAAAAGTCCATAGCCTCGGGCATGCCAATACGTAGGATAACTTAAATTTTGGGGGTGATCAATCAAGCAGATTGCCACTTCATCACTCCCTATTTTTCCACTGAGATTTACCCAGCGTGCCCGGGTGCTCCAGACCGCTTCGCCTTCAATACCTTCGCTGCTGCGGTAATGACCGGTAATATTGGTATTGTCTAGTTTGTCGACTTTGGTAGTGATGCCATTGGCGTCGATAAAAAAATCGGCTTGATTTGAAGGGTGTTCCAGCTCCCGGGCAACCCGAATGGCATAAAACCCATCTTTCACATCGTTGAAAAAAACGGTGTCTTGGGTGGCGGTAAGCATCGTATACCGATCAATGATGCGCAGTTGATCTTGGGCTTGAAAAACAAATTGTGTCGCTTCAGTCAATACTTGCTTGCCCTTGCCATCGGCAAGTAGCCAATTGGCGGTAACCGACAAGGATCCTTTACCCTTTCCGCTTTTGGTCTTTACGATTTTTTGATGCAAAATGGTGCCATATTTAGATCGATCCTTGATGGCCGTTGAGTTGTTCCAAAAATCATTGCCATTGACATATTCATAGTTCATCCAACTGCCTACATGGTGGGGATGGTCAACCCGCTCGCCAGCTCGGGGCGCTAAGGGGTAACCTCGGGTTACGATGGTACCTTTGGCATTGTAAATGGGGAATAAAACTGGTTTTTTTAATACAGAATCACTGGGGTAAATGTAGCTGGTAAAAGGTTTTCCATCCACTAAAACCTCTACTTTCCGCTGTGTAGGAAGCGAGTTAACCGTTACTTTTTGGGCATTTACTGCCTGGAAGCTACAAAAAGCAATCCAAATGGTAAGTTTCAATAGTGGAAAATTGGTCGACATAGGTACGGATCAAATGGTGTACCCAAATATAAACAATGGGACAAGATTAATGGGTATTGCCTATGAATTAATTCGACTCAAGAACAAAAAGAAAGCTGGACTAAAAACGAAACAACAAATTAAATGTCGGAGTAAAATTCAACATCTGAAATTCAGTACCTACTACGGTGTTTTGGACATTTTTTGAGCCCGATCCACTTCCCGAACTTCCCGAACCATTCCCCCCTCCAGTACCAGAACCGCCAGAACCACTGCCTGAACCGCTGTTGTCTAAAGTAGGAAAAGAGTAGATGTACTGGCGGTATTTTACGTTTTGTCGATTGAATAGATTGAACAGTGTAAAACCGGCCTGTACTTTAGTCTTGCCCCAGTTGAAATTGTAATTGCCCGATAAATCAGCCCTTTGGTAGGATTCTAAATTGGTTTGGCGAGCAGAAGGCGTCAAACTTCCTCTTTCCGATGAAACATAGGTCAATTTTGAAAGATCCGTATAGGGCCGGCCAGAAGCAAAAATATAAGTAAAGGACGCATCAAATCTACCTATTCGGTACTGGCTGATCCATTTCAACTGATGCCGACGATCGGTTGGCGCGAAGAAGGGTTTACCTCGGTCAATTTGTGGAAAGGATTGGGTTGTTTTGCTCAGGGTATAGGCGATCCAACCGGAAAAATTACCCGCGTTTTTGCGAATCAGCAAGTCCATACCCAATGTTTTTCCTGTACCTTCAAAAAGGGTAAAATTACGCGGCACAATTTTGCCATCGATCACCGCCAAACCGGTTAAATTCTGAGCCTGTTCAACAATTCCGCGGGTGTTTTTTTGATAAAACTCTAGATCTACATCAAACCAATTGTTGTGATGGGCAGCACCGAACATCAATTGATTGCATACCGCTACTGGAAGTTTATCATCGGCCATCACCCAGTAGAGAAAACTCCGGCCATAGCGGTCTTCGTGGTTGAGTTGATAGGTATATTGTTGATAAATACTCCAAGCAGCTTTCACCTTCAGCCAATCGTATTTGCCTACTACCAGGTTCACCCGTGGTGAAAAATAGAAATTGTTGTTGTAATTGGTTGCCCGCAATCCCAGGGTAAAGTTGAGTAAATGACTTTCTGGAGCTATGTGGTACTGGGTATAAAAAGAATGCTGAAATCCCCTCCGCGCATTGTTGAGCAACACCCTATTGTCTTCGTCAATGCGGTATTTTACATCATTCAGCGTAAACTGATAACCAAATTGTAACGATTGGGTTTTGTTGATCGTCCATTCGTTTTTCAAATGCAGATCGGCACCCGACAAAGAATTATAGTGGAGATTTTGGTAGCTATTGCTTTTCGTAAAAGTATCCCGACGGGTGATTAAAGTCCGCGTATCTACATTGACCATCGAGCGATTGAGGGTATACTGCGATTGAGCTATGGTTAAATGACTGGTGATAGGCGCTTTCCATTTTTGCTCCAATTGAATGCTCCAACCTTGGTTGTCCCAAGTTCCATTCTCCTTATAAGATAGGTTTTGCGGTAAAAGTGAATCGGGTAACGGTAGGCGATTGATTGGTTTCACTTTCTGATTGTAATCGTACCGAAATTGGTCATTGCCTTTGAAATAGCTGAATTGGACTTTGGTTTTGGTTGTTGGTTGCCAGCTCCACTTGATGTTGGCATCATAAAAACGGAAATCGGGTTTTTGCGCTATCAGATCCCTTGAAACCAATGGATTGGGGTTCTTCTCTGCTTCTTTATATACTGGCGACTGACGGGGTTCTTGATTTAGGTAACCAAAAATTTTGGAGGTCCCTAGGTTTTGGTTGGTGGTACGCCCAGCCACCATGATGCGCATTTTATTGGTCAATGGCGCATCAATGACGGCATCGGTTGTAAGTAAGTTAGCGTTGAGGATACCGCGTGTTTTTCCAGGGTCAGGACTTAAGGTGGTCATGTCTAAAACCGCGGCAGTCCGTCCACCATATTCCGCCGGAAAAGCATTTTTAAACAAGCGCACCTCTTTGATCACATCCGAATTGACCACACTAAACACCCCAAAATAATGGGTCACGTTGTACAAGGGAATACCGTCCAAGATGACCAAATTATCATCCCCGGTGCCCCCCCTCACATTGAGACCAGCGGATAAATCATCAAAAGCAGCAATTCCTGGCAACAGTTGAAGATTACGCATGATGTCATTTCCAGCAATAAAAGAGCTGACCGATAAAGTACGCGCGGGTACAGTCAACCCGTCTAATTGCAGCGATTGGGAAGTCAAAGGCGGATGATCCGTTATGGTAAAAGCTTGGAGTTCTTCAATTTTTGGGGTGAGTCGAATGTCGATTTTCGCCGGTTCTATGCCGGGGTTGAGGTAGATCGACTTACTTTGATAACCCAGATACTGGACTTCTAATTCGGTGGTAACACTGGCGTCTGCCAATTCTAAGGAAAAATTGCCGTCATCATCCGATATGGCTCCTTGCCCTTGCCCACTCGATACATGTGCAAAAGCCAGTGGCTTGCGGTTGAAATTATCAAAAATCGTTCCACTAACGCTTCTCGGGATTTTGGGTAGGATACTGGCGCTGCTGATTTCGGTAGGCGTTTTTTCAACCGGGGACAAGCGTACTAGAATCTGTTTATTTCCAGCCACTTGGTACATAAGACCCGTGCCTTCAAACAACTGCACCAACGCCGTATTGATGTCTTTTGCGTGAACCTGTTTGGTAATGCGGATGTGTTCAATGGTGGAATAATCAAAAGCGAATTGCAAACCATATTTTTTATCCAACAAGCTAAATACTTCGCGGATCGGCATATTTTGAAACTTGTCATTGTATACCCATCCCGACTGAGCAGTCGCACCAAGATTGCTCAATACTAAAAAGACAACAATGAGAACTGATTTGTACAAAATTTGCATATTCCTATTTCAAACTTCCATTTCACTTGTCAAAACAAACGAAAAATAGCAGCACTAATTACGCAGCTGTAAGGATCACCTGATTACAATCATCTTTCCTTGTTTCTTGATCTCTAGGTTGGACGGCCAGCATACTTTATACAAGGCCGAATCCAAATTTCCAGCCTCGAAATAGCGGCTTACTTTGCGTTCGGCAACCTCGCCGGTGGTAGCGATCTGTACATCAAATTGCCGTTGGATTTCAGCAAAAATCTCGCCTAATTTGGCATCTTTAAAATCAAACTTTCCTTGGCGCCAAGCGCCCATCTGCTGGGTTTCGGCAAGGAAAGGTGCTTTGAGCTCATTTTCGCCTTGAGCATAGGTCGCTAAACCCGGGGTTAGAATCAAGGAACCTTTTGCATTGCTTACCTTTACCTTACCGGTTACGCAACCAACTGCAAAGCTGCCGCCTCGAGCACGTACATTAAAGCTGGTACCCAATACTTCCACTTCTCCCAGTTCCGTAACTACGGTAAATGTTTCCCCTTTTTTGACCTCAAAAAAGGCTTCGCCGTCCAATTCTACCTTGCGGCGTTTGCCCCAAGTACCGGATTTGTAAGCAATCGAACTTCCTGCATTGATTGATATTTTTGAACCATCCGGTAACAAATGGCTAATTTGTTCTCCATTTTTTACCTTTACCTGGGTAGCGGGGTTGTACAACATAAAGAAACACAAGGCAGCGATACAGGCGGCGGCGGCATAGCCCATCCAAGCGCGCAACACTCTTCTTCGTGCTGGCTGAAGTTCAACAACCGGCGTTGCGGTATCGCTTTCGATGGCATCATTTATTTTTCCCCATAGCTTATCCAATTGTAGTGCGGAAGGCTCCTGCTCCAGCAGTTGAATGCTGTTCACCATCCGGCGTGCTTCTGCTATGGCATTTTGTTGGTCTGGATGATCCAGGAGCCACTGCTGCCAAAAACGGCCAGCCTCATCATCCTTCCGTTTGATCCAGCGGATGAAAGTGGGCTCCTGTGCAAAGTCCAGGGGCGTATAGTTTGTAAAATTTGATTCCATAAGCTAGTTATATTTAATGCCGAAGAATGAATTAAGATCCTAAACTCGTAGCCAAATCATCATTCAACATAAAGGAATGAATCCATAATAAGATACCAATCAAGTCTGTCTCTTTGCCGCCATACTACCTATCTTTTTCATTAAATAGCCCTACTATTCGCCTCAAAAGATAGTTGTCTGGCAACAAAACAGCCTAGTCTAATTTGATACCTTATTGTCGACTCATTCCTAAAAATTTATTTGTGCAAAAACAGTTCATCTAAATAACTGGATCGATTTTGTTGGCTGTAAATCGAGCGACAACCCCCGTCGCCGCTGTTCATCATACTTACACAAGTACCGTCGGCATTGGCATCATTGAGATGCGTGCGCCCTAGCAAACAATGCCCCAGTTCGTGAAAAACGACAAACTCCCGCTTGAGGGTGGTTGACGTGATCCAGTAGGGCAAATCGATCAACACATGGTGGCCAGTTGCGGAGCTGTATTGGCATTGCCCAGCCACTTTAGCATCCGCAATATCGGTTAACGCCCCTCCTACCTGGCTAATATCTACCGTTACCCCGCGTTTGAGGCCTTCTACGGCAAAGCTTTGAAAATAAGGCAACAACTCCGACTGAATGGTAAAAGATTGCGTAGTCGTTACATCCATTTTGCTACAAAAAGTAAGCAGCAAAGACATTCCAAGTAACAACCATTTAAAATTTTTGGTCATGTTTATGGTGTTTTGGATCTTGTTGATTTTTCAGGTGCAGTTGTATTTTTTTAAAAAAAACAATCCCCTCAATCCAATAAGACCCTATACCTTATTTTGTACTCACTTCAATGTTAAATTTTTTAGTAAAAAAAACAATAAAATCAAACTCATCCCTTCCCGCAAAGCTTGCAGCGCCCGAAACGCCAAATTACGCACCGATTGGTAGTTGATGTCCATCACTTCGCAGATCTCGGGGTAATCCATATCCGCAAAAAACTTGAGGTACAACACCTCTTGTTGGCGTTCGCTTAGTTGGGCGAGGGCTTGTTCCAATTTTTCTTTTTGCTCCACTTGACTTTCTTGTTCCATGATTTTTTCATCAATGGCAAAATCAGCTTGAAAAAAACGTTCCTCTGGTTCTTCTGTAGCCACCCTTTTGATGGGGTTAAGATTGCGGATGATTTTACGGCGTAGTGCTACAAACAAATATTTGCGGATGGCATCGTTTTCGCCCAAGCCCGCCCGGTTTTTCCAAAGTTCTACAAAAAGATCCTGGAGGCTATCTTCCACCAATTGTCCATCTTGACTAAAACGTTGGCCATACTTGAGCAAAGGCACGGCATGGGCACGGTAGATTTCTTCTAGCGCCTTTTGATTTCCCGCTTTAAGGGACTGCCACAAAATTTTATCCGACATGGCTCTGATTATTACACATTTAAGTTAAGTAATGGGACATTATAAATTCACATTTTCAACTCGAGATTTTGAATTCTAGCAATTTATAGTGTCCCATTACTTAGCTGACGAAGTCTTTAGTAAAAAAGCATGTACCTCCTTTTCACTTCATTGTGAGGACTGCAATAATATGGCAAATCTGCAAATCAAGCAGGTGTTTTTAGTTTTTTTCAAAAAAAATAAAAAAGCGTGAGTACAAAATACAAAAACCTGTCTTACCCATACGAACAATGAACATTACAGTTGTTGGCGAAACGCTGCAACTTAAATTTTAACCCAAAACTTAAATCAATTATGATGAGTCGTATGATCAAATTTGGCGCTGCTTTTTTGCTTTTCGCCGTAGTCCTTTTCACCGCATGTCAAAAAGATGACTTGATAGTTTCTGAAAACTATACGCCTGAAGATTCTGTAGCCATGGATGTGAGAGGCAGAGACGGATTGCGTGATTCTTGCGATCGTTGTTTTGAACTGGTTTTCCCTATTACCTTGGTTTATCCAAACGGTACTACTCAAGCCATCGGTTCTCAAGATTCCTTCAAAGTAGCCATCAAAGCTTGGCATGAAGCCAACAAAGGCAAACATGGCGAACGTCCAAAGATTCAGTTGCCTTTCAGTGTGAAACTACAAGACGGTACCGTACAAACCATCACTACTGAAGCAGAGAAAAAAGCCTTGATTGAAACTTGCCACCCTGATGGCCCACACCATGGCGGACGTCCAGATTCGCTCTTCTGTTTCAAGCCCGTGTTCCCGGTAACCATCAAATTCCCTGATGCTACTAAGATTACGGTCAACAGTGGCGAGGAATTCATCAAAGCAGCATTGAAGTGGAGAGTTGAAAACAAAGGGGTGAAAGGTCGTCCAGAAATCGTGTTCCCATTCACCGCTAAGTTCCCTGACGGTACTACTAAAGTGGTCAATTCAGAAGATGAATTGAAAAATTTGGCTAAAGGTTGCCGCGGATTTGGCGATGGTCCTCGTGGAGGTCATAAATTTGGTCACTGATCAACTGCTAGCTAAATTTAGTCCTTTTTCAACCCAAACAAAAGACATTACCAATTAGCATTGGTCCCAAAAACATTATCCAAGAATCCTTTCCGGAGGGCGGCTGCAAAGTCGCCCTTTCTTTTTTGGGGGGTAGGATCAACTGTTCAATGCTCAAATAAAGTTCGTGAACTGGAAGTGATTGAGTAAAAAAATTGCACCTCCTTTAAATTTCAATATCCGCCATTTGATCTGATCTTGATTCGATTTTTTTGCTAATTAAAAGCAAATTTGTATTTTGATGCGATCAAATGACGGCATCATGAAGTATAAATACTACGAAGGCACTTCACTAATTATCAATTTATCAACTGAGATTGGAAGGTTATTAGGCATTGTGGATGCCACCCTTCTAAGAAAGCCACAAACCGAGCTAAGAAAAAAACCGGGTAAAAACCATCCGCGCTTCATTAGCTATTGAAGGGAATACATTGAGCGAAGATCAGATTACCGCGATGATTGACCATAAAAGGATAATTGGCACTGCAAAAGACATCAAAGAAGTGGAGAATGCAATACAAGTTTACAACCAGCTCTCTAACTTTGACGCCTGTTCATTGCAATCCTATTTAGAAGCGCACCAGCAGTTAATGTTGGGATTAATGGATGCCCCTGGTCAGTTTAGAACCGGTTCGGTTGGTGTGGTTCAAGGAGATAAAATAGCACACTTGGCCCCGCCTGGATGTAAGTTTGATCATTTGATGACCAACTTATTAGAATATCTTAAAAATGGCGAAGATCACTTCATTATAAAAAGCTGTGTATTTCACTATAAGATGGAATTTATTCATCCTTTCTTTGATGGGAATGGGGGGATGGGGCGCCTATGGCAGACCGTAATATCAATGAAGGTGAATCCTGTTTTTGAGTATCTGCCCATTGAACAAGAAATAAAAAAAAGCCAGGAGGAGTATTATCAGGTCTTGAGTCAATGTGATTAAGAAGGCTTGTCAACAAAGTTTGTTGAGTACTTGCTGGAAAAGATAAAATTTAGCTTAACGGAACTGGTAGGCGTGCAAAGGGATCATTTTACGGATGTCGAACGGCTTCTATACCTCCTAGAGCAAACAGCTATTGCTAATTTTACTAGAAAAGATTACCTCAAGATATTTCCAAACCTATCCAGCGCAACGGCTACACGAGATTTAAAAAAAAGGAGTTAATGAAGGTTTGTTAACCAAACAAGGAAGTGCTAGAATAACTCGGTATCAAAAAAATGATGCGTAGCGTAAACCTAGACAAAATCCTAGAAATAAATGATCGCCAACATTCACTCTAAATCCTTACCCAGGCTGAGTAGCCCCCAATCGCCGCATCAAATACAAAAAAGCTCCTCCACTCAACAACGCAAATGCCAATACCCCAATAATCAAATTCACCCCAATCGGATACCCCAGTTGTAACATGATCACTCCCGCAATTGGCAGGTAAAACAAGCGCATCAATTCCAAGCCGATTAGCCATTTGCTGCGGTTTTCAAACAAGAATCCAAAAATCATGCTGGTGTATACTATCCAAACGGCCGCCACAATTTTACTCGTTAAATCCATCGTAGGGTTGTTGAACATGTAATAGGAAGTGGCGCCCAAGGAGGCCAAAAACTGAATCAAAATATAAGAATTGACGCCTAAAGCAGGCGCTGTAGCATTGAATTTTTGGTAATCATCATTGACTACCGGTGCTTGTTGAAATCCACCCAAATAGGCTGGATACCAGCCCGGAGGCATAAACAATATCCGCAAACCATCTCCCAGATTACGGGCTTTTTTGACCGCTTGAAACAAATTTACATAATGTGCTACGTTGGCATAAACCGGATTCCAACTCTGTAATGGCTTGGTGACGCCGTAATGCGGACGCTCTTCTTCCACTTGAAAACTTCCAAACATCCGATCCCAAATGATGAACACGCCGGCATAGTTTTTGTCCAAATACTTCAAATCGCGGCCATGGTGTACGCGGTGGTGCGCAGGGGTATTGAAAATATACTCAAACCAGCGCGGCATGCGGTTGATGTGCTCGGTATGGATCCAGAATTGATACAACAAGTTAAGTCCGCCCACAATCGCAAACTGAATCGGGCTAAAACCAATGATTGCTAAAGGGAGATATATGGGAAAACCCCAGAGTACCGATGTCGAACTTTGTCGCAAAGCTACCGATAGGTTATATTCTTCGCTTTGATGGTGAACCGAATGCCCGCCCCAAAATAAACTAATCACGTGTTGGAAACGGTGATCCCAATAATAGCAGAAATCCCACAGGATAAACACCGCAGCAAAAGTATACCAACTGCGCTCCAAATGTGCCATCGCCCAATGTTCATAGATAAAAACATAGACTCCGATTTTCAAGATTTCTAAAAAAACGCCGGTAGTTTGTTGTACTACGCCTGCATTGATGTTGGTGATGGCATCGTTGAGGCGGTAAGTTTTGCGGCGGGTCATGGACTCCGCCACTAGCTCTATACCCATCAGGGTAAAATACATCGGTATGGCAATCACCACGGGACTCAAATCCATGTGCTCTAGTTTTTTTTAAGACACTAAAAATAATACAATTTCCCAAGATCCAAAAAAGTTATTCTTACCCGTGACTACATTAGCAATGACCAGTCTAATATTCCGTTATGCTATTCCAAAAGTTAGTAATTTCAACCGCGTAAAAGTCCGCAACCCGGACAAGCTTAAAAATCCAAAAAACACCATTATGAAGTTGACTCCTTTTGCACGGATTTTTATCGTCGTGCTTGTTGCCCTAGGGATATTCTGGGCCGTTCGCAAATTCGTTCCTGGCGTTGCCGGCGGGGTAAAACCTACCACCACCGAACAGCCTACTGAAAAGCCTACCACCACTACTACGGAGGAAAAAGTAGTTCCTTCAACACCAACTACCAAAAGTGCTTTCAATTATACCCCAGCTGAGCCTGTTGATGGCAAGTTGAAAGGCGTAGTAGAACTTGGCGCTTCTGGTTTTAATGCTTTTGTTATTTCGATCGACAATGAGAAGAATTGGTCGCTAGAAAATGCGGAATACGGTGCCAGCTTGGTCTATGAAAACATGGCTACCGAACAGGACATCCGCTCAAGTTTGAAAACGTACATCGCCAAAATGTTGAACTTTGGAGTTGACGGAAAAAACATCCACTTTGTAGTAAGCTCCAGCGCCATCAAGTCGCCAGAAGTGCAAAAAATCATCAAAGGCCTGAAGACCTTGGGCTACTTTGTCAATCCAGTAAATGCTGAAGAAGAAGGGATTTATGCGCTTCAATGTACCTTGCCTAAGCTATACGAAGACAATGCGTTTGTGGTTGACATCGGCTCTGGAAATACCAAAATTTCTTGGATTAAGGATGGCGAAATCATCAGCAAGGAAACCTACGGTTCTAAGTATTTCGAAAACGGGGTGAGCAATGAAACCGTTTTGAGTGAAGTGCAATCGCTTTCGAAGCAGGTACCAGCCGATAAAAGAAAGACTTGTTTTATCATTGGCGGCATTCCATTTGAATTGGCCAAGCAAACCCGCAATGGCAAAGAGCGTTACACCGTGTTGAATCCGCCTGAAGCCTATGTAGGTAAGGGTGAAAAACAAAAGTCAGGCATCAATGTCTACAAAGCCATTGCTGGCGGCACCAAGTGCGGTACTTTCGTTTTCGACTGGGATTCTAACTTTACAATCGGGTTCTTATTAGGCTTGAAGAAGTAAGAATTATCGTTGCTATGGCTTAAATTTGAAGCGTCCCGCTGTTGATGACAAATCACCAGCGGGATATTTCAAATGTCAAAACATAATGCCATTGTCCATTTTGTAAAATAGGCTGTTCGCTCATCAAATGAAAGCCGCCTTTGGACATCGTTTCCAAGAGCCCATCTTGAGACAACAACATTGGACAACAATCACCTGCGCAATCGTTTTTGTACCGTTCAAAAAGGTAAACCTGGCCCTTTCGATCCAAGGATTTGCGGATGGATTGCAACATTGCCGTTTTTCGATCAAAATGGTGCAGCGCATCGCGAATGATGATCTTGTTCAAATTTTTTCCTTCCAACCCAGTTGACGAAAGGGTACCTGTCACCGCAGTCACTTGACTTGTGGTAGATAAAAACAAAGGATCGTGCGCAAGCGTCCACTTTATTTTTTTAATCGCCGCCGCGCTTATTTCGTTGATAAATAGAGTGATGGGGATTTTTTTTTGAAGCAAACGCCGCGCAAAACCAGCGTCACCCGCTCCAATTTCTGCAATTTTATCTCCAGATTTAATGCCGTAGGCCGCCAGTTCTTCCTCTTCTAAGGCTGTAAAAAACTTTAAACCTTTTGTGTAGGAACTAAGATCGACCATTGGGAATCTACATCCCCAAAAGACAATCATTAAGACAGCAACAGCATGAACACCCTTTCCATCCATCACATTTAAAATCAGCTTTTTGTATCGCTCCACCACTCCATGTTTTCCCAGTAATCATCCCAACCCAAATTGCGGTAGATGGGATTGATTTCTACTTCGCGTTCACCAACCGAAAAGTCTTTTAGGATATCGTTGGCAAAACGGAAAATATCCTTCGCCCAAATCACGGATTTGGTTTTACCGGTTTTATGGCTTTTCCAAATACCATCGTAGCGAATGCCGCTGCCGCGATTGGGCGTGTCGGAAAAATACCACAATTGAGGACCATCTGCAGAATTGGAGGAATAATCCATTTTAAAGCGACCAACAAATGCGCCAGAACCTTTTGCGGTGGTATCTTCTTGAATTTCAAAGCGACCAGCGGCGCTAAAAATTTTATTAACGCCCATTTCGCTGACATCGTTGGCATCCAAATTGGGGTCATTCACATGCGCCAAACTATCGATGAAAAACTTTCCCGTAAAATTGGTGATGTTCTTTTTGAAACGGTTTTTTCCCGTTATCAAATAAACACTTGGGTCGCTAGGATCTTTTTTGACCTCGCTGAAGTAAAATTCGATGCGGTAATGATCCTCGCCGTAAAAGCCAAAGTCGGCCATATCTTGGTTGCCGATGATCGCTCCAAGATCTGAAGTGTCCAGCGTTTTTTTCAACGTAGCCGCATTGAGCCAGCTTATTTTAATCGGTCTGATCTCCTCCAATCCTTCTTGACGGATAGTATCTTTTCCTTCAGCATGGGTTATCAACTTCGTAGGCTCTTGCTCAACGGTATTTTTGGCCGCGGTTTTTGAACATTGCATCAACAAGAAAAAGGAGGCTGATAAAACCAAAAAATAGATCGTAATCTGAGTTTTGAAGTTTTGTTTCATAGGTTTTATGGATTGTATTGTATGGCAAATTAAGAACTTGACTCTAAAGATGTAGCCAAATTAGACGAAAAGCGCAACACCGCTCTAAAAATTCGTCATTCCGACGGTTTTTTTTGGACGAAAAAAACTTGCATCATCCATTGCGACCAACCCATTTGAATCAACAAGTTCGCCAATAATAGATTGCCCACCCACGACAACCAGGTGACCGTCAGATAGGTTTCAATCGGTTTGGTACCAAATATTTGTACCATCCAGTAACTTTCTAAACGCAGACTCATGGCGGCCAAAGTTACAGCCAAGCTACACAACATAAACGCGGAATGTTTCTCCCATTGTTGTTTACGTGCCCACTGCCAAGCTTGAAAAGTCAATATCCACCAAACCAGACATTGCAAGGTAAAACCCACCTTCGCTGATAATCCGCCATTGGCGTAAACGGCCAATCCCAATCCTGAAGGTGCCGCAAGCAATAAAATACCCAAGACATAGACCCTGCCAATGCTTCGATGTAAACGCGGCCAGCGGCGATATAATGCGGGCAATACCTGCAAAGCACCAGCCACCATCACAAAAAAGCTGCTGGCAATATGGATGTAAAAAGCGATTTGAAAATGGGGTTTTGCCAGCACGCGATCGGTTTTGGTTCCCAAAAAACCGTGGATGGGTTCAAACCGAAAATAGGGAAAGATTTTGGTGGCCATTAAAAAAGCAAAAGCCAGTACCCCTACTGAAAACAACAACAGCAGCAATTCGAAAACGGGTTGTACAAAAATTCGCCTATTTGTCATGGTTCAAATATATTCGTTTTTAGCCTCCTCAACGATGGCAAAAAAAGGTTGTAACTCCTCCGTTCTTTCCGGCAACCAAACCATCCGCATTTCAACTTTCAGCGGGATATGTTCTAATTCAATGGCTTGAACCAAAGGTTGCAGGCTGCGCAAAGTAGATTTGGGTTCAATGGAAATCCCAATCCCCGCTTCAACCATGCGCAACACCGTATTGGAATTCCCTGATTCATGCACAATATGTGGCGTAAATCCGTGTCGCTGACACAATTGCTCAATCGATTCTGTATATCCCGAACTTTCTGATTTAGGGGGTAAGATAAAATCTTCCTGCGCAAATTGCCGCAAGTCGATGGGTAAGTTTATGGCCTGTGGATAGTCGTGCGGCAACAGCAATACAAAATTTTCTTGGTACACCGCTTTACTGGACAAATCTGCTGGAATGATCATATTGGGTGCAAAAGCCACGTCGATTTCCCGATTGCGCAAGCTGGTAATGGCCGAGGTATTGTTGATTTCGGCTAAAATAGATCTGAGACCGGGCAATTGGCGACGGATTTTAGCCAAAATCAAGGGCAGAATTGATTGCATCGTCGAACTGGCGTGCCCAATCCGAATCGTACCCGCTTCTCCCCTGCCTATTTGAGCGGTACGGATGCACAGGTAATCCCACTCGGCTAGCATGCGGTGGGTTTCTTTCAAAAAATGTTGTCCGGCTATGGTCAGCGCCACCCGACGATTGCTGCGCTTGAACAAAGGAACACCGAGCCTTTTTTCCAATAATTGTATCTGACGACTTAGCGCCGGTTGAGCGATGTAAAGGCTTTCCGCCGCTTTGCGAAAATGCAAGGTTTCGGCAACCACCTGAAAATGACGAAGGATCTGCAAGTCCAATTGATTGTTTTTTTTGATCAATTAATCAAAAATAAACATTTTATTTAATCAATAAAAGCCGTTTTATTTGTTGTGACCTACTTATAGCAAAATACGCATCAAATGGAATCACAACTGCAAAAAGCCTATGACCCCCAAGTTTTTCGGGAGCAAGGTCATGCCTTAATCGATTTGCTGGCTAATTATTTAGCAAGCGCTCAATCCGGTAACTTGAAGCAAGTTACTCCTTGGCAAACGCCAGACGAAGCCCTGGCCTTTTGGGAAGCCGATTTCCAAGAGCCACCGCTAACCGATCCAATTCCTTTTTGGGCCGAGACCATCGCGCGATCTACGCATTTGCACCACCCACGCTACATGGGACACCAGGTTTCGCCCGTGTTGCCTTTGGCCGCCTTAAGTGGATTGGTCAAACAGGTATTGAACAATGGGATGGCGGTTTTTGAAATGGGTATGGTTGCCAATCCACATGAACGGATTGTACTGGAATGGCTGTCTCAAAAAATAGGGATGCCTCACCAAGCTGGTGGCATCATCACTTCTGGCGGCACCTTGGCCAACTTGACGGCGCTGCTAACGGCTAGGGCCATGAATGCACCAAGCGATGTATGGGAAAACGGGGTACAGGAAAAACTGGCCATTATGGTATCTGAAGAGGCGCATTATTGCATCGATCGGGCAGCAAGAATCATGGGTCTTGGCAGTGAAGGCATCATCAAAATACCAGTTAACGCATGCTTTCAAATGCGAACTGAACTGCTAGAACCCGCTTTAACCAAAGCAAAAACCGGGGGTTATCAGGTAATCGCCGTAATTGGTAGCGCTTCATCCACCTCAACGGGTGCTTACGATGATATAGCGCTGATCGCTGATTTTTGCGAAAAACACCAATTGTGGTTGCATGTAGATGGCGCGCATGGCGGTGCAGCAGTAGTGTCGGAAAAATACCGTCATTTGGTAACCGGTATCGAAAGAGCCGACTCGGTAGTCATTGATTTTCATAAAATGATGATGATTCCCGCGCTGGCTACTGCGCTGGTGTACCGCAACGGCCGCGATGCTTTTCAAACCTTTCATCAAAAAGCGCAATACCTTTGGGACAATCAGCAATCTGAGGACTGGTTCAATTCGGGTAAACGCACTTTTGAATGTACTAAAGGGATGATC
>JBBRGN010000055.1:0-19768 GCA_038240665.1 Chitinophagales bacterium | reverse complement strand
GTAGTAATGTTTTGCTCTAAAGTGATGCTGCGAATGAGTTCATCGATAACAATGGCGGTTTTGGGATCCAAACCAGAATTGGGTTCGTCGCAAAAAAGAAAAGCCGGATTGAGCACAATAGCTCGGGCAATCCCTACACGTTTTTGCATGCCGCCACTCAATTCAGAAGAGTATTTGCGGTTCGCGTTTTCCAAATTCACCCGATCTAAACAAAAATTTACCCGATTGAGCTTCTCTTTCCAAGTCATTGAGGTAAACATGTCCAAAGGGAAGCGAATATTTTCTTCTACGGTCAGGGAGTCAAAAAGTGCTGAAGCTTGGAAAAGCATTCCAATCTGCATGCGTAATTCACGCATTTCTTTCCGACTTTGGCTATTGAAGTTGATATCGCCATAGAAAATATTACCGGAAGTAGGTTTCAACAGGCCTACCAATAACTTAAGTAAAACGGTTTTTCCAGCACCAGAACGCCCGATAATCAGATTGGTTTTACCCGGATAAAATTCAGTGTTGATGCCCTTGAGCACCTCCTGATCGTTAAAGGATTTAAAAAGATTTTCTACTCTGATCATATGGCTTAAGTTAAGGACGCTGCAATGATGTAATCGGCCAAAAGGATTAAGATGTCGCTAAAAACAACAGCATTCGTACTGGCTTTTCCCAGCTCAATGCTTCCGCCTTTGACAAAAAATCCTTGATAACAAGAAACCGAGGTCAGCAAAAAAGAAAATACCAATGCTTTGACAAACATCATGAAAACATTGTATTCCACAAAAAATGACCGTACGCCCTGAATATAATCGTTGCCCGACATTTTCCCAATCGGGATGATGGCCATGTAACCGCCAATAATGCTTACAAAAGCGGCAACGGCTACCAGTAAAGGAATAACTACCAGGGCAGCAATGATTTTGGGCATCACAATGTACGCTGCGGTATTTACGCCCATGATTTCCATGGCGTCGATGTGTTCTTTTTGGCGCATACCGCCTATCTCAGCGGCCATATTAGAACCGACCTTACCTGCCAAAACCAAACAAGATATCGTAGGCGCCAACTCTATGATCGTACTATCGCGTACAATGTAGCCAATGTAGTAGATGGGTACCAAGGTGCCATCCAGTTGGTAAGAAAACTGAACTGCGGTTACTGCACCAATGAATAAAGCAATCAAAAATACAATAGGTAAGGAACCAACACCAATATCGTTCATTTGACGGAGGGTCTCCTTGTAGTACATGGCCGTTTTTTCTGGACGAGAAAAAACGCTACTCATCATGATCAAGTACCTGCCAAAATGGTAAATCTGTCTGCGAATCATCGTTTGTATTTAAATCACCCGTGGTAGTGAATGTCTTTTGTCTCAATCGAATGAAACTTTTACTGAGGTTACAAGTTTTTATTTTTCAAGCAGGTAGTTTTTCTTACCTATACTTGAAACATCGCAAAGCTAGCTATTCGTTGCGTACAATGGGCACTAAAACGGCCAAAAATAGTGCTTAGTTGCGATTGTAAAGCATTTTTTGAAAAGTATTACCTTTATTGTAATCAACAAATTGGACTCTATATGCACATCGTCATTACTGGCGCAAGTCGAGGGATTGGATTTGAAACAGCGCTAGAACTGTCCAAAAATCCTCAAAACCAGATCTTGGCTTTATCGCGAAATATCGACAAACTACATCATTTGCAACGTGTGGCCAAAGCATATGACAAAAATGCGCGCCTAGATTGTATCGCAGTAGATCTTTCGAACCCTTTACCAGATACGGTATTAGATTTTTTGAGCAATTGGGGTAGCTTGGATGTATTGATCAACAACGCCGGACAATTGATCAACAAACCTTTCGTGTCTACCACACTGGAAGAATGGCGCACAGTGTTTGAACAAAATATTTTTGCGCCGGTCCAGCTCATCCAGGCTTCACTGACTTTTTTGGAAAAAAGTCAGCGCGCCCATGTACTCAACATCAGTTCTATGGGCGGATTTCAGGGAAGCAGTAAATTTCCTGGCTTAGCGGCCTACAGTTCTAGTAAAGCTGCTCTAGCAAATCTTACAGAATGTCTTGCAGAAGAACTTAAGGAAAAAAGGATTGCTGTAAATTGCCTCGCTTTAGGAGCTGTACAGACCGAAATGCTGGAAGCTGCTTTTCCGGGATATCAAGCACCGGTTAGCAGCCAAGTAATGGGAAAGTACATTGCTGATTTTGCTTTAAATGGATATAAAGTGTTCAATGGTAAAGTATTACCGGTTTCGGTTTCTACACCTTGAGCCATTATCTAGACTAAATTTTTTCTATGTCTAATCATCAAACTGTATTTATGGACTTTGTGCATAACCCCATCGCACCCGAAGAAATGCTCGACAGAAGTCAAGCATTTTTTCAAATGATGGATCAACGGAGGTCTTTGCGTTTTTTTTCTGATCGCCCAGTTGATCAAGCGGTTATTGAAAATATAGTACGCACGGCTTCAACTGCGCCTTCGGGAGCACATAAACAGCCTTGGACTTTTTGCATCGTTAAAAATCCGGAAATAAAAAAGGCCATCCGCGAGGCGGCAGAAGTGGAAGAATACGAAAACTATCACGGACGGATGTCGACGGATTGGCTGGAAGATTTACTTCCTTTTGACACAGACTGGCACAAACCTTTTTTAGAAACAGCCCCTTATCTTATTATCATATTTAAAAAGGTTTACGATCAAATCGGCGATCAACAAAGAAAAAACTACTACGTCAATGAGTCAGTAGGTATAGCCACTGGTTTTTTATTGGCAGCCATCCACCAAGCAGGCTTAGTAGCCCTCACCCATACACCCAGTCCAATGAATTTTCTCCAAAAGGTACTCAATCGGCCTTCTAATGAACGGGCTTTTATGCTTATCCCGGTGGGGTATCCCGCTGAAAATGCTCAAGTTCCAGCATTGACTAGAAAAGAGCTGGCCGAAATTGCTGTTTTTTACTAGCTTTTTGCTTTTTTGTAACTTAAGTAGTTCTCAACTTTAGATCAATGCCTTTTGAAGGCCTCTTTTTCCTCAATTTGCTTTAAAAGCCCTACCGTAGCTCTATTATGGCTGGGTTTTTTGCCCTGATTGGGGTGAAATTAGCCCCTTCAAAAATTATCGTTCAATTTTGCGCCTTACTTACCCTAGTCGCAACTGCTGTATCGTTGTAATTGCCAATGCAAGTATGACCTATAAAATCACAAATCGATTCATATAAGGATGTGTACAGTAACTTATATCTCGCCATCGAATGGCCATTTTATTTTGACTTCTAACCGCGACGAGCAAGCCAATCGTTCGGCAAAACAGTTGGTTACTCAAGAACAGTACGGACATCAGCTGATGTTTCCGCAAGATAGCGCAGCAGGGGGAACCTGGATTGCTGCTTCGAACAGCCAGCGTGTAGTGTGTCTGCTTAATGGTGCATTTGAAGCGCATCGCCCTGAACCGCCCTATCGACTGAGTCGAGGCATTATGGTATTGGAAAGTTTTGGCTACCACAAACCCCTTGACTTTTTTCAACAATATGATTTTTTCGGCATTGAGCCATTTACTTTAATTATGGCTGATGTAATGGAGCTTTGGGAATTGCGCTGGGATGGTTCGCATTTATTTTTTAAGGAATTGAATCCACGCGAACCTCATATTTGGTCTTCTTCGACCCTCTACCCAGAACCCATTCGGCAAAAACGCCTAGAGTGGTTTAGTGGTTGGTGGAAACAAGGAAGAAGGTATGAATTAGAAGAGGTTTTAGCATTTCACCGCACAGCGGGAACTGGTGATCACCGCAATGATGTCGTCATGAACCGGGAAGGGGTGGTACAAACGGTGAGCATTTCTAGTATTGAAAAAATGCCTAAGGAGGTGTATCTAAGGCATTTTGATCTGATTACCGCTGCGAGCTTTGCAGCAAAAATGGAAATAAAGAGTGAACTGGTCGAATCGAATTGAGCAAAAAGCCTATTTTATTAAACTCTTCAATTGGGAGTACTGGCCTACATTGGCTTTTTATTGGCCGATGTTTGTTTATGGCCCGTGGTTGGCTTTGCGCTCCCGGCATCCTTGTTTTTTTACTGCAACCAATCCTTCTATTGAGGCTGGCGGCTTGGGGTTGGAGTCAAAATTCGAAACTTTGGATTTGATCCCATTAGCCATGCGTCCGAATTCCATCTTGGTTACGGTGGATGAGCAATTTTCCGACGTACAAAAAAAGATAGCAGCCGCAGGATTGAGCTACCCCTTGATTGTTAAACCTGACGTGGGGTACCGTGGTTTTTTGGTGAAAAAAATTCAGGATGAAGAACAACTGTGCAGCTATCTTAACGACTATGCTATTCCCTTTATCATTCAAGAATTTTTGAATTACCCTATTGAGGTGGGGGTTTTGTATTTTAGGATACCTGGAGAAACAAGCGGTAGGATTACCTCCGTTACCCAAAAAGAATTTCTACATGTCATTGGCGATGGCCGTTCTCCGGTGATTGAACTCATTCAGTCCAAGCCACGGGCGTTGCTACAGTTACAGCGTTTGCAAGAAACGGAAGGCAATCAATTACTGGAAAAAATTCCTGCTCAGGGCGAAAAGGTAGCGTTGGGAGAAATTGGAAATCATTCGAAAGGTACTTATTTTATTAATGGCAACCACCTCATTAACCCTGAATTGGTGGCGTCTTTTGATCGGATTGCTTCAGAGATTCCAGGGTTTGATTATGGCCGTTTTGACCTGAAATGTGAAAGCTTAGAGGCTTTGCAAAAAGGGGAGGGCCTGATGGTGATAGAACTTAATGGGATTGGCGCTGAACCAACACATATTTATGATCAGACGAAAATGAACTATCCACAGGCGGTATGGATCATTTTGTGGCACTGGACGATCATTCGGAGGATAGCAGCGGCGAATCACCGGACGGGCACACCTCACTGGAAGGTAGGGAAAATGCTGCGCGCACTGGCTGATCTACGTCAATACCATCGAAATATTCGGGAAGCCATTGCCCAAAAGGTTTTTGCTGAATAAGCTTTGGCTTCCCGATTTTTTTTTGATGGATTAAGCAGTTTCAGGTTCTAAGCCCCATTTTTCTGGAGAGCGCCATAATGCGGAAAGCAGCAATTCGCGCATAAAGAGAAATTCTTTAGGTAGCTTATCATAAGCATTGGCAAAAAGTTCTTCGTGCGCCAGTACTTCTTTTTTCCAAGCCTCGCGATCTACGGTCATTACCTTGTCGAAATCCTCACTATGGAAGTCTTCTAGGCCTGTCCAGTCCATATCTTGAAAACGTGGCATCCAGCCAATGGGGCTTTCTACTGCCGATACACGGCCTTTAGAGCGCTTTACAATCCACTTGAGCACCCGCATATTTTCCCCAAAACCTGGCCAAACAAAATTGCCATTTTCATCTTTTCTAAACCAATTGACACTGAAAATACGCGGCGGATTGGGAAGGTCGCGCCCAAATTGAAGCCAGTGGTTGAAATAATCAGACATATGATAGCCCATGAACGGCAGCATGGCAAAGGGATCACGGCGTACTTTGCCGAGTTCGCCAAAAGCAGCGGCAGTCGTTTCAGAACCCATGGTAGCAGCCAGGTAGACGCCAAAATTCCAATTGAAGGACTGGTAAACCAAAGGCACTACTGTACTGCGGCGACCGCCAAAAACAAAAGCAGTAATAGGCACGCCATCCGGATTTTCCGAATTTTCGTCAATGGCAGGGTTTTGATGTGCGGGAGCGGTGAAACGGGCATTGGGATGTGCAGCTGGTTTTCCGCTAGTGGGATCCCAAACTTGACCACGCCAATCAATCAAATTTGGTGGTGGCGTTTTGGACATCCCTTCCCACCAAATGTCGCCATCGGGCGTTACGCCGACGTTGGTAAAAATGGTGTTCTTTGAAATAGAAGCCATGGCGTTGGGGTTGGTCTTGGTGTTGGTACCCGGAGCTACCCCAAAATAGCCCGCTTCAGGATTGATGGCGTATAACTTACCGCCCTCGCCCTTGTGTACCCAAGCAATGTCATCGCCAACGGTGGTGATTTTCCAGTCGTTCAACTTTTCAGGTGGGATCATCATTGCAAAGTTGGTCTTGCCGCAAGCGCTAGGAAAGGCCGCCGCCACATAAGCTTTTTCACCTTCTGGCGATTCCACGCCCATGATCAACATGTGTTCTGCCAACCAACCTTCTTCGCGCGCCATAGCCGATGCGATGCGTAAGGCAAAACATTTTTTACCCAATAAGGCATTGCCTCCGTATCCGCTGCCATAAGAAACGATGGAGCGTTCTTCAGGAAAGTGGACGATGTATTTTTCAGTAGGGTTACATGGCCAAGTAGAATCTTCCTGGCCTTCGGATAAAGGAGCGCCTACAGTATGCAAACATTTAACATAAGGTTCTCCTTTTTCGATGTAATCTAGGGCTTGTTTGCCCATACGGGTCATGATTTTCATGTTTACAACCACGTACTCGGAATCGGTGATTTGCACCCCATAGCGGGATAATTTTGATCCCAATGGCCCCATACAAAAAGGAATTACGTACATGACGCGCCCTTTCATACTGCCATTAACGAGCGTATCCAACTTAGCTTTCATTTCCTTGGGTTCCATCCAATTATTGGTTGGGCCAGCGTCCTCTTTGCGACGAGAACAGATAAAGGTACGGTCTTCTACCCGAGCAACATCGCTAGCATCGCTGAAACAGGCAAACGAATTGGGCCATTTTTCAGGATTCAGCTTAATGAAAGTGCCTTTGCTTACCAATAAATCGGTTAGGAAGTTGTATTCCTCATCTGATCCGTCGCACCAATGTATTTGGCTGGCTTGGCAATAATCAGCTACCTGAGTTACCCATTCTTTTAGCTCTTCGTGGGTAGAGGTGTAGGAGTCTTTAAGGGTAAAAACTGCTTCTCGGAACATATTTTGGTTGATTTTTGGTTAGGGCTGAAGACAAACTGCGTGAATTGAAAATGTGGTAGGTCAAAAAACGCAGGCCTCCTCTAAGGGTGCTTCAATAATTAGGTAATCTTGTTGATTATCAAATTATTATTGAATCAGTTCTTAATTTTGTTTTTCTATTTTATCATTCAAACGTTGCAAAACCGTTTTGGTGATGTCCAAAGAATCGTTGACCATTAACACACCTGATCCAGGGCCATAGTTAAGGATGAAATCGTATCCTTTTTCTTTACGCAAGGCGGTCAATTGGGTTTTTATCTCTTTTTCCAACTGTTCTTGAATTTTTTGCTTTTTCTCCAAAAATATTTTGGACATCCGCTCCTGCTCAGCGCCGAGGCTCTGTTGGCGTTGGGTTAAACGTTGCTCTTCGGCTTGAATTTGGCTAGGCGCCATTTGTCCTTGCTGAACCCGCTGCTGTACTTTGATGTACTCGCTTTGCAGCGCCTGTACCCGTTTTTGCAAATTAGATTCGGCGGCTTTTCCTTCTTTTTCCAAGTTTTCCATTTCTAGTTGGAAACTTTTATATTGCTTCAAAAGGGTATCGCCGTTGACAAATACAATCTTTGGCGAAGTTGAAATCGGAGCAGCATCGCCGCCAGAAGCTGCAACAGATGTTCCGCGGAAATGAGCAAAAAGAAGATAAGCTACAGCAATAAGCAATAGTCCAGTTAATACATTGGTGATGTTTTTCATTTAAATTTGGCAATTTTAGTGGAAAATGAAGTGTCAAAGTCAAAACAAGGGCGGTATCAGATTTTACAAGTTGTCTGTCCAAACCTTTGATTGGCAACAAAACTGCCACTATTTTCAAACTTTGCCAAGAAACAGGGGATCTGAATCCCATATTTCTGCTGTCTACAGCAAAACAATGGCAATTTCTGCTTTATACCAAGGCCTCAGGATGATATTTGTTATTGATGGAAATGATTTTTTTGTAGTGCGGCATTTAGTTGAAAAAAACGCAGCGCCATTATTGCGGGGCTTGATGATTGAAACCAAGCACCATTTATAAGTAGGCACTATTTTTAAGGAATATTGACATATTATTGATACTTTCGCAATTAATAGCATGGTTGAATCATTCCTAAAGACTTGTTTAGGAATATGGTTTGGATGTAGCTATTCAAGTCCAAAGCCTGGAACAAATTCCAGACTATTAAGCTTTTAAAAAAGCGCATCAAGCGCGATCAATGATTGCATATGGGTTTAGTTATTTCTTTACTGAATCACAAGGGGGGAGTTGGGAAAACTACCAGCGCCATTAACATCGGCGCCGGTCTGGTGGAGCTTGGCAAAAAGGTTTTGCTAATTGACTTGGATCCTCAGGCCAACCTTACTTTATCTCTAGGCGTGCCCCGGCAGCCTTATTCAATCTACGAAGCGCTTCGTGGAGAAACCCCTTTAACGCCTTTCACCGCTAAGGTCAACCTAGATATCGTGATTTCTACTCTTGATTTATCGGGGGCAGAAATGGAACTTATCAATGAAGCCGGTCGGGAATACTTGATGAAAGAACTCATTGATCCCATTCGTGCCAATTACGACTACATTGTGATCGATTGTCCGCCTTCATTAGGCTTACTTACCTTGAATGCGTTAACTTCAAGCGATCTCGTGTACATCCCTTTGCAAACGGAATTTTTGGCCATGCAAGGTTTGGCGAAGATCAATCAAGTTATTTCAAAAGTCAAAATAAGACTTAATCCCAATTTGAAAATCGGCGGAGTGATTGCTACGATGTACGATGCCCGTAAGGTGCTTAACCGAGATGTAGTAGAGACCATCAAAAAATATTTTGGCGAGCTGGTTTTTAAGACGATGATTCGTGATAACGTGGCTTTAGCTGAGGCACCTGCCCAACGGAAAGATATTTTTTCCTATAACCCGCAAAGCCCTGGGGCTGAAGACTATTTGGAATTGTGCAAAGAAATCATTGAAAGGACAGGTAACATGGAACTTTCTGAAAAAAAAAGCGCTAAAGCAGAATAGATAATGGGTTCTAATGCCCATCCTAAGAATTCAGCTGGCGCTTTGATTTATTGCTTTTGTAGTCATAAGTTGATCAAGGAGTATGAGCAAAAAAAGATTTACCGATGGTTTGGAAAACCTGTTCACAGGACCGGAAGACAGCGCGCTTCAGTCGGGTAATCAATTGCTATCGGGAGAAAATACCAAAACCCGGCAACCCAAGTTAGCACGTGTTTCCAGCTCCAATACCAGTGGTGAAGAAAGAGCTACGAAAAAATCTTCAGGAAAGCGGTTTTCAGATGATCTTCAATCTTTTTTAATGGAAGCTTTTGAGGAGTCTTTTGAACGCCAGATCCAGCAGCCATTGGATACGGGGAGCATCGAGCTAAAAAAAAGATCTCAAAAGCCGATGAGCGGTTTGGATGCGCTCATCCGTACCACCATTGATCCCAAAATACAACTCGATAGTGCCTACCAACTGCGCCGGCTAACGGTTGCTTTTGATGAACAAAAATTAGAAAAACTCAAGACTATTGCCCGGATGGAAAAAACTTACCTCCGTGACATAATCGATGTAATCGTTGCCGATTACATCAAGGAATACGAAATAAAGCGGGGGAAGCTCTAATACGCTACTATCTTTCCTATTCCAAAACACAGGGTAAACAAAGACCGCTTTATTTCCGCTCCCTGCTGTTTAATCTACTCTCTCCAATACTACTGCAAAGCCTTGACCAACACCGATGCACATAGTAGCTAGGGCATAGCGTTTATTGCTGTTGTGCAATTCCTTTGCGGCAGATAATAGAATACGGGACCCACTCATGCCCAAAGGATGCCCAAGCGCGATCCCCCCTCCATTGGGATTGAGCCTTGGATCGTCATCCTGAATACCTAATTGGCGGGTACAAGCCAATACTTGAGCGGCAAAAGCTTCATTGATCTCGATTACATCGACTTTATCTAGGGTTAAACCCGCTTTTTTTAATGCTTTTTGAGAAGCTTCGACTGGGCCAATGCCCATGATTCGGGGTAAAACGCCCACCACTCCGCTGCTCACAATTCGCGCCAGCGGTGATAATCCGTGTTCTTGAAGTCCTTTTTCGGAAGCCAATAACAAGGCAGCTGCGCCGTCGTTGAGGCCAGAACTGTTGCCTGCAGTTACTGAACCGCCTTTATCTTGCGGACGAAAAGCGGTACTTAGCCCCGCAAGTCCTGAAATTGTGGTGTCAGCTTTGATGAATTCATCTTGAGCAAAAAGTAGGGGATCGCCTTTGCGTTGTGGAATAGCAACAGGCACTATTTCAGTTGCCAATCGGCCATTCTGCGTTGCAGTTGCTGCTTTTTGTTGCGACCAGCAAGCGAATTTATCTTGATCTTCGCGACTGATATTAAACATCTCCGCGAGATTTTCAGCTGTTTCTCCCATGGCATCTACGCCATATTGCGCCCGCAAGTGCGGATTGATAAAGCGCCAGCCAAAACTGCTGTCAAATAATTCTACATCTCGGCCAAAAGGTTGAGATGATTTGGACATCACCCAGGGCGCGCGGGTCATTTGCTCTACCCCGCCAGCAATCATAAGATCGGCATCGAGGCATTGAATGGCGCGGCTAGCTTGAATAACTGCCGACATGCCCGACGCACATAAGCGATTGACGGTTTCACCAGGTGTAGTATAGGGTAGACCTGCCAAAAGTAACGCCATACGAGCCACGTTGCGGTTGTCTTCTCCAGCTTGATTCGCACAGCCCAGTATGACCTCGTCAATGGATGGGGCAGATGTGCCAAAAACTTTCTTTAGCAATTCGCGAATCACTATGGCAGCTAAGTCATCAGCACGGACAGGAGCAAGGGTTCCTCCAAATTTTCCTATGGGCGTGCGGACGCCGTCAACAATAAAAGCTTGGGTCATGCTATTTTAATTTTGCCATATTTGTGGTGAAAATACACTTCATTGTCCGTTATTTAAATAGTTGCAACGCTTCTTTCTTTTTTGTTGTTAAAGAATGTATTCGAAAGGCTTTCAAGGTGGGTTTTGCGATTGATCAATAAATGTTTCGCGCTTTTTCCCTCAAACTAATTTCCCGAACAAGTTCTTAATAGAAGCCAACAGCTTTGTACATTTGTGGTCTGATTTGGTTTTTATTTGATAAAACAGTCAATAAACTTTAAGTATGAAAATTTACCATCTTTTTATGATCGTTGTTTTGGCAGCCGTTTTTACCGCATGCGTCAGCAATGATCCTGCAGAACAAGAACTAGCGTTGCAGCAAGATGTTATGGATCTGCACGATAAGATCATGCCCAAAATGGGAGAATTTAATAAAACGAAACAAAAGTTGATGCAGGTTTTGTTTCTAGCTCCTAACCTAGACATGCCTACTCGTGAAAAACTAAGCGAAGTAGCGGGTAATATGGGCGAAGTAGAAGAAAGCATGATGACTTGGATGAACGAGCTCCAAAATGTGAAATTGCTACGTGGCGAGAAAAAAAGCCACGAATTCATCATGGATTATTTGAACAAGGAAAAGGCGAAAATCGAAAAAGTTGGTGCTAGCATGGATGGTTTGACCACAGCAGCACAAGCGGCCGTTGACGCCCATCCTGTGAAACTTCCTAATCCAGCATCCAAATAAACTGATTTATGAAAAACGCCAATTTGTATTGGATTTTTTTGGTGTTTTTATTGATTGGAGCTTGTCAATCATCGACAAGCTCCAATCAGCCTTTACCTATTCTGGGCGAACCGAAAATTGTAGATGGTAAGGAGGTGTTTCCTACCATTCCCGATTTTCAGTTTACTGATCAGGACAGCAATAAAGTCAACAATGCCACTTTTGCCGGCAAGGCCTATGTAGCAGATTTTTTCTTTATTTCTTGTCCTACCATTTGTCCACGCGTAACCAAGCAGATGTTGCGGGTGTACCAGAAATTTAAAAATGATGATCGAATCGTTTTGTTGTCGCATACCGTAGACACCAAACACGATACCATTCCGCGCTTAAAGGAGCATGCCAAACGCCTTGAAGCAGCTACGGATCACTGGCATTTTGTAACCGGAAACCGCGATTCTATTTACAATATTGCCAATAATTATTTTAGTCCAAAACCTTCGGAAGATGCTAGCATTCCAGGCGGGTATAATCACAGCGGTTTATTGATATTGGTTGATCCCAAGCGGCACGTGCGCGCATTTGCCGATGGTACTGACCCCAAAGCCGTTGATCAATTCATGATTGACATTGAGCGCCTCTTGAAAGAGATGGGAGGTGGGAAATAAAAAAAAACCAGGCGAGCAAATCAACTCGCCTGGCTCCAAATTAGCTCATGAAAGAAAATATACAGGAGAGAATTAATTCAGGGGCAATAGGAAGCCTATTTGTGCAGAAAAACCGCGGTTGCGGAAACTATCCGCTACCAAAGGAATATCGGCATTTTTTGTAAAACCTTGCTGGTAACGACCATCGACAAAGAAACGGCCAAAGCCCGCATCAAATTCTACGCCCGCGCCGGCCACTGCGCCAACTTCAAAGCGGTTGTAATTGATGGTATTCAAATCAATGTTGGTATTGGTCAGCTTGACGTTAAAAAGTCCTGTAGCACGCGTTGCGATGTTACCATTAAGTGCATAACCAACCATCGGCCCAGCCTCAGCATAAAATTTAACCGGCCCATTACCCGTCTTAGCCTTGAATAATACTGGCATTTCTAAGTAATTGAATCGAGCTTGTGCTTTTACACCTAGTCCAAGCGGCACATTGAACAAGTTGATGTTGGTAGATTCGGTGACTACAAAACCTTTGCGGGTGAAACCCAATTCAGGTTGAATGGCAAAATGATCACCCAGTGCAAATTCAACCGCTAAGGCACTGGTATTGCTGAGGAGGTAATCAAAACTGGGGGTTATTTCGTTTAATAGTTTGGTTTCGCTGATGTTGCTAAATTGAACACCCGAGCGAACGCCCACGGAGATTTGACCAAATAGGCTAGCGGCAAGGGAAAGAAAAAGTGCAGAAAAAATGATTGATTTCTTCATTTTAAAGTTAGTTTGTGTTAAAGAACGATTCAACATTAAATGACCAATTTTGACTTTCTGCGCCAAACGGCATTTAATTATTGACTCCTTCCTGAGTGTGTGGTTGCGGTACAAAAGTGCAGCACCTATTTGTTAAATGCAGTTACGGGCTTGTTAGCTTGGTATTAAATCAGCAGGAAAAGTTTTAAATAGGTGTTAAATTTTGTATACCATTGTTTATTTGAGCTTTACTATAATTAAAATACACTGGATTCTTTCTTTTTTAAAAGCAAAGTGCTATATTTGCAGCCTAAAATTTCACAGAAAAAGGACTTGCCATGAAAAAGGACATTCATCCCGCATCATACCGGGTGGTTATATTCAAAGATTTCTCTTGTGACGAGGCATGGATGGGTCGTTCAACGGTTACAACCAAGGACTCCATCGTATGGGAAGACGGGAACGAATACCCATTGATCAAATTGGAAATTTCCAATAACTCTCATCCCTTCTTCACGGGTAAGATGAAATTTGTAGATACCGCTGGTCGTATTGACAAATTCAACAAGAAATTTGCCAATTCCAAGTTTGGTTCAAAACCATAAGCTTGCGATGACTTGGCAAAAAAAGTCCCGATCAGCATTGGTTGGGACTTTTTTTTTATAACTTTCCTTCTCAAAAGATCTTCGATCCTTATAATCATGTGGAACGTCATCCTTTTTGATAGCGAAGTTCGGGAGCAATTGCTGCCCCTCACCTTTACTCGGCCGCTCGGCGAATTGCGGGTAGGCATGCTTACTATTCGCGAAAAATGGTCAAAATGGTTGGGCGGTAACGTATCTTTTATCACCCAAGACTACCTTGCTAATAAGTACCCCATTGATTACGGGGATGAAAATATAGTCATCAATGGCTCGGTATTGCCTTCGGATCGCCTTTGTCGCTTGATCCGTCAGATGGATTTCAATGAAGCTTATCTTCAAGGCGAAGAATTGATCGTAGCTAAGCTAGATCGGGAGCAGTTGGAGAAATTGATTCACGACGAAGATATTGACCAGCTCCATGCTTATGATATCGAGGATACGCCTTTTTTGAAGATCAATCATCTGTGGGATATTTTTTTATCCAATGACCAGGCGCTTGCTGAAGATTTTCAATTGCTGACCCAGGATCAAGTGTCGGCTCCACTGAGCGCGACCAACCGAGTTATAGGAGACCCTGCCCATGTTTTTTTAGCGGAAGGTGCCACCGTTGAATACGCTACCCTCAATGTTAAAGACGGCCCCATTTATTTAGATCGCAATGCTGAAATAATGGAAGGGGCGATGATAAGGGGGAGCTTGTATTTGGGTGAAAATAGCATCATCCGGATGGGTGCGCGCATCTACGGCCCAACTACAATTGGCCCTTGGTGCCGAGTAGGTGGCGAGGTTCAGCAATCGGTTTTTCAAGGTTATTCCAATAAAGCACATGAAGGATTCTTGGGGCATTCGGTTATCGGCGAATGGTGTAATATCGGTGCAGATACCAGTGTTTCCAATCTTAAAAACAACTACGAACAGGTTAAAGTATGGAGTTACCCGGAAGGGAAATTCGTAGATACGGGTACTCAGTTTTGTGGCGTATTTTTGGGTGATTATGTCAAAATTGGCATCAATACGATGCTGAATACTGGAACGGTTATCAGCGTTTCGGCCAATGTGTTTGGCGCTGGTTTTCCCCGCAATTATGTTCCTTCTTTTGCTTGGGGCGGCACCTCTGGCTTCCAAACCTTTCAGCTCGACAAGGCGTTTGAGACAGCTGAACTTATGATGCAGCGCCGCAAAAAAGCCTTTAATATTCAAGAACGATTAATCTTACTCCGCATCTTTGAAGAAACCGCACAATACCGCCACTGGGAAAAATAACTTTCCATGGTGGAAGCGCTTGCTGAGTTATGTAAGCCCGATCCGTTTGGAAACGGCTTCAAGCGACTATAACCCTCATCTGGAAGTTAGCCTTAGTCAGGGGAGATACATGTTGTCAACCGCGAACGCAGTTTATTCATTTGACGACCTGTATACCAATTTTCTTGGCACATTTCGCAAAATAAAGATGGCAAAACTTCCGGGAGATCAAGTACTGGTGTTGGGTCTGGGTTTGGGGAGTATTCCTTATATGTTAGAAAAAACTTTGGGGTTCGATTTTCAATATACTTTGGTCGAAATTGATGAAGTCATCGTGGATTTAGCCTACCGTTATACCTTGAAATGGCTGGATTCTCACTTAAACATCATTCATTCTTGCGCCAATATCTTTGCATCAGCTACCTATCAGCAATATGACCTTATCTGCATGGATGTGTTTGAAGATGATGATGTTCCAAGCCTTTTTAAAGAAGCCGAATTTTTAGAAAAACTCAAAAACATCCTTGCACCCAATGGTTTGCTGTTGTACAATGTACTGAGTGCCCGAAAAATGGATCGTTTTCGGACGGAGCGTTTTTACAAAGATCAATTTTTAAAAGCTTTTCCAGACGGCGCTTACCTCGAAATTGGCAGCAATTGGATACTCATCAACCAAAAAGATTATTTGCTTACCAAGTAGACTTTTTTCCTAAGGTCTTTTTATCGGTCCAGCACCTAGCGCCTCAAAAAACGATAAAAGATACTGCGAAATGTCGTCTTTGGATTCAGGAGATAAACGTCGGAAAGTTCTCACACAAGCCAATAATTCTTTTTTCTTGCTTTGAAAAAACTGGATGGTCTCCTTTAAATCGGCATCCGTACCCGGTAAACCTAAGAAGATTCGCTCTCTAATACTGACTTGCCGGTAGTCACTATTCGGAAGGGCATAGCTCGCATTAACAACACCCGAAAAATCGAAATCGTAAGGGATCAGTACTTTTTTGGAGACCTGATCTTTAAAATTCAGCATTTTCAAGTTACGTACCATGGGTATCGACCAATCTGTATTGGATACCATGTATTCAAAAAGCGCCATTTTGTTGGCTTCGCTTACGTTAAGGCTGTCCTTTGATGGAGAAAAACAGTTGTCGCAAATCTTGGCATTGTACCGATTGGCCATCGTTTTGTCATCTTCCATAAGGAAACCAGCATTGGTGATCTTGGTTCCATCTTTGCTATCGCGGTATTTAACCATTACCAAATGCGTACGGAAGTAATAAGAACTGATGATCTGGTAGAGTTTGTAAACCAGCAATTCACGTAGTATGTATTCTTTGCCGTCAGCGCCATCAATACAATGAGTGACCAATTTAAGTTCGTCGTCCTTGGCCAGCCCTTTTTCCAATAGAGCGGTTTTTGAAAAATTGAGTTTTAAGGGCGGGAATACACAAATCTTTCGACGAAACTTACCGCGGGAGCGAATTTTTAATTCCCAAGTCTGGACTTTACCACTGGCATCTTTGTAGCTTAATTTAGCGGGTTGGTATTCGTTAGTTTGTTTTTGATCAACCAACAGTTTCAGATCTGTTTCAATCTCGATATCAAGTGGATCTTCAAAAGACATGGCATCAAAAATGGTTTGCTTTGCGGGATCTTGAGCATGTATAGCGGAACCAAGAAATAGGCCAAATATAAAAATAAGACTAATGGTGGTATTCAAAGGATTGGGACGCCAAGGATTCATCATTTTTTTAGATTTTTCTGCCCCAAAAATGCACTTTTTTTGTCCTTCATCAAATGGAAATACGACAAAAACTAGAAAAAACACTAAATAAAAATGGGATGACGCGTTTTTCGAATCTAAGGTTTACAAAATTAAAACTCGAAAACGCGTCATCCAGATCATTCAATACCAGTATCGTCGGTAATGATGATTTTTTTGGTTTTGGAAGTTGCTGTTTTTTTCATACCAATCCTGTTTACCCCGGCGGGGTGTTCAACTTTGTGTTAATTACTGAGGTTTCCTTTAAGCCAAACAGTGAAAAAAGTCATCGCTTGCTGTACTTGAAGGCATCATTCCAAAATTAGGTCTACTTCTGTGTAAGTCAAAACCAAAAATGACAGGAGCTGTGCGGGCGGTTTGGATGCGTTTTTTGAATTAAAGTTATTTAAATATTTGATAATGAAGTTGTTGAAAATTTACTTGTAATGATTGCTAGTTTCGAGCATTGCCTTTTCGGCTTTGGAAGAAATCATTATCTTTGAACCCTAATAAACTAACAAAGCATGTTTAGCATTAATATTTATTTGCGCTTTGCGCTAATTGCGGTAACCATCCTCGGCGGTATTGCTTTGAGTGTGGCTTTTGGCTTTTGGTATGGTTTTCCGTTTGTTTTGGTTGGCTTGATATTGTTGGCTGGTTACATTGCCTTAGGAACAGTACAATCTGCTGCCATGATCATGCAGTCTGGAGATTTGGAAGGCGCTGATAAGCGTTTAGGGCTGACTTATTTTCCCAATTGGCTGTATGTGACCAACCGGGCCTATTTCTACATGATCAAGGGCTCGATCGCCATTGCTCAGAAGAATAATGAAGAAGGCGAGCGGTATTTGAAGATAGCTCAAGCCATCAAAGTGCCTACCGACAATGAAAAAGGGATGATTGAGCTGCAATTGGCCAGCATCAATGCCAATAAAGGCAAATGGAAAGAGGCAGAATACCACTACCGAAAACTTAAAGAGCTTAAGATTACGGAACAAGCGATTAAAGAACAAATGAAGGAATTTGATAAAGCCTTCCAAAACCGCGGCCAGATTAAAGCCGCTGGCCGGATGGGAGCAGGTCAGATGATGGTTCGCCCCGGTAGCAAAAGTAAGCGGAAGCGTCCAAAAATGCGTTAATCTTTGGTTGTCAAAACATTAGCGTTGCTAAAAAGCAGGCTTATTATTGAATCTAATCTTTCTTTTTGAAAAACAATGGCCGCCCAATTGCCAAGGCTCCAAGCAGCAAGGCAAGGGCGGCCATTGTTTTTCCCACCCATTCGCCCCATTTTGTATAAATAGTGAGCTCCTTTTGAAGTAGGATATTTCTAGTTAAGGTTGTTTTCTCACCGTACCGCGTTTTTTGCAGTACGACTCCACAGGGGTTAATAAAGGCTGAAATGCCAGTACTTGTTGCTCTTGCCACATATCTACGTGTTTCAATGGCTCGAAGGCGGGCATATTGTAGGTGTTGTCGATGACCAGCGGTGTGCCCCCACCAGCCGTCATTGGTGAGAACGAAAATAGCTTGAGCACCTGCTCTAACATAGGCCGCGCAATAATCGCCATACACAGATTCATAACAAATGACGGGAGCAGCTTTACCTTGAAGGCTGATAAAAACGGTCGGCTTATCTTGCCTGACGAACCCAGCTAGCGTACCTCCAAACTGCTCTACAATTGGCTTCAGAAAACCCAATAAGTTGGGGTAGGGGAAAATCTCGGCACCCGGAACCAATTTTGACTTGAAATACAAACTGATCTTCGCACGATTTGGATCCAATTGGGCCGCGGCATTCATGGTTTCATAATAAACCTCCCGGCCATCCTGATTTACTTGTTTGCGGGTAGTGGAACGATTCATCGCAGCAATTGTAAGCAAGCGATAGGCATCAATACCACCAATAAATACGGTGTGGGGATAGTGTGCTTGTACGGCCTTCAGTTCAAGTATAGATGGTTGAGAGGCAATTTCATCAAGATTGAAAAAACCAAAACTGCTTTCTGGGAACAAGACGAATGCGGTAGAATCGCTGATCACCTTGTTCAGCATTTCCACAATCTTAGCTGTTTGAAAATCTTCGGGAAGCTTAGGCTTTTCGTAGTTGGGTTCAAAATTCGGCTGTACCAGGGTAACTTTGCGCAAAGTACCATGTTCGGTATAAGCTCTAAAACGGATCAGCGATCCAATCGCCGGTAACAAAACAACCAAAGCGATGACCAGCTGGTTGGATTTTTTTCCTTGTTTGTACTGCTGAACCCATTCCAGCAGCAAAATATTGACCGCCATGATCCATACGCTACCACCTAGGACTCCTGTGCATTCGTACCACTGAATCAGTGCTGGCCAGGGTGCAAACGCATTGCCCAAAGTAAGCCAAGGCCAGGAAAGCTCCCAGCGATGGTGCAGGAATTCAAAAGTAAGCCAGAAAACCAGTAAAGGCCATAAACCCAACGCTGGCCACTGTCTGCGCAGATACCGGGTGGCTGCCCAGGGCAATAGCATCAGTAAGCTGTTCACCAAAATAGCAAATAAGGCTGCCACGAATGAAGCATTGGCAATCCAGCTGGTAGCGATGATGTTGCCCAGTACCAGTCCCGGATAAAGAAATTTAAACAAACTTGGGCTTTGCCCAGTCTTGCTTTCGCTTTCTGATTCGATGAGTAAAAATGGCAGGAAAGCAAAAAAAGCCAAGATGGGGAAATTGATCCAACCCGGAAATGAAAACCCAAACGCCATTCCGCCAATTGCGGATAACACCTGCCAACGGATGTGTTGGCTACCTGCCCTTTGCCTTTTTTTGAAGACCAGCAATTGACTCAATAACCACAGACTTAGAAACAATCCCAGCGAGTAGTTTTCCCAAAGTTGCTCTTTGGAAGCACGCTGGATGAGTTGGAACGAAAAAAAAGCAATTCCAATCAAAGAAAATCCAAGGAAAATGTTGCGTATTGATTTGATGGCTATAGGTTTTAGATAGGCGATCAAAAGTAAGAGTCCAATTTAATCATTCTATACTTTTCCGCGCATCCGCGGCCAGTACCTGAAAAAAAAGCCGTAGATCACATTGATCAAAAAAAGGAGTTGAGCCAATTGTAGCGCGATCAAACTTCCGATGGTGACACGCAGCCAAGTATTTCGCCAGATTTTACTGCTAGCCAACTCTTCTTGGTGAA
>JBBRGN010000054.1:0-19811 GCA_038240665.1 Chitinophagales bacterium | reverse complement strand
ATAACGACCCCTCGCCTCATTAATATCGATATCGAAGGCGTTTTGCGCAATGCCGTAAAACCTAATATCGGTAGCTACGAAGGAAAAAATTAATACCCCCAACATGAAAACGATATCAATCCTTGGCGCTGGCTGGCTAGGTTTGCCTTTGGGAATCCACTTGCTTCAAAAAGGATATACCGTAAAAGGATCAACGACTACTCCCGAAAAACTTGATCCCCTTGAAGCTCTGGGCATCGAGCCTTTTTTGTTACAAATCAATGATGGGTTAAATGGATTGCTGGCCGATGATTTTTTTACCTGTGATCTGCTCTTTGTCAATATTCCGCCATCCCGAAAGAGAGTAGACGTGGAAAATTGGTATCCCCGACAAATTGCCGCTGTGGCTGAAAAAGTAGCAGTTATGGGCATTGGCCAAGTGATATTCGTGAGTTCAACCAGCGTATACGGAGATGTGAATAAACAAGTGACCGAGGAAGATTTCCCGCAACCTGACACCCATTCCTCTAAAGGCCTTTTAGCAGCTGAACAACTGATCCTAAACATCCCAAATGTCCAAAAAACCATTTTGCGGATGTCGGGCTTGGTAGGCGGTAATCGAAAAGCTGGACGCTTTTTTGCCGGAAAAGTGGATGTCCCCGAAGGAAACACGCCCATTAATCTGGTTCACCTGAAAGATTGTATTGGCGTCATCACTGCGGTAATCGAGCAAAACCAGTGGGGAGAAATATTCAATGTTTGTGCTGATGAACATCCGAAAAAAGCCGATTTTTATACCTTTCCGGCCAGCAAACAAGGTTTTTTAGCCCCTACTTTTTTACCTGATGAAACGCCGCGTTTCAAGGTCGTAAGCAATGAAAAAGTAAAAAAAGCCTTGGGATACGTTTTTGAGTTTCCAGATCCTATGAAATTTGAATAATTTTAAGCTCACGCTCAACCTGCACACCATTAGCCATGTCTCAAAATCCAACCCTCGATACCATTATTTTTGACCTCGGCGGCGTTCTCATTGATTGGAACCCTGAATACCTATACCGCAAAATATTCAGCGATGAAGCGGAGATGCGTTATTTTTTAAAAGAAGTCGCTACTCCACACTGGAATGAGGAACAAGACGGTGGAAGACTCTTGGCAGAAGCTACAGAGCTGCTGGTTCAACAGCATCCTAAATACGAGGAAGAGATCCGCGCTTTCTATGGCCGCTGGACTGAAATGTTGGGCGGCATTATTCCTGAAACTTTGGAAATCCTGGAAACGCTTTTAGAAAAAGGGCAATACCGTATATATGCCCTTACCAATTGGTCGCATGAGACCTATCCCATCGCTTTGGAGCGGTATGATTTTTTGAAGCGCTTTCATGGTGTTTTGGTATCTGGGGAGGAAAAATTAAAAAAACCCGATCCGAAAATTTATCAGCTGATCTTAGGTCGGTATGATATTGACCCCAAGCAAGCATTGTTCATCGACGACAACCTTCGCAATGTTCATGCGGCCCAAGCGCTGGGTATTCATGCCATCCATTTCCGCTCTCCGCAGCAACTCAAGGAATACTTGATGATGAGCAATGTATTGTAAAAAAAATTAATTCCTAAACCAACTAGTTGGCCCACTTTGAGATTTTAAATTAAAAAAGGGGAATCTTGCCATGAAGACAAGATTTCCCTTTTTTTGTACTATAGTTCTTAGCTCTAGTACTTCGATACTTCGATCACGAATCCCACCGCGCTACCTTCAGTGGCATTTGCCGCGAAAGAGATGGTTTCACCAGGTTTGAAGGTAACCGTACGGATGCGATTTTTTCCCAATGCGCTCTTAAGTTGATCCGCATAGGAACCTCCACCGCTGTTGTTCAGGGCTTCATTTAGTCGTTTATAGTCCAATTCCGTTTTACTGAGCACTACTGCCATGTAATCTTTATTCCCTACATCATCTAGTTTCATGCTGTAGTCTTTAGGAAACAAACGGGTTCCAGTAATCCCACAATATGGCGAATGCTTTTCAGTATACGGAAACAACGTGTAAGTTGACCCATCGGTTTCTTGTCCGAAGATGTATACGTAGCATTCCACCGAATTGGAGATCAAAATTTTGAATTTACTGCCTTTTTTTAGCGATTGAGTGGTGCTAAAAATTAGATCGCCTGCCGATTTTAGCGGAATAACTTTTTGATTTTGAAAATCAAAAAGGGCAAATTCTACGCCTAACTTGCTGGGGTCTAGCTTTTTATTATTGGCACTACCCATTGGGCTAAGGCCATAAGCTTCTTGAACAAAGTGCTCGAAATCAGGATAACGCATCCAAAAAATACCATGATCGCCCCAATCTTCTCCCCAACTGTTTTGAATTTGGAAAGAACCGCCTTCTCTGTTATCGTCATAGCCGATGACGCACATGGCATGTCCACCAAAGCCATTCATTTTGTAGTCCCGACCAGTTGGAGCCCAATCGGCGGTGCCCATCATATTGTTGCTCATGAAAGAGCCGCCCACCATCGCGCCGATCACAACTGGCGCGCCTTGAACAAGGTTTTGCTTGATCGCTTGGACATCAGGTTTGTACTCGTCTGCACCTACAGTTAAGCGGTTGTATCCCCGAATACGGTATTGTTTACCTTCTGAAATGAGGCGCTGCGAAGGCACATTGCTACAAGTCTGATCGTCGTATTGAAATTCGTTAAAAGGCAAGCCGCCGTTGGACTGCATGCTTTTCATTGCTTCAATCATGTAAGCCCCATCACAATTATCCAAGTGGATTTGGTTGTACAAATAAGCAGGGCTAAAAGTAACTGAGTTCGGATTTTTTCCCGTTGCCTGCGCTTCCAAGATCGTACGCGCAGCATAGGCGCTGGCCCAAGCCACACAAGAGCCCTGTTCGCCTTGGTGTAACGGCTTAGGGGCATACTTTTTTAATGAAAATTGACTCGGTAGTTCATTGAGTCCAGTAATTCCCGAAGCCAAGGGTTCAAAAACTTGAGCTTTGTCAAAACGCTCTTCGCTTAAGCTGGCGCCCAAAGTAAAAGGGCTGTTTTCTGAGGAAGTCTCATTATCGTTACTTACCGCACCGCCATTAAGCATAGTGTCGCCGCCTAAGAAAAAATACCAAATACCGCCCACGATTAGTAGCGGTATAAATAGCTTGGGTCTTTTGAAGACAAAAAAGAGGACAAAGGGCAGCCAAGTCAACAAGCTACCAAAACCTCCTCCTCCTCCTTGATTATTTGGGGTCTGTCTGCCCCCTCCTTGATCCTCTTCGGGATCTTGTTCCATTCTAATAGGCATAGTATAATCGTTTTGTTTTCGACACTGAAAATAGGTAAAAAATAGATTTTGCTCATTTTTTTTATGATTCCAAGATAACATGAAAAATTCATTTCGCTGAATATCAGCTAACAAAGAAATTGACTTGATTTTTTTTAACCAAACCGTAACCTACAACAAGCAATCCCGTATATCTACCTTAGAAATGAAGAAACACTGAAAAATCTTTCTTTAACCTAGGGATTAAAGAAAACCAAGGAATAGAGCTTTTGAGAAAGGTATCTAGTACCATCAATTTGAATATGATTGATTGGAAACCATGAATATCTATTTTACACTATGAAAGATGCCGTTACACAAAATTTGAACAAAGCGTTACACCTTTTAGAAACCCTGAGTGATCAAGAAAGCCAAGCAATCGTTGATTGTCTGTATTCTTGGCGCGAGGCAACGCTAATTGACTTATTGATTCGCACTGGTTTAGACCGTGAATTTCTATTTGATCGATTGGAACTACTTTTAAAAGGAGGATTGATTTCTTATGATCACGACAACAATGTCTACCAACTTTGCCGAAAAAAGTTGGTCAATATTTCAAAAGTGACCATAAGTATGAAAGCCAAAAAAACAGTTATTGTAGTTTAAGACCCTTTTGGGTCAAATCAAAAAAACAGCCGGATGCAATTCATTTGCTCCGGCAGTTTTTGTTATACCACTCTTGGGAATGATTCAGCTCTTCAGCCAACTTATCATTGGCTCATTCCTTCATTCGTCTTTTGCAAATTCAAACCGCGATAAAACCCCAGGTCATGGGCTTTTCGGGCTTTAACAAAATAAGCCATCTGCCCTACATGGTAAGAAAAATGCTCCACCACATGTATCAAGGCGCTCAAACCTGTTTCGTTGAATCCCTGAATAACGTAGCGTTTTGTTATGTCCTCAGGCGATAATCGATCCAGCACCGGCACAATATCCAGCATCAATTGCCGTAATTTGGCCACCAATTCTTCTTTGGAAATTGAGCCCTGTTCCGCAAATTCTGCATCCCGATTGCGTTCATCTGGAATACCTCCTAAACCGGAAACGACCCATTGCCGAGCATTGCCACAAAGGTGCAGAATTAAATTACCAACACTATTGGATTGTGGATTGGGGCGCTGCCATACTTCTTCTTCAGTCAACTCGCCAAGGCAGATGTTGATCCTTTTTTCCGATTCGTCAATCAACCGCCGTTTTACATCGGCAATAAACAAACTGTGAAAATCAGCCATGTTATTAGGTGTTTAATGCACCACAAACACTGATGGTTTGACCAGAAACATAAGTTCCCAAATCTGAACCTAAGAAAACGCATACGTCAGCTACTTCCTCCGGTTTTCCAAAACGTTTAAGTGGAATATTAGCCAGGTAGGCATCGCGGGTTTGATCATTGAGCGCATCCGTCATGTCGGTTTCGATAAAACCTGGAGCAATCGCGTTACAGCGTACATTGCGTGACCCCATTTCCTTGGCAATGGATTTGGTAAAACCGATGATCCCAGCTTTGGATGCCGCATAATTGGCTTGCCCGGCATTACCAGTAATGCCTACGATGGAGGTCATATTGATGATGGAACCGCCTTTTCTCATCATTACTTTAAGCGCGTGTTTGGTAAGGTTGAAGACCGATTTCAAGTTCGTATTGATGACTTTATCCCACTGATCTTCGTTCATGCGCAACATCAAGGTATCGGCGGTGATTCCAGCATTGTTGATGAGTACATCGAGTTGTCCAAAGTCGGCCACTACGGCATTAATGAGCGCTTCCGCTTCGCTAAAGGAGGAAGCATCCGAACTATATGCTTTGGCTTTAACTCCCAATTTGCCTAGTTCCGCTACGATCTCCTCCGCCTGAGCAGCAGAAGAACGGTAAGTAAACGCCACATGAGCACCTTGTTCCGCAAACCGGCGTACAATGGCAGCTCCAATTCCTCTTGATCCACCGGTGATCAAGGCCACCTTATCTTGTAAAAGCTTCATTTGATTTTTTTGCGCGTAAAATAGGAATTTTTTCTGCTCCAAATGCCTTTTTGACATCCAGAGGGCGTCCAAGCCTACCGAAAATGGTGGAATTGCCCCCTCCAGAGTTATAGCCGCTTACTGATTATTCTGGTTTACCCGGTAATTTATTTTGTAAATAAAAACCGGTGTAAGACTCCGCTATTTCCACCAAACCTTCCGGACGGCCTTGGTAAACCAAATGTCCACCGCCTTTTCCTCCTTCAGGACCCAAGTCGATTACCCAATCCGCTGATTTTACAACTTCAAGGTTGTGTTCAACCACTAGCACCGTATGCCCTTTTTCCACCAAGGCATTCAAAGCATCCAAGAGTTTACGGATATCGTGAAAATGCAAACCGGTGGTGGGTTCGTCAAAAATAAAAAAGACGTGGTTGCTGGAAGTTTCCTGGGTTAGGAACGAAGCGAGCTTAACTCGTTGTGCTTCTCCTCCGGAAAGTGTACTTGAACTTTGTCCCAAATGAACATAACCCAAGCCTACATCTTGCAAAGGTTTCAACTTAGTGATTACTTCTTTAACATCCCCAAAAAACTCCATGGCCTCATCCACGCTTAGTTCTAGAATTTCGTGGATGTTTTTACCCTTATAGGTTACATCCAGTACCTCCTCCTTGAAGCGTTTGCCATTGCAAACTTCGCAAACCAGCCGGACATCAGCCAAAAATTGCATTTCAATCACTTGCTCCCCCTCTCCTTTACAATTGTCGCAGCGACCGCCATCCACGTTAAAGGAAAAATGTTTGGGTTTGAAGCCTCGGATTTTAGAAAGTTGTTGATTCGACATCAATTCCCGCATGGCATCGTACGCCTTGACATAGGTGACGGGGTTGGAGCGAGAAGATTTTCCAATCGGGCTTTGGTTGATCATTTCCACCTGTCGGATCAGTTGCAGCGCTCCATCAAAAGAACTGTGCAGACCTGGGGCTTTAGGCGAAGATTCTCCCAAATGTTTTTTAAGCGCCGGATATAGAATTTGTTTGACCAAAGTGGTTTTTCCCGATCCGGAAACTCCGGTAACCACCGTCAAAGCATGCAACGGAATATCAATGCTAACGTTGTCCAAGTTATTTTGTCGCGCACCGCGTAAGTGAATGTAGTTGGTCAATGGCCGGCGTACCGCAGGCACCGGAATTTGCATTTTCCCATTCATGTACTTGGTGGTCAGGCTTTCCGTGGCTTCGTCATAAATATTGGCATAAGGCCCGGCAAAAACCACCTCGCCGCCATGAATTCCTGCTGCCGGACCAATATCTACCAGGTAATCGGCATTTTTGATGATGTCTTCTTCGTGTTCTACTACGATAACGGTATTCCCCAGATCGCGTAAGGAACGCAATACCTTGATTAAGCGCACCGTATCACGGGAATGTAAACCTACACTAGGTTCATCCAATAAGTACATTGAACTGGTGAGGTTGCTACCCAACATCCGGGTCAGGTTGATGCGTTGGGTTTCGCCGCCACTCAGGGTTGCTGAAACGCGATTAATAGTTAAGTATCCTAATCCCAAATCCAGCATAAACTGCAAACGGGTACGGATTTCGTGGAGGAGTCGATTGCCCACTTTTTGGTCAAAATCGCTCAAGTCAATGTTTTGAAAAAAAGGCAAGAGTTCATCGATGGGCTCGTCGACCAACTGATTCAAACTGCGGTTGCCAACCATTACATAAGTGGCTTCTTTGCGCAAACGTCCGCCTTCGCAGGTTGGGCACAAGGTGCGACCCCGATAACGGGCAAGCATCACCCGGTTCTGAACCTTATAGATTTTTTCTTCTAGGTCTTTAAAAAAGGCGTCTATACCTTGAAAAAATTTATTGCCTTTCCAAAGCAAACGGCGTTGTTCTTTGCTGAGTTGCTGATAAGGCGTATGAACTGGAAATTCAAAATAATGGGCGCTTTCGATCAATTTTTCGAGCCAAAGTCCGTTTTTTTCCCCTTTCCAGCACGAAATGGCCCCTTCATACACTGATAAAGACTTATCCGGGATCACTTTGTCTTCATCAATACCCATGACTAAGCTAAAACCTTCACAACTGGGACAAGCGCCAAAGGGATTATTGAAGTTAAACAACTGTGGCGAGGGTTCTACGAAACTCAAGCCATCCATTTCAAAACGGTTGTTGAATTCCTTGGATTCTTGATTGGCAACATCTACCAGACATTCCCCTTCGCTTTCTGAAAAGGCGGTTTGGATGGAATCGGCAATCCGTTTGCGGTTATCTGCATCATCTGACTGGACCGAAAAACGGTCGATCAAGACATAGATAAGGTCATGATCAAAAGTGCCCATTTTTTTGCTCAGCATTTTGTTTTTGCTGTCCAAAAAATCTTGTATATCGGTCAACTCGCCTTTGTGGCGCAGGCGCGTATACCCTTTTTGGAGCAACAAACTCAATTCCTGTTCCAGAGTTCGGTCTTTGTATTTGAAAGATAGCGGGATAAACAATTGAATCCGTACTCCATCAGCAAACTGGTGGATATAGTCGTTGACATCACTGACTTCGTGTTTTTTTACCTGCAGACCCGAGACTGGGGAAAAAGTTTTTCCGGCACGCGCATAGAGTAGACGCAGGTAATCGTATACTTCGGTGAGCGTCCCCACGGTTGAGCGGGCATTGCTGGTACTCACCTTTTGCTCGATCGCAATGGCCGGGCAAATGCCTTTGATGTAATCGACATCCGGTTTTTTCATTCTGCCCAAAAACTGGCGGGCGTAGGAAGATAAGCTCTCAACATAGCGGCGTTGCCCTTCGGCATAGAGCGTATCCATGGTGATGGAAGACTTACCAGAACCCGAAACGCCGGTCACCACCACCAATTGATTCTTGGGGATGTTGAGGTCAACATTTTTTAGATTGTTGGCACGAGCGCCTTTTATCTCAATAAAATTACCGACTTTCTCAATGGCCGGCCGTTTTGTCTTTACTTGATCCTTCATACTTTTTATTCGACTTACTTCGACGAGAACCCAAATTTAGCGCTTTAATTGCCAATTTATACCGACTAAAAAGGGTTAATCTTCTGTTAAAAAAGAAAAAAACCTAAAAAAGTGTTCCGCTTTTAAAAGTTTGCGATTATCTTTGGGTCGTACTCAATAATTCATCTTTCTTCACGTTCACTTCAATCGATCATATTTGGTATAAACTTCTACACTAAACATTATTAATCCCATTGCCTTAAAACGGTTTAGTTATGCAAGTTACGCCACTAAATGATCATCAGCTTATTTGTCACTATTTGGAAGGAGATGAAAGAGCATTCGAAGAATTGCTCAATCGCCATCAGCAAAAAATCTACACTTCCATTTATTTATTTGTCAAGGATCAAAGTCTAGCAGAGGACATCTTTCAAGAAGTCTTCATCAAGATCATTGATACCCTGCGCAAAGGAAAATACAACCATGAAGGAAAATTCCTTCAGTGGGCTATGCGCATCAGCTACAACATGTGCGTAGACTATTTCCGCCGTACGAAGCGTCGTCCAAAAGTATCTCCAACGGATACATTTGATATCTTCGACGTACTTCAAACACCAGATTTCAACTCTGAACAAAACATCATTCGCAGCCAAACCCACGATCGGGTGCGCAGCTTGGTGGACATGTTGCCTCCTGAACAGCGTGAAGTAGTGATCTTGCGGCACTACGCTGATATGAGCTTCAAAGAAATAGCCAAATTGACTCGCGTAAGCATCAATACCGCGCTTGGTCGGATGCGTTATGCCCTGATCAACATCCGTAAAATGGTGGAAGAGAAGGAAATCATTTTACAATAAAAGTAAAGGTTTATAAAATAGGGACAGGTCACGATCTGTCCCTATTTTCCCTTATTTACATCATCGTCGCGTATGCTTTAGCGAAGTAAGTAATGATCACATCTGCTCCTGATCTCCGTATGGCCATCAATGTTTCTGGCATGGCCTTATTAAAATCCAACCACCCTTTTTGTGCCGCCGCAATCAACATCGCGCATTCGCCACTTACATGGTAGGCAGCGATTGGCAAATCGAAATTGGTTTTCAACAACTGGATCACATCCAAGTAGTTCAACGCTGGTTTAACCATCAAAAAGTCAGCACCTTCCTCGGTATCCAGCGCTCCTTCGATTAATGCCTCGCGCTGGTTGGCAGGATCCATTTGGTAGGTCTTTTTGTCACCTGATTTGGGCGCAGAATCCAATGCATCGCGAAAAGGGCCATAAAAAGCGCTGGCATATTTTGCAGTGTATGACATGATCCCCGTTTCTTTAAATCCAGCTGCGTCCAAAGCTTTGCGAATAGCCCCCACTCTACCATCCATCATATCCGATGGCCCTAGAATATCAAAACCCGCCTCCGCCTGGGCTACCGCCATTTGCGCTAAGATGGGTAAGCTCTCGTCGTTGAGGATTTTTCCATTTTCTACATAGCCATCATGCCCATCGGAGCTATAAGGATCCATCGCCACGTCACTGATCAAACAGGTTTCCGGAAAACGTTTTTTGATGGCACGGGCAGTTTCTAAGTAAAAATTATCCGCTTGATAGCTGTAGGTAGCTATTTTGTCTTTTAAATGTTCGGCAACTGCCGGAAAAAGGATAAAGTTGCGTAACCCCAAATCCAAGCAGCTTTCTATTTCCTCGAGCACTTGATCTGGCGACAATCGAAATGTACCCGGTAAGGATTGAATTTCCTGTCGAATTCCTTGTCCATCAACAACAAATAAGGGTTGAACCAAATGATCAACCGTAAGGTGGGTTTGCTGAACCAGCCCGCGGATGGCAGGCGAACGCCGATTTCTTCTTGGACGACGGATCATTGAATTTTATTTATGGAATTGAAAAAAATTTCAATTGGGAAAGTATCAAATTATTTTGTTGGCTTCTTAGGTACAGGATCGAAGCCGAATCCGCCCCAAGGGTGACAGCGGCCAATCCTTTTTAGCCCCATCCATACGCCTTTGATTCCCCACTGACCGATGGCGTCAATCATGTATTGGGAACAACTTGGATTGTAACTGCACTGCGGTCGGAGAATTGGTGAAATGGCCAATTGATAAAATCGAACCAGCAGAATGAGGAATTTATTGACTAATGACATATTGAAATGATCTATTGGTACTCCAACAGATGACAGTATTTGAAAGTTTAAAAAGGCTTGAAGAAACAAATCTTCAAGCCTTTTCAGTATATAACCTTAAGCTGCCCGATTGTACTGCTTTTTTTCAAGGCGGTAAAACTCGGTAAAGCTGATCATGATCTGCTTTTCTTCACACCAAAGCTTATGTGTAATCAAACGCAAGCTTTGCCAGAATGTGAGGGTAGTAATGTAATTGTCCAGAAAGGAATGATCCTTAGCACAACGCTCTAGGTTGTAATTGGGAATTTTAGCGTTGAGGTGGTGAATGTGGTGGTAGCCGATGTTCCCAGTAAACCATTGCATGATTTTTGGCAACTTGTAATAAGTACTGCCCTTAATGGCGGAAAGCATATAATCCCAGTTGTCTTTCCACTGCTTATAGGTATGCTCGTGCTGGTGTTGAACGTAGAAAAACCACATGGCAATGATCCCAAAAAATGCGACAATGGAAAGCTGTACGATCAAAAATTGTTTCCAACCCAATAGCCAGCCTAGTAAAACATAAACGGCCAGCAATACCACATTATTAAGGTGCAGCTCGGTGTATACTTTTTTCCAACCATTTTGGCGTACAAATGGAATTCGATTGTAGAGTCCTAAATAAACCAATGGCGATATGACAAAGGTGATCACTGGCATACGGTAGATGCGGTAGCTAAAACGCTGCCAAGAAGTAGCTTTGCGGAACTCTTCCACCGTCATGGTCATAATGTCGCCAATTTCACGGACTTCCAATTGACCGTTGTGCCCATGATGAAAGCTGTGTACGTTTGCCCAATACTGATAAGGAATGGTACTGAAAAAGCTACAAATCCACCCGATGACACGATTGGCAACTTGTGATTTCAGAAAAGAACGGTGACCACAATCGTGCTGAATAATAAAAATCCGCACTAAGAAAAAAGCATTGATGATCGCCAGGCCTATGGTAATCCAGTAAGAATAAAAGGTACTCCAGTACATCAGCGCCCACAAGCCTATAAAAGGCAGAAAGGAAGTAATGATCTGCACAACCGCTTTTTTTGTATTGGATTGAGCATAGTCCTGAAACATTGTCGGCCAGTTTTTCAGGCGTTGCTTGATCTCTTCGTTGCTTGTTTGATCCACTTTAATGTTTTTTTTGCTGAAAAAGAAATTCATACACTACACCTAATTAACTGATTTACAGAGACTGTTCATCAGTCAAAGCTTCCTTTTTGAATAGGTGAGAAAAATAGTGAACGTTTGGAACATTGCCAAAAGCTCCTAAAAAAAGCGATCTAATGGGGATACAGTTACAGGGATTTAGGATGGGTATAGTACGCTAATAGCAAATGTAAAAATAGTAATAAATCAACGTTTAGATAATAAATTTAGAACGAAGGCCTAAAGTCAATTTGTACCAACGTTAAACCTCTCCAAGGATACTTGTGGCATCCATGCGCGTCTGCCCTAAAAAAATTAGCCTCCAATTAAAATCAAGGAAAACCTTTCCAGAACCATCGTCAAAGACAAACCAGCTGCAGCGCCAGAAATAAATAGATTCCACTCTCTTTGCTTCACTTTAAATACGCTTAGTGCCAAAAAGGAAGCAGTTAGAATAAGCATCACGATGCTTAACTGTCCGAGTTCAACACCAACGTTGAAAACAAACAATTGATAAACCAATTGGTTGCCATTTTCTGGTAAAACGAGTGAACGAAAAAAATTGGAAAACCCTAAGCCGTGGATGAGGCCGAAAAGCAAGGCGAAAATGTAGTTGAAATTTACCTTTTTTTCAAAAATAGCTTCCGGATGATCAAACCGATGGAAGGCCACATTGTACAACGCGGTGATCAAAATGGTAAGTGGAATAAGAAATTCTATCAATTTGGCGTTAGTCGGGATCAAATTTAAGGCTGCTAAAGCCAAGGTACAAGAATGCCCCATGGTAAATGCGGTTACCAAAATGGCCACTTTACGCCATTCGTTGATTTTGTAAATAGCACATAAGGCAACGATGAACAAGATATGATCGTAACCAGCAAAATCAGCGATGTGGGTAAAACCGAGTTGTAGGTAAGTCTGAAAAGTTGACTGCATGGGTCAAAATGATTTCTTTGGCAATGACACCAAGAATCATGAAAAAAAATGCCCCCAAAGGACAATCCTTCGAGGGCATTTTTTTATTAATAACGGTAGTAATCAGGCTTGAATGGACCTTCCGCTTTTACGCCGATGTAATCAGCTTGCTCGGTGGTCAAGTTATCCAGTTCAACACCAATTTTTGCCAAGTGCAAACGTGCTACCTCTTCATCCAAATGCTTAGGCAGCATGTAAACTTGGTTTTCATATTTGGTAGCATTAGACCAAAGTTCGATCTGCGCCAAAACTTGGTTGGTAAACGAGTTGGACATCACAAAAGAAGGGTGTCCGGTTCCACAACCCAAATTCACCAAACGACCTTCTGCCAACATGATGATGTCTTTGCCATCGATTTTGTAGCGGTCAACTTGTGGTTTGATGGTATCTTTGGTATGGCCGTAGTTTTCGTTCAACCAAGCTACATCGATTTCGTTATCAAAGTGGCCGATGTTACAAATGATGGCTTTGTCGCGCATCAATCGGAAATGTTTTTCCGTAACGATGGAAGTGTTACCGGTAGCAGTTACGATCAAGTCGGCGCGTGGAATAGCGTCTACCATTCTCTTCACTTCGTATCCGTCCATGGCAGCTTGCAATGCACAGATCGGGTCGATTTCAGTAACAATAACCCGGCAGCCGGCGCCGCTCAAAGAAGCAGCAGAACCTTTGCCTACGTCGCCATAACCAGCAACAACAGCAACCTTACCAGCCAACATGATGTCGGTAGCGCGGCGGATGGCATCTACCAAAGACTCCTTACAGCCGTATTTGTTGTCGAATTTTGACTTGGTTACCGAGTCGTTGACATTGATTGCCGGAACAGGCAAGGTACCTTTAGCTACCCGCTCGTACAAACGGTGAACGCCAGTAGTTGTTTCCTCGCTAATACCGCCCAATTCTTTCACCATTTCAGGGTATTTATCCAAAACGATGTTGGTCAAGTCGCCACCATCATCGAGGATCATATTCAAGGCTTTGTCGCCTTCAAACGCATGTAAGGTTTGCTCAACACACCACCAGTATTCTTCTTCGGTCATGCCTTTCCAAGCAAAAACGGGGATACCAGCAGCAGCAATAGCAGCGGCAGCATGATCTTGAGTAGAAAAGATGTTGCAAGAAGACCAAGATACTTCCGCACCCAATTCTTTTAGCGTTTCAATCAAAACTGCAGTTTGGATTGTCATATGCAAACAGCCGGCAACCCGCGCGCCTTTAAGCGGCTTGATCTGTCCGTACTTTTCGCGCAACGCCATCAAACCAGGCATTTCTGCTTCGGCCAGTTCGATCTCTTTGCGTCCCCAGTCTGCTAGGGTGATGTCTTTTACTTTGTACTTAAGGTTGGATGCAACAGCACTCATTGATTCTTTTTTTTGTGTTACTTATCGGGGCACAAAGGTAGGATATTCTTAGGTAATTTTCCAGCATTGTTGAAATATGACCAAAGACAGGCAATTACAGCTGGGTTTTTCGAAAAAAACCAACCTGATTTAGGCTATGCTCTGCTAATTCAGCGATATGTTTCGCCAAGAAAAATTTTGATAATAATGCAATACCCTAAAAAACAGCAGCCCGCTCAATGGAATCATCAACCAAACTCCGATTGGAAAATAGAAGGCCAGTAAAAAATGGAGTCCACCAATAATGGTGCTCATCAGCATGGTTAGGATTGCCAAACCAAAACTTCTGCCTTTTGATGCTTCTTCCCAGGGAAGTGAAAAAGGCAAATTATTGGTATTTAAAGCACTCGAACAAATGCTGATCAATAATACATTGACCATCGCCAGTAAAATATCGCCGATGATTAGAGGACCCCAAATCGCCATCGTCAATCCGCCCAAAACAATGTACATCGGAATAAAAAAACGCACCATGATCATTTTGTAAGCGCCGCTAAGTAAATAGCCCGGCTGCGCAACGGGATTGGCCAAATAAATCCAAGCGCTTTTGAATTGATCAGAAAAAGAGGTAAGGCCATTGCCACTCATCGAGATCAGCGCAGAAAAATACAATACCCCCAAATACATCATTGGATATTCGTACAATATCTCCATTCTCTCTCTAAAATTACCACTGCCCACCGCAAAGATCCCCAAGAAATAAACCAACAGCATGACGAGGTTTGGATAAAATTTAAGTTTAAAATCCCGACTCCGTTGGGTGACCCTCCATGAAAGTTCGTATCCAGCCTTTTCGGTCGTGTTTTTGCAGATCCAGTTCCCAGTGAGGGTCATCCAGGAAGGTCTTGCTTTTTGTTGATCGGTTTTTACTTTTTTGGCTCGATTTTGATGGGTTCCCCCTCCTTCGCCGAAAGCCAAAAGTTTAGCATTGAAATCTTGAGATAAAAACTGGGCGATAAGAAAAATCGATACCACTGGGGAAAGTAAGCCCAGGACTGCCCATACATATATATAAGGTGTGGTATCTCCCAATAACCACCACGACCAAATGGCAGCCAACCAACTGGATGGTGCAAAACCAAACCAGTGGTTGTCGAGTAAATTGATGTCTCCACCCAGATTGGCCCCGATCAAGCGGGGGAGCAATTGATACCCAGCGAAGGAGATTCCAAAGAAAACAATCTGAAAAAAATGGATGATCTCTTTGAATCGCCGCGGGGTCGTCAAATTCATCAAAGCCAGATAAATCAAGTTTACCAAGAGCAAAGTCATTATCGTTGCGATCAACATCAAGGGAACAAACAGCAACAAGGCCAAAACGCCGTCGGCAATTACTAGAAAAACCATGGCTGGCACCGCCAAAGGAATGATGAGTTTGATCAAATAGAATAGAATATGTAAAATCCTCGAAACCCCAACGGTACGGCTGGAGACAGGTCGCGGTAGCAGGATATAGTTGTCCCTAACGTCGATCAGCACATCGGTAAAATCAGAAATCAAAGTCATGGCCAAAAAAGCCATGTAACCGCTGAAATACACAAATAAGCCCGAAGGCCGGTAACGCAACGCAAAAAGAAAAAACATAAACAACAATCCTAGCAATCCAAACATGGCCATTGCCAACACATCCTGTCCTTTTACCTCCTTTTTTGCCCGATTGGAAGCATAGGATATCGCACCCTTTCGACGACCATCCATGATCAACTTGGTTTCAACGATGGTGTACAAATGGCGAGGTTCAACGCCCAAGCTGCGCCACAACGGATTGAACAAATAAATGGAGCTGAGTAATAATTTATTCATAGCGATCCTCGGGTTTAGAAAATGACTGGGTAAAGGCATTGGCTGTTTGCTCAAAACCCGATTGACCAGTAAGTTGGGAAAACAGTTTTTCCAAGCTATCCCCTTCATTGCGCCTTAACTCCTCGAAAGGGCCATCGGCAATGATTTTGCCATTATCAATGAGAATGATGCGATCGGATATTTTTTCTACCGTATCCATGTTGTGCGAACAGTAAATCACGGTTTTACCTTGCTCCGCCAACTGAACGATGATCTCCTTGACGAGAATAACCGCGTTGGCATCCAAACCACTAAGGGGCTCGTCCATAAAAATGATTTCCGGATTGTGGAGCAACCCGGATACCAACAATACTTTTTGTCGCATCCCTTTGGAAAAAGTATCCATACGGTTGTCCAATTGATCACCAAGACCAAAATAAACCAGCATATCCGTACTGCGCTGAAGGATGGTTTCATCGCTGAGATCGTGCAACCGACCTACGGTAAGTAGAAACTCTTTGGGGGTAAGTACGTCATAGATTTCGTTTAGTTCGGGGATGTAACCGATGATCCTTTTGATGGCCAGGGCATCCTGGCGCACATCCATCCCTTTGATGCTTACCTCTCCGTTAAATTGCTTATCCAAACCGGCTAGAATGCGAACGGTAGTTGATTTACCAGCGCCATTTGCGCCGATGTAGCCAATGATTTGTCCGGGGAGTATGCTGAGATTAATCCCATGGAGTACTTCTTTTTTCCCGTAGAATTTTTGCAAATTCTGAATACGAATGATGGGTTCCATTACTGAAATTTTTGATAGCCAGAATGCTGTACTACTCGTATTTTCTTTAAAATCTATTTACTAAATTCATGCCGCAACGACTGCACAAAACGCGTCCCTGCCGCCGGATTGGTTGCCAAAGGAATGTTGTGGACATCGCACAAACGCATCAGCATGCTGACATCCACCTCGTGCGCATGCTTGCCCAGTGGATCGCGAAAGAAAATGACCATATCTACTTTCCCTTCTACCAACCTACTAGCGATCTGGGCATCCCCGCCTAATGGACCGCTGAGCATTTTTTCAATTTGCAAACCCGCTTTTTCCAGGTAAGAGCCCGTCGTTCCCGTGGCGATGAGATGAATGTTGCGTTCTTTAAAAAATTCAATATGGTCGCGTACAAAGCCTACCATATCTACTTTTTTGCCGTCGTGGGCGATTAAGGCGATGGTCATAATGGTTGTAATGAGTTGAAATAGTTAGAAATTGGGGCATAAACCCCCAATCATCCTTTTTGTCGTGAATGGACAACAATTAAAAATAATTAAAATCCCCAATCTAAATAACTAATTTTACGCCCGAAATCACTAATTTTTCAATAAAAAACCAAATTCTGATGAAGCAATTGATCATCACCTGCTGTGTTCTTTTTCTAGGACTAACGCTGAATGCACAAATTCAAACGCCATCGCCTAGCCCTACCGCTGAATTCAAGCAAAAAGTAGGTCTTACGGATGTAGGTATCCTTTACTCTCGTCCAAGTGTAAAAGACCGCACCATCTTTGGAACTGCGGCTAATGCAGTCGTACCTTTTGACAAAATCTGGAGAACTGGAGCCAACAGCGCTACCAAATTTTCTTTTGGCGACGATGTAAAAGTAGGCGGTATAGCTTTGAAAAAAGGTGATTACGCTATTTTGACTACTCCAACTGCTGGCGAATGGAAAGTAATGTTGTACACTTACGACACTGGCGACTGGAACTCTTATGTAGAGAAAACACCTGCCGCTTCCTTTACTGCTAAGTCTGAGAAATTGGGCAGCAAAGTAGAGACTTTCACAATTGAACTAAGCAATGTAAAAAGCAACACTGCAACCATTGAATTGCTTTGGGACATGACCAAAGTAAACTTGCCTTTGGAAGTAGAAGTGGATAAAAAAGTATCTGCTGCGATCGAGCGCACCATGGCTGGTCCTTCTTCCAACGACTATGCTGCTGCTGCCAACTACTACCACGACAACAAAAAAGACTTGAAAAAAGCTTTGGAATGGATTCAAAAAGCCAACGCAATGGATCCTCAGTTCTGGACTTTGCGCCGTGAGTCTTTGATCTTAGCAGATTTGGGCAAAAAGCCAGAAGCCATCGCTGCGGCTACCCGTTCATTGGATTTGGCCGAAAAGGCTAAAAATGATGACTACATCAAGATGAATAAAATGTCTATTGCTGAGTGGAAGAAGTAATCAAGCGCAACCGCTTTGATTTTTGATTCTTGCTATCCCGAATTTTGAATAACCATCAAAATTCGGGATTTTTTTAGGCCTGAGTCAATAATAAGGCGGCAAAAGGGGCAGTCTAAATGGGTATCTTATTGTTGAATCATTCTTTATATAATCAGTTCCAACAAGAATTGCTTGTCAATCCGCACCTCATTGCGGTAAATGACCAACCTTATTTTTTTGCCTATTTTTCTTCGGAATTTCTGGTTGAGATCTTCAAGTTTATAAAACCGCGATGGCAGCCCATTGATGTAGCGGATTTCATCACCCCTTAGGATGCCTGCTCGTTCGGCAGGCCCGTTATGCACCAGATCAAAAACCGTAAACTTATTGAGGTTGTCGCCCGAGGCAGCTAAAATCAAACCAGATCGATCAAAGATGAAATCATTTTTATAACCGGGATCTGGCTGCAAATACAGTTTTTCGTGGATGTAGTCGATCAAGATGACAAAACGCTCCAACAATTGATTACCTATTATCCCATTGCGGCCATGTAAAAAAGAAGTATCGACCACCGGGGGCAATTCTTGAAAATTGGTCAAAATCTCATCATAAGCAAACCGATCTAGTTTCAGTGATTTGATTCGCCCTAGATAACCATAAATGATCCCTCCCAATCCGATGCCAATATTGCTCTCAATCACTTTGGACGGGATTCGCAAATCGGGATGCGTAGCCGTATACAACAGCAAAGGAATACTGGCACCAGTATCCATCAGGAGTTTGGTATTCACCAGTGTATCGTTGGTAAGGAGCGTTTCAACGTGAATATAAGGCTTGTTGCGGTGTAATTCCATGGGGCATTCCAAGTACCTTCCCCCTTTTGGTGGTTTAAAACTTGTAGGATCTTGTAGTGTAATGATTTGCTTTTGGTAATTGATCTTGACGATAAACCGACGAAAAAAATCGGCGCCCAGAATACCATGAATATCAATGCCCGAAAACTGATCAAAGTGAAAATAATCCTCTTCCAAAACCAGAATGGATCGATCATAGGCATTTAAATCCCCCATCCGTAAGTGAATTCCCCGGGCTAAATAAGCAAAAAGCGGAGAACCCAAATCCGCGCCTTGAATGGTAAACCTTTTTTGATAATCGACCTGCAAAAGATCGGTGATTTCCCGCTGGATCAAGATCGTATTTTCCGCTCCGGTGTCAAAAATAAACCGCAAAGGAAAAACCTCATTGAACACCAAGCTGACAATGATGAAGTTATTTTGGTAATCAAAAGGGATGTCTACTTTTTGTTGACCTGGAGGAAACAACAGATCATTCCGCTGAGCGGGTAAAAATGAATACACTAAAACAGTAAGTAGAAACAAGAGTAACAGTTGTCGATGTATTTTCATTCCTAGTAAATTCCGGTAATTGGATGAGGTGTTTCAAGAGACTTTCCAAATAGTATTTGCCCTTTCGAAAGGTACGATAAAAGCTAGTTTGTATTCAGGTTTAAAAGTTTGTGCCTTTAGAACTAAGGTCAACTATAAAACCTGAACACAATACCCTAAAATACGATCAAATGTGTTGAAACTATGCTACAATCTACCCATTTTGCCAGAAATTATCAATTGTAAACTTTAACCCCGATGATTTTACTTTTTTTTAACTTAAAAACTGTAGTTTTATGATTTCAAAATTTAATTCTGTAGAATAAATTAAGAAAAAAATCTTTCGCTATATTCTTGGTTATTTTATACTAATTTAGGACTTTTACATTCGTTAACATAATTAACATCCGTATAATCCCAACTTGAACTTTTTTTTAGCCCAAGATTAGCCCAACCTGATGACTAACATCTATTTCGAATCAGATCCTTGATTTT
>JBBRGN010000053.1:0-20179 GCA_038240665.1 Chitinophagales bacterium | reverse complement strand
ATTTGAACTACAACTATAAAAAACAATACTGATTGTAAGAAGTAATACTGCGTAGAAAGATTTTTTCATTTTAGAGTTTGTTTAAATTATATTTCTTTTAATCCTGTCAAAATTACGAGGTTGTTGCAAATGGCACACAACTCAAAAATATACGAAGTACTCTCACTCCATTACTTCGCAATAACGATAAACAAAAGGTGGATATACGAATGTTTTAAATTTTTTCTGATTTTTTTTCAAAAATCCATATCATCTAATGGGCCTCCGACCTTTGATACTGACACATTTATTCTTCCTGAATAGCCCTATCTAAACAATGCAGGCTTCAGACCGCCTTCTCCTCCCCTACCGGTTCCTCTTTTGGAAGTTCCTGGTAGTTTCTCAACACAAAAACAGTAAGAATCAAGGCAGCTAAAATCATCACTGATGCCACCCAAAAAGGCGCGCCTGGCAATTGGATTGGCGCTACTGGTGAGGTAAAGTAGGCAAAAAGATTGGTCATCAACAAAGGACCAAAAATGGAGGTCAAGCTCATCAAGCTGGTCAAACCGCCCCGCAATTCGCCTTGTTCGTTCACGGGGACTTGATTGGACATGATGCCTTGTAACGCCGGCATGGAAAGACCGCCAAATGAGGCCACTATGGTAATCAAAAACATCATCCAACCTTGATTGGCCATAGCGTACAGGGCCATGCTGATGCAGTACAACAACAAGCCATAATAAATGGAACGGTTGTTGCCCAGTTTGGGAATGATCACTCGGGTAAGACCGCCTTGTACAATGGCCGCCATCACCCCTACAAACCCCAGCGATAGTCCGACCATTTTTTCATTCCAACCAAATTTTTGCATGGTAAAAAACGTCCAGGTACTTTGGGTAGCGTAGCCCGCAACAATAATCAAAATAAACGGGGGCAGTAGGCCTAAAATAACGGGATAGCGCCCCAATTGCATCAAGGAGCCAATGGGATTGGCGCGTTTCCAATCAAAGGAACGGCGATTTTCTAGAGAAAGTGATTCTGGTAAAACGAAAAAACCGTAAAGCCAGTTCAGCAGTGTCAAAACGGCGGAAGCAAAAAAGGGTATCCGCGCGCCGTAGGTTCCCAAAAAACCTCCCAAAATAGGCCCCATAATAAACCCTAAACCAAAAGCAGCGCCAATCAAACCAAAGTTCTGGGCTCTTTTTTCTGGCGGACTTACATCGGCAATGTATGCGCCAGCAGTAGTGAAACTCGCGCCAGTAATCCCAGCAATGATACGCCCCACAAAAAGCCAGCCGATATTAGGCGCAAAACCCAAAAGGATATAGTCGATGCCAAAACCAAATAAGGAGAAAAGCAGCACTGGTCGACGACCATAGCGGTCGCTTAATCCGCCCAAGATGGGGGAGCAAAGAAATTGCATCAACGCGTAAGCAAAGATCAGCCAGCCGCCATATTGGGCAGCCTGTCCCAAACCAACGCCGGTAAGTTGCATCAGCAACTTGGGCATCACCGGAATAATGATCCCAATACCGGTAACATCAAGTAGCATGGTGATGAAAATAAAAGTAAGCGCGTGCGACTTGTCCTTGGCCATTGTTTTTGTATTTTTCGTTTTGACCCGTAAAGGTAGAATTTTTTTAAAAAACCCCAGCATTGCGGCTTGAGCTGTAATCTACAACTCCAATAATCCTTCGGGTAAATCCATTTTTAAAATCCGCTTTTTGAGATCGGCAGATTGTATTAAAGAGGGGTGTAAGGGGATCATAACCTCTTCCCCATCGTGATCCACTAGCGCTAGAAATTGGCCGGGCAACTCTACTACTTCGCTGATGTTGCCGATGAGCCCCAGCGTAAGATCTTCTATGGCAAATCCTTGAAAACGCTCGTAGCGATCGTCGTCTTCGGTTTCTTCCTCGGTTTCACTGGCGGAAACGGGCAACAAGTCTGATTCCCGCAGCAAGATTTCTTTATTGGCCAGTAGTTTGGCAGCTTCTACGTTTTTGATGTCTTCAAACTTGACGATGGGATCGTTACCGCCTTTTACTTCCTCGATAAAAAAGGGAATGGGTTTACCACTGATTTCCAAAAACACCACATCGGTAGCATTAAAATCATCGACATAACGATCTTTGATCAGGAGTCGTACGCTACCATCTAGGCCGTGTGCTTTGGAAATTTTTCCGATTGCAATGTAATTGTTACTCATTGGTATCAAAGGTAGCGTTCTTTTCTCAAAATCTACGTTGCCGCAAAATGAAACCACGTTGGGCTTTGCGTTCCCAAGTCTGGCCTTGACAATTGATGCACTGGGTATCCAAAACTTGCAATTCCCGGTAGATCAAACCCAGGCCTCGGGCGTAGCGTTCCATTCCTTTGCGCAACTCCAAGGCGTTTTCGTAATCCGCGGTTTGGATGTTTAATGTTTGTTCGTATGTTTTGCCATTCATCTGCCAAACATTTTGCCATTCCGTCAAATTCGATTCCCAGCCCTTAAAAATTTCCAAAAATTGGTTCCTTACTTTTACGGTTTGGGTTGGATCCAGATACGCCGTGCTGTTCCATTTTTGTTGAACCTGTAGCGGGAAGATCATTTTGATCAAAGGGAGGTTGTCTTCATCGCGAATCAGGCGCTGGCCGCTCCGCATTTCTGTAAAAACCTTGCGCAATACCCAAGGGTCGGAACTTTTACGCCGTTCATATCGCTCCACCCGGAAAGCAAGTTCCTTGGTGAGGGTACGCAGGGTATCGGTCAGGTGTTCGCGTACCAGCGTACTCGAGGAATCGATATTGACCCCGCCAAATTTGGGGGTAAAAAAAATGCTATCGACTTGAAAATTACGTTCCAAGCCAATCGCCAAGGGGTAATATTGTTCCTGCGCCAGATCAGTGCTATCATCCAGAACACTTGAACAGCTGGTACCCAAGCTGCCAATTGCCCAAATCAATAGGATACCAAAATGCTTCATTGGGCGATCTGATGGGCTTGCAGCAACAGGCTGCTGTGAATGATACCGCCGCCGACCACGTCATCGCCTTCGTAAAAAACGGCAGATTGACCAGGAGCTACGCCGCTGACGTTAGCAAAAAATTCCACCGAAATCTTGCCATCGGGTAGTGTAGACAATTGCCCTAGTGTACCGGAGTCTTTGTAACGTACCTTGGTCAAAGCTTCCAAACCATCCGGTAAACGATCGTATTTTTGAATATTGGGTTGATAAACCGTCATGCCATTGCGAACCAATTCGTCTAAAGTACCAAGTACCACCGTATTGGTTTCTGGAATGATCTTGTTCACAAACATGGGCTCGCCGAAAGCTTGACCCAGTCCTTTGCGCTGACCAATGGTGTAAAAAGGATAACCTTGGTGTTTGCCCAGTACCACGCCTTGCGTATTTACAAAGTCTCCTCCTGCTACTTCGGCTTCCAGTTCGGGTTTGCGGCGTTTCAAAAAACCACGGTAATCATTATCGGGTACAAAACATATTTCGTAGCTCTCGGCTTTTTTTGACAACTCCGCATAACCCGCGTCAAATGCAACTTTTCTTACTTCCGGCTTGGTGAGGTGCCCCAACGGGAAACGGCTGCGTTTGAGCGCTTCTTGGGTCAAGCCCCACAGAACGTAAGATTGATCTTTGTTGTCGTCGGCACTTTTGGAGATAAATCGCCGCCCATTTGCTTCCTTGATGCGGGCATAATGCCCCGTAGCGATGAACTCGCAATCGAGGGCGTCAGCGCGTTTGAGCAAAGCATTCCATTTGATGTGGGTATTGCACAAGACACAGGGATTGGGCGTGCGCCCGGCAATGTATTCTTCCACAAAGTTATCGATGACGTAATCGCCAAATTCTTCTCGAATATCAATGATGAAGTGGTGAAAACCCATGTTTACCGCAACTTGACGGGCATCGTTGATGGAATCCAAGCTACAACAACCTGTTTCTTTTTTGGAACCCCCAGAATTGGCATAATCCCAGGTTTTCATGGTGATGCCAATCACTTCGTATCCTTCCTCGTGGAGCATCATTGCCGCTACAGTGCTATCAATACCGCCACTCATGGCCACCAGTACTTTTCCTAATTTACTCATACTACTCCTTCAATGCTTGAATACAATTCAATAAGTCTCAAAATTACAAATAAATTTACCCTTTGGTTCAGTATGACCGGCAGAAGACCTTTTATTTTTGATAAACGGTGCTATCTTTGACCAAACATTTAAACCAAATGGAGCAAACACCCGCTCTAATCTTCAGCGTAGGTCTTCTAGCCAGTTTTGTAGGCACTCTTCCGTTCGGACCGATTAATCTGTCAGTTGTTGATACCACCATCAACCGCAGTTTTCGCGCTGCTTTTCAACTTTCCTGCGCTGCGGCCTTAGTGGAAATTCCACAATCTTTGATCGCGTTGCGTTTCAGCCCCATCATGCAAAAGTGGATGACTGGGAACGTTTACTTCAATTTTTTTACGATCTGTGTTTTCCTGGCCATGGGTTGCTTTTTTCTTTTTCGTAAACCGAGTTGCGATGCGAAAAACAACCCGAATCAAAAAGAGAAGAGCAATTTCCTCCAAGGTATTTTGATTGCCATTGCCAATCCTCAGGCCATCCCTTTTTGGATTTTCATCCTTTCTTTTTTAAAAAACAGCCAACATTTAGATTTATCTGCTCATTTAGGCATACAATTATTGGGTGTATTTGTATTGGGTGTTGCGAGCGGAAAATTATTGGCCTTGCTGGGTTACGCTAAATTGGGCCAGCTGGTTATTAATCGAGTTACCAGCATCAATCGTTTGATGAACAAGATCATAGGTGGCATATTAATCGGTATTGGCCTAATGCAAGCTGTACACGGGTTCCTTGAATTTTACCTGTAAGTTGCCTTTATCTGCTGGGTTTTCACCTTCCTCCCCATCTTGATTCCGTGTAATTATTGCCAAGTTACACAATATGCTATTTGATAAAAGCTTTATATTTGGTATATTTGGTAAAAATCATATCCAAAATGAAAGCAAATAACCTTTTTGCCACCTTACTTTTTGTCGCTATCAGCACTTTTTCACTCCAAGCCCAAGAGATTGGTTTAGCTGGTTATTACGCTGATGAATTTGAAGGCAGCACCACCGCTTATGGGGAGCGCTATGATAAAAACAAACTCACTGCGGCTCATAAAACCCATCCATTGGGTACTTACTTACGGATAACTCGGTTGGATAATAAAAAGTCAGTTGTAGTACGTGTCAACGATCAAGGCCCGTACGTCAGTCGACGCATTGTGGATTTATCCCGCGCTGCTGCCAAAAAAATTGACATGCTCCGCGATGGTGAAGCCGAAGTTCAGATTGAAGTAGTGGGTACCGATGCCACTAGAGAAACTACCTCCATTTCGGAACCTGCTCCAACGCCAGTAACTATCAATACGCGTGGCCCTGTACCTCCTAACACCGAAAGGGTCGTACCAACTCCTTCTCCTGTCAAAAAAATTGTTGTCCCGAAAACGGAGCCTAAACCAGAACTCAAGCGTCCAGATCTACAAGAAAAAGGGACTTTGGTTACCTTCAATAAGGAGAAAGTAAAACCACAGCCCGACAAAGCAAGTTTGGTTCGGGATGAGTACAATGCTTATGGACTCTATAAAGTAGCGCTGGAACATTCAAAAAGTGCGGGTTTTGGCATCCAATTAGTTGCTGTTTCTACCTATGAAAGCGCTATGGCTAAAGTGGTGGAGCTCCAAAGTAAGTGGTTTGACGATGTATTGCTGAGCATTGCAAAGGGCGCTGATGGCCGACCTGATTACAAAGTGATCCTTGGCCCGTTCAAAACCGAAGCGGCTGCCCAAAACTACCTGGTGAGTCTGAAAAAGAAATACAAGATGGCAGGATTTGTCCTTAATCTGGGAAACATCGCCCATTAATTTTTTCCAAAAACCATTCGTTTTTTATAGGTTAAAAAAAGCAGCGTTCCGAGATGGAACGCTGCTTTTTTTCTTTAGCGAAATCAATGCGATAAGTCACGCAAATTGAAGGCTTATTTTATGGTAACAGAACCGTTGACCGCACTTACTTTGGCCGGTTTTTCTAATTTATTGATGGACTCAAACGGAGTTGGACTTTGAGAAAAAGAAACTGCGCTGGTAGTCCCGGCCTTACCTTTTACGGTAAAACACATTTGAAACATCGGAATGTTTTCCGGAAGATCTACTCCTTTCAAGGCATTGTCGATCCAAACAACTGGGATGAGACCCAAACCCATCCGGGTAAATCCAAAATTATCCTTGGTTAGAAAAGGCAATCTAAAGTTTTTTACTTCCTTGAATTGGAGCACCTTGGGATCCCATTTGATGGTGTACTGCATGGACAATAGCTGATTGAAGCCAGCAGCGGTAAAGTTAACGCAAACCGTTTCGCCGGTTTTAGCGGTCTTTTTTTCGGTTTTAAATGTAACTGCTTGAGATTGACCAATAGCTTGAGTTTGAAAAAAAGCCAATGAAAGCGAAAAAATCAAAAAGGATAGTATCCGGTTGTTCATAAGAAATTGCTTGTACGAAAATTGATGTAAACACAAGTGATTAACAACAAAAATGACCAAAGAAGTGCGTACAAACAAATTTTCCAGCAATAAAAAAGCAATCTGCCCTTCATTAGGACAGATTGCTTTTTGTTGGTCAAAGACAAATTGCTTACGCAGGCTTTGATCCATCTAGCCGTAGCTCCTGATCAGTGGTGACGGCCTTGACCATCGTGTTTTTGGCGAGCAATGTTGCGGCTAGCAGCATTCTGACGAGCATGGATTTGGGCACGTTCTGCCTTGGTTACGGTGCCATCAGCTTTTGCAGCTCTTTTATCTTGCTGAATGCGATGTTGCTGACGCTCCAAACGAGCTGTTTCTTTGGCATTCAATTCGCCGGTTTTAACGCCATTGGCGATGCGTGCTTGTTGGTTTTGTTGACGTTCTTTGACGCCAGGGGTAGCCGGAGTACCGTTTTGAGCAAACATAGCGGTAGTCATTCCGATCATCAAGAACAAGGCAACGATTACTTTGGATTTCATGGTTTTGAATTTTTAAAAGGTAAAAAAGATTGAATAAGTTGATTTACGTACCTATTGACTCCCCTTAACAGCCTAGGTTTAATCCTTCGTCAGTTAACGAAGTGTTAAAAGAAAATCAACAAAAAATTCAAATCCACTAATCCTCCAAAGTCAACTGGACCTGTTCCCATTCTTCCATGGCATGATCCAATTCTTTTTTCTTTAACTCGTATTGCTCCATGAGCTTATTGGCATCCGATGACGTGTAAAAGTCGGGAGCAGCCATTTTTGCATTCATTTTGGTCAGCTCTTCTTCAATTCTTTCTACCTTTTTTTCTGCGTTGGAGACTAAACGCTGGATCTTTTTTCGTTCTTCGTGGCTTAATTGAGGTTTGGGAGCGCTTTTTGTAGCGCTTACACTATTGATGCTATTGTTATTCCCATTATGGCTAGCGGAAGTGCTATTGGCGGCAGTGACCGAAGCGGTTCCATTGTTTTTTCCACTCAATTCTACTTGGCGCATGTTGTCCATTTTGCGTTTTTCCAAAAACGCATTGACATCGCCAATATGATCGTAAAGTTTGCCATCGCGGAATTCGACAGTACGAGAAGTTAGACTAGCCAAAAATTCCCGGTCGTGTGATACCACAATCATCGCACCGTCGTACTCCAACAGTGCCTGCTTCAACACATCTTTTGACAGGATGTCTAAGTGGTTCGTAGGTTCGTCCAGTACCAATAAGTTGAAAGGTTTAAGCAGCAAGCAAGCCAAAGCTAAACGTGCGCGTTCCCCTCCAGAAAGTACCGATACTTTTTTCTCCACATCCTCACCACTAAACATAAAGGCACCTAAGATGTGTCGAACCCGTGGTCGAATTTCTGGTGGCGCAGCGTTTTCCATCGTCTCCAGCAGCGTCAAATTAGATTGCAGTGTATCAGATTGATTTTGAGCATAATAACCAATTTGAACATTATGCCCCAATTGAATTTTACCATCGGTAAGGGTATTTTCATTGACCAATATTTTTGCCAAGGTTGTTTTTCCTTGTCCGTTTTGGCCTACAAAAGCGACGCGATCCCCACGATCCAATTTGATGTCAATTTGATTGAGCACTGTCAGGTCACCGTAGCGCTTTACAACTTCATGGCCTTCTACCACCACTTGGCCCGAACGCGGTGCCGGTGGAAAACGTAGATTCATGGTCGCCAAATCCTCATCTTCAATCTCGATGCGATCCATTTTATCGAGTTGCTTCTGCATGGATTGCGCCATGGTAGTTTTGGAAGCTTTGGCCATAAACCGTTTGATGGTGCGTTCGCGGTCGGCAATTACCCGTTGTTGGTTTTCGTAAGAGGCTTTTTGTTTTTCGCGGCGCTCCTTGCGCAACTCAACAAACTGAGAGTAAGGTGCTTTATAGTCGAATACACTGCCCAGTTCCACTTCGATGGTGCGACTGGTGGTATTGTCCAAAAATTCTTTATCGTGGGAAATCAGTACGACTGCCTTGGGGTAATCTTTCAAAAAACTTTCCAACCAGATGATGGATTCAATATCCAAGTGGTTGGTAGGTTCATCCAGGAGCAGGTAATCCGGGCGTGCCAAAAGCATTTTGGCCAATTCAACCCGCATTTTCCAACCCCCACTAAACTCGTCGGTGAGGCGATGCAAATCGGTTTGTTTAAAACCCAAACCCTTGAGGATGCGCTCGGCATCGGCTTGCATGGTATCGCCACCCATGAGGTGAAACTGATCACTTACCGATACGAAATCTTCCAAAAGTTGGTGATACGACTCCGTATCATAGTCGGTACGCTCGCCCATTTCATGGTGTAGGCTTTCCATTTTTTCTTCCATCGCCTTGGCATCAGCAAAGGCGGTCATGGCTTCTTCCAATACGGTACGGCCATGCGGGATGTCCATTTCTTGATGCAAAAAGCCCAAGGTACTACCTGCCGGGCGGGTTACTTTACCCTGCTGCGGACTTTGCTCTCCGGCAATGATTTTAAGGAGGGTCGACTTGCCCGCGCCATTGCGACCAACCAGACCAACTTTGTCTTTTTCGGAAATCACCAAGTTGATGCTATCGAGCAACACCCGGAATCCGTACTGAACATAAACGTTCGCTATATTTATCATGGTAGCTTTAGTATGCGTTTATTTGGGATTAGATCGGTACTGGTTTTTACATTGCCCTACTAAAAAGCCTAGCGTAGGTTGTTCCAAACCATCACCCATCACAATTCGGCTGCAAAATTACCATAGTTTTATGGAAAATTCTTTAGCAAATTGCAGAAATTCTGGAATAGTCAGATTTGAGTAGGTTTGGTTAATGAGTTATTGGAGTAACAGCTATGCTTTATCAAGTGTAAAGCCAAAAGTAGACCCTAAACTAGGGCTAGAACGTACATTGATCGTTTGTTTGTGCGCTTCGATGGTATGTTTTACAATCGATAGTCCCAAACCCGATCCGCCTTGCGCGCGTGAGCGGCTTTTATCCACCCGATAAAAACGGTCAAATACATGCGCTAGGTGGGGACGAGGGATACCAATGCCATTGTCCGCTACTTCGATCAGAACGTGTTTGTCCATATCATAGAAACCGATTTTAGTACGCCCATTGGGTACGCCGTATTTTACGGAGTTGTGAACCAAGTTGATGAGTACCTGGCGAATTTTTTCGCGATCAGCTTTTACCCGAAAAGTTTGGGATGCACCATCTTTGAAATCTAAGGTTATGTTGCGTTCGGCTGCTTTGATTTCAATTTCTTCGAATACCTCTTTGGCGAGTTCTCTGATGTCAAAATACTGCATCTCAAGCAGCATTTCTCCTGATTCTAGTCGGGAGATGGTTTCTAGATCGTGAATGATGATCTGGAGGCGTTCTACATTTTTAACAGCTTTTTGCAAAAAAATAAGATTGACCGATTCATCCTGTAAGCCGCCATCTAGCAACGATTCCAAGTAACCCTGAATATTAAAAATTGGCGTTTTGAGTTCGTGCGAAATATCACCTAAAAAATTGCGTCGGTACTCTGCCCAAGACTTGTACTTATCGATTTCGCGTTGTTGATTTTCAGCCCAAGCTGCTACTTCCTGATCCACTTCATCCATCACATTGCTGTTGATGTTGATCTTTTTTTGGCGCTCTTTTTCTTCAGGCGCTAGTTTTTCGTTGTGGATGGTTTTATAGATCAGCTTGATTTTGCGGTAGATGTAGCTGCGCAGGTAGTAAATCAACACCGCGTAGGAGAAAAGCAAAAAAAGAATTGAGGCCAAAGTATACTTGAGCCAATTGAGATCCCCCCAATGAATCAGTTCAGTAATTACAACCAATAAAAAACCGGCACTAAAAATAAAAACCGAAGAAAGCAAAGCAATATGGCGCGGCGTGGGATTCTTTAACATTAAAAATCAAATTTATAACCGATTCCTTTGATCGTTTTGATGTAATCGTCGCCGATTTTTTCCCGTAGTTTACGGATGTGTACATCAATGGTGCGGTTGCCTACTATTACATCCGTACCCCATACCTTATTGAAAATTTCTTCGCGAGAAAAAACTTTACCCGGTTTGGATACCAAGAGGTAGAGCAATTCAAATTCTTTTTTTGCCAATTCGATGATTTCGTCTCCTCTTTGTACAGTTACGCGTTGGCGATCGATGGCGATGTCCCCAATCCTAACAACGTCAGAGTCATCCTCTTCTGGAAGTCGGTCGGAGCGGCGCAATAATGCTTTGACCCTACTGATCAATACCCTGGGTCGAATGGGTTTGGTGATGTAATCATCCCCGCCAACGTCAAGCGCCGCAATCTGGGAATAATCCTCTTCACGAGCAGTAAGGAAAGTGATGAGGGTTTTATCAAATTCTGGTTTGTTCCGCAAATAACGGCACACCTCTACCCCGTCCATCTTAGGCATCATGATGTCCAGAATGATCAAGTTGGGATGTTCTCTTTCAGCAATAATGATGCCTTCTTCGCCATCATTCGCGGTCAAAACCTCATAGCCCTCTTTTTCCAGATTATACTTTACAAAGTCAAGGATATCTGGTTCATCATCTACGAGAAGGATTTTATTGTTGTCCATGTAGAGCTGTAGGTTGGTTATCGACTAAAAGGATTGGTAGTAGCGCCGTTAAATTTGCTTTATTGCAAATTTAAACGAACGTTAATTCAAGCAAAGCTAAGATTAATCAAAAATCACCAGACTATGATTGGCTTTAAATAATTGTTAAGTCTTTTAACGCCTATTGCATCATTTAGGTTAAGCAAAATCCCAGGTTTTTTCTTAAGTGTCACCTGCTTTTGAGAAAATAGAGTTTACATACTGGAAATGTCAATCCATTATTGAGGTGCATTGGAAGGTTTCATCTTTTCCTCAATTTTTTTATAAATTTTCAACATTCGGGCAGGGTTGCGTTTGAGCAGCAACATGGTTTTTTTAAAATCTTGTTCTTTAACGTCATATAGTCTGAAAACTTCTTTCATGTATATTTTTTTGATGCTGTCCTGCGCTGTACCTACCTTATCTTCACTAGCTGCTTCGGCATAGTGAATGTCAATCAGGAGATCGGTTAATTTTGACTCCGGAATAGGAAGCATACTCCTTTCAGGTGTACAAGCCAACACCAGTAACAAAAGCAAATACCAAAGTGTCCTTAATTTCATTTTTATTTGAAAAATTGCTTGGGATAGTGAAACTCGGTGATAAATCCCATATCCTCCTTAAAATCAATCCAGTGATTGACGTCAGCATCAATCCGGATGATGCCACAGGTCGGTAAATTATCTAATTTTTCTTCCAAACCGCCAAACAAGTTGGTCAACGCCGTCAATGTGGGGTTATGACCAAACAGGGCAACGGTGGTATAATTATCTGATAAAGTACGGAGGATATCGATGATGTCGTCCGGCTGCGACTCGTAAATACCTGGTTCGATCAGGATTTGTTCAGCAGGCAGACCGAGTGCTACTGCGAAATAAGTAGCAGTAACCAAAGCCCTTTTAGCCGGACTGGTGATCAGTCGGTCAATTCGGGCGGCCTTGGCGCGCAATTGCATGCCCATAAAAGGCGCATCTCGAAGTCCACGCTCGTTGAGCGGTCTTTCTTTATCGGGAAGGGTAAGATCATCCCAACTGGATTTGGCATGTCGAATAAGGTATACCGTTTTCATGGCACTAGCGTTTCTTGGTGCAAAAGTAACCACAAAATTTCAAGCGCTGATAGAATCTTTAACCTATACATCCCTTAAAAACCTTAATTCTTAACCTTTTTATTCATTTCAATGATTTTTTCCATGACACTCTCCATCTGGTCGGCTGGAACTTGCTTCGAAATGATTTCTTTTTTACGATCAAGGATATAAACTTGTGGCGTTGTCTCTACATTGTAAGTTGCAAAATAGCGCATATAAGGATCTGCAGTGTGCATCCAGTCTCCAATGTTCTGCTCATCAACAAACTTCCAACAGTCGGGAATTTCTTTGGCGTTTTTCACACATACTGCTACCAACTTGACATTCCGGTCTTTGAATTTTTCGTAAAAAGCCTTCATTGCTGGCGTTGATTCTTTACAATGTCCACAATCATAGCGCCAAAAATACAGTACAGTGAATTCGGCATCCGTTTTATAGAGTGTGGTAGGCGTGCCATCGCGTTTTTCCAATTGAATATCCGGTGCGATTTTTCCAATCAGCAAGGGTTTCAACTTTTTGGCATTCTCCACGATCTTTTTCAATTGATCAGCGTCTGTCCAATCGGCTTGACCGCTGGCGTAGTACTTTTCAGCAATATGAACGTATACACCATCCATACCCACGAATTTTGAAGCAGCGTAATTGTTTAAATAATGAATGAGGTAGAATTTGAATGACTCCGGCGCTGGGCGCAGTTTGCCTAAAATATAATCTACCGCTACATTGATGGAATCAGGCGCTTGAACGGTAAGTTTATTGACGTAAAAATCAAGGCGTTGGAATAGAAATGGAGTACGCAACCAGCGTTGATCAGAGATGTTGAAATTGTCAAAATAGTGCTTCCGGGTGTACAACCAAGCCTTGGTTTGTTTTTCCTCCTCCGTTGCGCCTTCAAACTTAGGCAGTTCATCATTGATGTTGGCTTTGACGATGGCGCCGGCAAACATCTGGGCGTTTTTTTCTGCAAATTTCGCTTGGTATTTGACGACCTCTTCGTTTAGCGTCTCAAATTTTTTATTAGCTGCTTCTTTGGCAGTTGGATCAGTAGTTTTGGCGATTTCTTCCTGAATTTTTTCTGCTTCTGGCCTTTGAGCAGAAAGGTAATTGATGTATTCCAAAAACAAGTTGTTTTCTGGAGATCCCGTGAATTTTACGTTTTCAGCAGGTTTATCTTTGGTGGTTTTCACAGAAAAGGTTTGCTCTTTTTGGGTCACCAAGATTTGGAAAAAGTCGTTATTAGGTGCCAATACAACCAGGTACATTCCAGGAGGAAGCGCTTCTTTGCCTTTGAAAACAAAAGATCCGTCAGGGTTAACCAGGGCGGTATCCCGCACGTATTGTTTGTCGCCGAGGTAGTATCCCAGATACAACTGTTTTTCGATGTATCCAGCTACCTCTATTTTAATGGAATAGGCATTCTGGGCGGTCACATTTACCAAAAACCCAAGTACAAAAAATAGAAAAAAAGCTGCGTACTTCATAGGATAAAAACCATTACTTATGATAAATTAGATACCATCTTGTTTTAAACGTTGAACCGGCTTTTTTGCCACAACCCGATGTAAACGCAAAATCACCCCATTTGTGTATGTTGTGTTTTAGCAAAAATATACTAAAATAATTCCTTATTTGTTTATGCTTTCCCCAAAGCAGCCAACAAATACAACACGGCCATCCGCACGGCTACCCCATTTTCTACTTGCTGCAAAATAATGGAATGCGCGGAATCTGCTACATCACTCGTGATTTCTACGCCACGATTGATAGGCCCGGGGTGCATGATGACAATGGGTTTGCCGATGCTGTCCAATAATTCGCGATTGACCCCAAAATATTGGGAATATTCCCGCAATGAGGGGAAGTATTTGATGTCCTGACGCTCCAATTGTATGCGCAAAATATTGGCAGCATCGCACCATTCTAAGGTACGCCGCAGGTCGTAATCTACTTCTACACCTAGTTTGGTGATGTGTTTAGGGATCAACGTAGGTGGGCCGCAAACTCGAACTTTTGCGCCCAATTTTTGTAAACAAAATATATTGCTGAGCGCTACCCGAGAATGCAAAATGTCTCCAAAAATGGCTACTTTTTTGCCCTCCAAATCGCCCAATTGTTCTTGGATAGAAAAGGCATCGAGCAATGCTTGGGTGGGGTGCTCATGGGTGCCATCGCCGGCATTGATGATATTGGCATCGATGTGTTTGGACAAAAATTGGCAAGCGCCGGGTGCGGGGTGGCGCATCACTACCATGTCCACCTTCATAGACAGGATGTTGTTGACGGTATCCAACAGGGTTTCACCTTTTTTAAGCGATGAAGACGACGCAGAAAAGTTAACAACATCGGCTGAAAGGCGCTTCTCAGCCAATTCAAATGAAATTCGGGTACGGGTAGAGTTTTCGAAAAAAAGGTTGGCGATCGTCAAATCCCGCAAAGAAGGAACTTTTTTAATTGGCCGATTAAGGACATCCTTAAAACTGCTGGCAGTCTGAAAAATCAAGCGGATGTCCTCCGAGGTGAGGTCTTTAATACCAAGCAAATGTTTGGTGCTCAAATTTTGGGTTCCCGTATTCATGCCTAGTACACCTCTTTTTTATCTGGAAACAACAGGATTCGATCTTCGCCTGATTCTGCATACTTGGCCCATTCGACCTTTACGTACTCGCGTTCCAAAGCATCCACCCGTATGCCGGTAAAAGTAGCTTGGATGGGTACATGGCGATTAAAACGCCGATCAACCAACACCAGCAGATCTGCTCGATCCGGACGACCATAATGATTCAGCGCCGTCAAAGCAGATTGAATGGTACGACCCGTATACAACACATCGTCCATCAAAATTACTTTTTTGTTTTCGACAATGAAATCCATTTCGGTTACGCTGGCCTCCAGGGGCTTTTCAGTGCGCCGAAAATCATCGCGGTAAAAGGTGATGTCGAGCTTGCCATAATCAATGTGGTCAATGCCTAAATTGTCAATCAAGTGGCGGTAAATGCGCTCGGATAAAGGAGCACCGCCGCGTTGGATGCCAACAATACAGGTGTCAGCAAAATCGTCGTACTCCTCGATCAGCTGATGACAAAGCCGGTCAATTATCAGGGCAAAATGCGCTTGACTAACAATGATGCGTCCTTTTTCCATTGGGTGCAAATATACATTTTCGTGCTGGATTATGCATGGTTGAGCGCTAAAACTTGCCAACAAGTCCAAGCCATATCGACAAAGCGGGCATGGCCGAAAATCTCCATGCCATGCCCGCTTCAATTCTATAATGAAATGGTATTAGTCGCGACGTCCAAACAAACGCAACAAATACAAGAAAAGATTAATAAAGTCCAGGTACAAAGTTAAAGCACCCATAATGGCTTCTTTGCGATCCTCATCCGTACCTTCGTTGCCAATGATGTTCATCTCTTTGATTTTTTGGGTATCGTAAGCCGTAAGGCCTACAAAAATCAAGATGCCTGCATAAGTGGAAATCCAGTAAAACATGGGGTTACGGAAAAAGATATTGACAACCGATGCCAAAACCAAACCAATCAAGGCCATAAATAGCAAGTTTCCCATGGTAGTCAAATCGCGCTTAGTGGTATAGCCATACAAACTCATGGCACCAAAAGTGCCCGCCGTTACTAAAAAAGTAGTGGCAATGGAGGAAGCTGAATACACCAAGAAAATAACTGACAGGGTTAAGCCATTGACTACCGAATAAAGCAAAAATACAAAGGTTGCCGTATCTGCCGACATGCGATTTACCATTGAAGATAGATAGCCTACCATCAACAATTCACCAATGATCAAGCCAAAAAACACGAACTTATAACCAAAAATAAATTGAATCAAGGTGGGAGAAGAAGCAACCAAATAGGCTGTCAAACCAGTCAACAATAAAGCTGCACCCATCCAAGTATATACTTTGGTAATGAAATTGGCTTGCTCTAATTGAATCTGATCTTCACGCAAATAATCTAATGGTCGATTGTCCATAATAACCGGAATTTTTGTTAGTTAAATAATCAAATCATCAAACACATAACCAATATAAGAAGTTCCCAACTTTTAAAGCTTGCTAAGGGATTAATTTTTGATTTCCATAGTAGATTGTTCAGCTGCTCCAAGCAAAAACACCTTTACTTCCCTGGCTTGTAGCCATCTTTCAAGGATACGGTCAAGTTGTAAACTGGTTTTTCAAGCGTACTATCTGGATCGGCTGCAAAGTACCCCAAACGCATAAACTGGAAGCTTTGGTCAGCCTCTACGTGTGCTAAACTGGGCTCGATCAAGGCGTTATCAATGATTTTTAAAGAATCAGGATTCACAAAAGTCAGAAAATCAACACCATCTTGTCCATCTGGTTCAGGATGGGTAAACAGGCGATCGTATTGTCGCACTTCGGCGGTTTTGGCATGTGCCGCCGAAACCCAATGGATGACGCCTTTAGGTTTCAACCCCGAATTATCCGAACCTGATTTACTCTCTGGATAATAGGTACAATGCAATTTCGTTATTTTGTCCGTTATTGGATCTTTTACAAAATTTTCGCATTTAAGGATGTAAGCGCTTTTTAAACGCACCAACAAACCGGGGCCCAAACGGAAAAATTTATTAGGCGGATTTTCCATAAAATCATCTTGCTCGATGTACAATTCGCGCGAAAAAGTCAACATGCGGGTTCCTGCCTCTGGGTCTTCCGGATTGTTTTCAGTGGGCAGTTCTTCCACTTGTCCTTCCGGATAGTTGGTGATGATTACTTTCAAAGGATCTAGAACAGCCATGACGCGCTTGGCAGTTTTGTTCAATAGCTCACGTACGGAAAACTCCAGGAGTTCGATTTCGATCATGTTGTCGCGCTTGGCTACGCCAGCGCGTTCGCAAAAATTGACAATACCTTGAGCTGGATATCCCCGACGACGCATCCCGGCAATGGTCGGCATGCGCGGATCATCCCAAGAACTAACATGGCCTTCGGTGACCAGTTTTAGTAATTTGCGTTTGCTGGTGATGAGATAAGTCACATTCATTCGAGCAAATTCAATTTGTCGGGAAGGAAAGATCTCCAACTGACGAATCAACCAATCGTATAAATCGCGATGATGTCGAAACTCCAAAGAACACAAGGAGTGCGTTATCTGCTCGATAGAATCGCTTTGTCCGTGGGCAAAATCGTACATCGGATAAATGCACCAAGCATCCCCAGTGCGGTGGTGATGAGCGTGTTTGATGCGGTACAAAATGGGATCACGTAAGTGCATATTGGGTGAACTCATGTCCACTTTAGCGCGCAAAACACAAGCACCGTCAAGGAATTCACCATTTTTCATGCGTTCAAACAAGTCCAGGTTTTCCTCGATTAATCTTTCGCGATAAGGGCTATTGGTACCTGGCTGAGCGGGGTTGCCTTTCATAGCTTCCAACTCTTCCTTGCTGGAATCGTCAACATAGGCCAATCCTTTGTTGATCAATTGCTTGGCAAAGGCGTAGAGTTGATCAAAATAGTCGGAGGCAAAATAAACACCCGCCCATTCAAAACCCAACCATTTTACATCTTCGCGGATGCTATCCACGTATTCAACATCTTCGGTAGTCGGGTTGGTATCGTCAAAACGCAGGTTACACTGACCGCCATAACGCTGGGCAATACCAAAATTGACGGTAATAGCTTTGGCATGACCGATGTGCAAGTAACCATTGGGCTCGGGCGGGAAGCGGGTTTGTACGCGGCCGCCATGTTTGCCATTCGCAATGTCCTCCTCAATGAATTGCTCGATAAAATTGAGCGACCGTTCTTCTTTTTCAATATTGGTGTTGGTAGACATCTGGTAACCTGTTTCTGTATCGTTTCAACTATTTTTCAATTCAACTTGACCCAAAAAACGGGTTGTTACATCCGTTCTGGCATTTCAATGCCCAAAAGATCCATTCCGCAGCGCAACACTTGACCTGTCACTTGACTAAGCTGTAAACGAAATGCCTTTGCTGCTTCCGAATCTGCCCGTAAAATAGAAAAGTCGTGGTAAAAACGGTGGAACGATTTCGCCAAGCCAAAACAGTAGTTGGCAATCAGCGAAGGATCGTATTCAGCCGCTGCCTGAAGAATAACGTCAGGGAATTGATGGATTTCAGCCACCAAGTCTTTTTCTACAACGTCGATCTCTTTGTATTCGCTGGCTAAGTCCAAATCTTGTGCTTCTACCTTACGCAATACCGATTGAATGCGGACGTAGGCATTTTGGATGTAAGGTCCCGTTTGCCCCTGCATGTCTACCGATTCTTTTGGATCGAAAACCATGCGTTTTTTTGGATGCACTTTAATGATAAAAAACTTGAGGGCAGCCAATCCAATTTGGTGGATGATTTGCGCTTGTTCTTCAGCGGGTAGTTCATTTAAAGCACCCCTTTCTTGACTGTTTATTTTCGCTTCATTGACCACTTCCGCGATCAGGTCATCTGCATCGACTACCGTACCTTCACGTGATTTCATTTTTCCGGTGGGGAGATCCACCATGCCATAAGCTAGGTTGTACAAGCCGCCAGCATAGGGTTCGCCCAATCGTTTGAGGGTTTCAAACAAGACCTGGAAATGGTAAATTTGCTCATCCCCTACCACATAGACCATCTTGTCCATACCATAATCCTGGTTGCGGAGCTGAGCGGTGCCAATATCTTGGGTGATGTAAACACTGGTGCCATCTTTGCGAAGTACCAGTTTTTTATCCATCTTAACATCCTCTAAGTCTATCCAAACCGAACCATCTTCTAGTCGATAAAAGACGCCTTTTTCTAAACCCTGCTCCACGATCGAACGACCAAGTAGGTAGGTTTCGGATTCATAATACAATTTATCAAACACAACCCCCAATTGCTCAAAAGTGGCGCCAAAACCGGCGTAGACCCAGTTGTTCATGCGTTTCCAAAGGGCGACGGTGGCTTCATCGTGGGCTTCCCAACGCAAAAGCATTTCCCGTGCCTCTGCGCCCAGCATGCTGAAATTGTTGAAGTATAAGTCCTTATAACTTTTAAAAAATGTGGGTTCGTCCTGGTCGTCTTTGGCTTTTTCAGTAAAAATGGCTTGACCAGCTAGCGTTTTTTGCCAAATCTGGTACTCTTCCTGGAATTTTTTGTCAAAAAGTACATAGTAATGACCAACGAACTTGTCGCTTTTCATTCCAGTTGATTCCGGTGTAGCACCTGCTCCATATTTTTGCCAAGCCAACATGCTTTTACAGATGGCAATACCCCGATCGTTGATGATTTGTACACGTACCGTTTCATACCCAGCAGCCTCTAATATTTTGTGTACCGACCACCCGAGGAGGATGTTGCGGATATGTCCTAAATGCAGGGGTTTATTGGTATTGGGTGAACAAAATTCAACCATTACTTTTTGGCCATTGCGCGGATGGAGGCCGTATTGTTGATTAGCGTAGGTTTCCTTCAAGAAATTGAGCCAATAATCAACACTCACTTCAAGGTTCAAAAAACCTTTGATCACATTGAAACCATGCACATAAGCATTGTGATCCACTACATACTGTCCCAATTCCTGACCAATGTCCTCCGGTTTTTTCTTGACGTAGCGGGTAAAAGCAAAAGTAACTACGGTATAATCACCGGTAAATTCTTTGCGCGTGGTGCTTAAAGTCACTTCGCTGGCCGCAATATTGGCATCATATAAGGCTTTGACGCCTTCCACAATACTTTGCTGGATCAGTTGAACGATATTCATTGTTTGGATACTCGGTTAAAAGATGGGCGAAATTAACAAATATCGCGTTAAAAGAGCCTCTTGGGGTGGAGTCGATGATAAACTAGTCAAATTTGATGCCTTATTGTTGATTCATTAAGGCTACGCTTTTGGTACTTCTCTTTTTAGATACACCTTACCGGGGATACAGGGGCCATACAAAGATTTGCCATCCCACTCGCCTTCCAAGGTCCACTCGTCGTCTTTCTTTTTGAGTTGTACATTGCCCC
>JBBRGN010000052.1:0-20704 GCA_038240665.1 Chitinophagales bacterium | reverse complement strand
AGCGGATAAATTTCCAGACAACCAGCGCGCTAAAAATGTATCGTCACGAAACATTTAATGTAATTATATGGATTAACGATATATCCTATTGATGTCATGTCTAAAACGTTCAAAAGACGGGTTACCCTACCCGTAGATTAAATTGCTTTCAAAACTTGTCGCAACGCCACCAACGCGCCATGCATTCTTTTTTCTACGGCCTTAACGCTAATTTCCAGTAGATCGGCAATTTCTGCATACTTCAAGTCGTTAAATCGGTTCATCATAAAAACGATCCTTTGATGCTCCGGAAGGGCAGCAATAGCATCTTGTAGCTGTTGGTGTAATTCGTTGGTTTCTAAGAGAAATTGTGGATTTTCCGCGTCATGGATAGCCGTGTTCTGTTGTGTAAACTTCAAAACCACTTTTTCGTGTCGGGTATGATCTAGGAAAATATTATTAGATACTTTAAACAGAAAAGAGCGGGCTTTATCTACGGTTACTTTTTCACATTCTTGCCATAGTTTTAAAAAAGCTTCTTGGAGCCAGTCTTCGGCATGTTGTAAAGAACCACATTTGTAGTACAAAAAATTGCGCATCACTTGTCCGTGCAATCGAAACAAGTGCTCAAATGTTTTTTCCTCACAGACATGTTCAGAGATTGGGTTTGACACAAACTTGGTTTTAACCGGAAATACGAAAAATGAATAACGAAGCGACCAAAATAGTTGGAATCGCAAATTAGTTAAATTATTGAAATAAAAAAACAGTAAGGTAGGGTAAATCTACCTCCGATCGTTTGAATTTTAAAGCCGATTACAATGACCGAAAAAAAACTCTCCCGGAGACAGTTGTTTACCCCTATTTCCAAAAAACATCCTCGGATCATTCGAGTAGAAAAACTCGCAGATAATTTTCAGCAACCCTCTCCTTCAACTTTTGATTTTACTCTCGCTGGCGATCTAAAGCCTTATGTAGGCTCTTGGGGAATAGATCAGGCTGCTCACTTGTTGAGGAGGGTCACTTTTGGAATCAAAAAAGGACAGTTAACTCAGCTAAGTGCGCTTAAAAATGCCAACGATGCAGTAGATCTTGTCCTTAAGCCCATTACCATTGTGCCTAGTCCACCCCTGAATAATTACAACAATACCGAAGGCGATAATCCTCTGGTAGATCCGGTAGTTCCATCGGGTGGAACCTGGGTTACCCAGCCTAGTTCAAAATCAAGTGACATAGAATTTAGCCGTATTGAAAGTTGGCGCGGCTGGTGGTTGGACCGCATGATCAATGCGGGTCCCAATATCCAAGAAAAAATGACCTTGTTTTGGCACAACCATTTTTCTACCAAAACCACCGTCTTTAATGCGCGTGCGCTTTATGTCCATAATAGCCTGTTCCGTAAACAAGCGTTGGGAAACTTCAAAACGCTGGTAAAAGCCGTTACGATTGATCCACAGATGCTTTACTTTCTCAACGGTTATGTGAACAATAAATATGCGCCGGATGAAAACTATGCCCGTGAACTACAGGAATTGTTCACCGTTGGTAAAGATTCTGCCAATCAATACCAGGAGTCAGATGTGGTTGCTGCTGCGCGGGTGTTGACCGGCTGGCGGGTTGAAGAAGGTGATAAAGCAATTTCAGTCACCCATCACCCTGAAGCGCATGATATCGACGACAAGGTCTTTTCCTCGTTTTATGGCAATACCGTTATCAAGGGCAATTTCAAGGGGGAAGTTGAATTGGATGCGCTTGTCAACATGATTTTTTCCAGACCGGAAGTAGCACTGTACCTGTGTCGAAAGATTTACCGCTTTTTTATCTATTATAAAATTGATGCTACTATTGAAAGTACCATCATACAGCCCTTGGCCAAAATATTACGAGATAGCAATTACGAAATCTTACCCGTATTACAAACCTTGCTTAAAAGCGAGCACTTTTTTGATGCCATTAATAAAGGTTGTTACATCAAAACGCCGCTTGATCTAGTGGTGGGGACGCTGCGCAATTTTAATATTGCTATTCCTTCGACCGCGCTCATTGATCAATGGTTCATGCAATATTCGATTAATTACGCCTGTTCGGACATGGCCATGATCATTGGCGATCCGCCTAATGTAGCGGGTTGGCAAGCATTTCGGCAGTCGCCCATCTATTACCGGATGTGGATCACAGCAGATACCATTCGGGCGCGCAATAATTTCACGGATGCCTTGGCGCTAGATGCCATTTACAGCGGTAATGCCATGATCAAGATCGATCATATTGCTTTTGCTAAACAGTTTTCTCACCCTGAAGATCCGAATTTACTCATTGAAGACGCACTAAAAATCCTTTCGCCAGTTAGTTTTTCAATCGCAAAAAAAGCCTTTCTAAAAACCATCTTGCTTTCAGGCGAACGCAACGATTACTACTGGACGAATGCTTGGCTAGCCTATTTGGCCAAACCTACCGATGAAATGAATAGAGAGACTGTTCGTACCCGATTGGAAGCATTACACCGCTATATGTTGAGCTTAGCGGAATACCAATTGGCATAATTCCCAAAAACATTCCCGTAATGAAAAGAAGAAATTTTGTTCAATATTCTGGTCTGGCTGCCGGAGCAAGTTGTTTTGCATTTAAGGGTTTTTCCATGAACCCTATGCCGCAAATCCCTTTTTTGCGGGCATTGGCTGCCAGCGGGAATCCACAAGATCGCGTACTGGTGCTCATCCAATTGATTGGAGGAAATGATGGCCTGAACACTTTTATCCCTTTGGATGAATACGCCAACCTAGCCAAATCGCGTAAAAATATCCTTATCCCAGAAAAGGAAGTGCTCCGGTTACAAGGCGCTCCTGCCAATGGCCTTCACCCAGTGATGACTGAGGTACGCGATCTGTACAACGAAGGACTGGTATCGGTAGTGCAAAATGTGGGCTATCCCAATCAAGATTATTCTCATTTCCGCTCCATCGATATTTGGATGTCGGCTTCGGATTCCGAAAAGTTTGTTGAAACGGGCTGGCTAGGGAGGCATTTACAAGGGCAATACCCCACTTTTCCCAAAGGCTACCCGAATGCTGAAATGCCCGATCCTTTGGCCATTCAAATTGGATCCATCGTTTCACTGGCGCTGATGGGGGACCCAACACCGATGGGGTTTGCGGTTTCTGATACCGAATCTTTTTACCAATTTGTCAATGATGTGGTTGAGCCCGCACCCAATACCCCTTTTGGCGATGAGCTGGAATACATCCGCCTAATTTCGCAACAAGCGCAGGTTTATTACGAAGTCATCAAAAAAGCGGCTGCAAAAGGAAAAAATATTTCAACGAAATATCCGGCTACCGATAATCCCTTGGCCGACCAATTGCGCATCGTAGCCCAATTGATCAGTGGCGGATTAAGAACCCCAGTTTATATTGTCACCCTAGACGGTTTTGATAGCCACAGCGAACAGGTTGACCCATCCATGGGCAATGCTAAGGGAGATCATGCTGATCTGTTGGGGCGATTGTCAGTAGCCATTGGCGCTTTTCAAGATGACCTCAAAAAACTGGGATTAGAAGATCGAGTAGCGGGAATGACGTTTTCGGAATTTGGGCGAACGATTACCTCCAATGCCAGTTTAGGAACCGACCACGGTGCGGCCGCACCTTTATTTGTTTTTGGAAAAAAAGTCATTCCGGGTATCATCGGCGATAATCCAAAAATTCCCGACACCACAAGCGGTTCGGATGACGTCCCCATGCAACACGATTTTCGTTCGGTTTATGCGAGTACCATCCAAGATTGGTTTGGTATACCTAATCCAGAAAGGGTGTTGCAGGATAAATTTCCCATTTTACCAATCTTTAAGAAAGTAACGACCAGCGTAAACACCACTATTGCTGATCAACTTTTCCAAACTTCCAATTATCCCAATCCATTCCACAATACCACTACGATAAAGTTCACGGTACCTAACGGGGAAAGGGTAATCATTAATTTAATGGATCTCAATGGCCGCTTGATCGAAACAATGGAAAACAAATACTACGCAGCGGGCACTTATCAGGTAACGATCAACATGGAAGCGTTACCTGCTGGGAATTACTTATACCAATTGCTGGTTGGGGAGAATGGCGTAGTCAAAAAACTAATGGCATTTTAAGGCGAAGATTTAAAACAACTGATACCCGCGAGGCGTTTAATCAGATGTATATCATCCCATATTTGGTTGTTCCCTCCATTTTATAGAAAAAACTATTTGACAAAGAACGCATAATAAGTTAATTTTCAAAGAATTAACAAAATGGAATTATTCTGGAGATTCTGCTTTGACAGTATCATCCAATGCACTAAATATTTAAAAAAATGTGCGGACTAAACGGCATCCTAAAAGTTAATGACAGCGTTTTCAACGGCAAAGAAAAAGTTACGTTGATGAATAAAGCAATGACTCACCGCGGACCAGATGATGAAGGCATCTGGGAAGAAGGAGCCATTAGCTTAGGACATCGACGCTTATCGATCATCGATTTAAGCAGTGGCGGGCATCAGCCCATGTTGTCTCAAGATGAGCGCTATGTGCTTACGTTCAATGGAGAAATCTACAATTACCGCGAATTACACACCCAATTAAGCCAGTATCCTTATCAATCTCAATCCGATAGCGAGGTTATTTTGGCGGCCTATGCGCACTGGGGTAAAAAATGTGTCGAGCATTTGTCGGGTATGTTTGCCTTTGCCATCTGGGATCGTCACGATCAGGAATTGTTCATTGCCCGCGATCGATTGGGCATCAAACCACTCTATTTTTTTCAACATGAATCCTATTTGATTTTTGCTTCTGAAATTCGTTCCCTGTTGGCCAGCGAACTGGTACCACGTAAGCTGGATCAGGATTCCCTAGTAGACTATTTACGTTATCAAACCGTACAGGCACCCAAAACCATCATACAAGGCGTGCGGATGTTGCTCCCTGGGCATACTTTGCTGGCAACTCAAGATGGTACAATTGAAACCTGTTATTGGGATCCTGTTCAGGAAACCCAACAAGAATTGGGTCATAGCCGGGAGTTTTGGAAAAAAAAGGTATACCAGACATTAGCCAACGCTGTAGAACAACAACTGGTAGCTGATGTTCCTTTTGGCGCTTTTCTGTCAGGAGGCATTGATTCCAGCGCCTTGGTGGGCTTGATGAGCGAAGTTGCTACGGAGCAGGTCAAAACCTTTTGCGTTACTTTTGCAGAAAAGCAGTTCAGCGAAGCTCCATATGCCCGCATCATTGCTAAAAAATTTAAGACTGATCACCACGAAATAAAACTTGACCCGCAAGATTTTTTGAACGATCTCCCCGCAGCATTGGCGGCTATGGATCATCCCAGCGGAGACGGCCCCAATACTTACTTTATCTCTAAAGCTACTAAATCGGCAGGGATTACGATGGCCTTTTCGGGTTTGGGAGGCGATGAGTTGTTTGCAGGGTACGACATATTTAAACGCAGCGCCCAATTGTCGCAATTTACTTGGCTGAATGCCTTTCCCCAGGTTTTGCGCAAAAGTATAGGCAAGGGATTGTACAATCTACGTCCGTCGGTAGCCAGTGCCAAAGTTGCTGATATCCTCGAGCTTGATGAAATAGGCGCTACCCAAGCTTATCCCATCAACCGACAAGTGTTGATGAACAGCCAGATTCTAAAACTGCTGCAAGTGGGAAAGCTTCCTGACAATAAAGTCTCCGCGGCCATCGCCTTGTTTACAGATCAAGAAAAATTTGCGCAATTGCCTTTGTTGAGTCGTATTTCTTTGTGCGAGATTTCTACGTACATGCAAAACGTACTCCTGCGGGATACCGATCAAATGAGCATGGCCAATGCGCTGGAGGTACGTGTTCCATTTTTGGATCATAAACTGGTAGAATTGGTGTTGCAAATTCCGGATGGCTACAAATATCCACATACCCCCAAGCAACTGCTGGTAGAAAGTCTGGGTGATCTATTGCCTGATGAGGTGGTTAACCGACCAAAAATGGGGTTCACCCTGCCTTTTGATCAATGGATGAAGGGAGAATTGCAGTCATTTTGCCAACAGCGTTTGATTGCTTTGTCGGAACGGGCTTATTTTGACCGCCAGGCAGTGCTCAATCTTTGGAAAGAATTTTCCAGTGGAAAAGCCACCGTATCTTGGTCACGGATCTGGATTTTGGTGGTGCTGGAAAATTGGTTGGCAGCGAATAGGGTGGTATAGGATTAAGCTATTTGTACCCCAACCATTGCACCGGCGCGTAACGATCGCCAATACAAAGGTCCAAAAATTGAGCGGCTACAGCCTCAAAGTTATTGGTATTGCTCATGAGGATTAACGCCGTCTTTTTTTTAGGGTAAGCCACCACAAAGTTCTGCCAGCCATCAGCATTACCGGAATGGAAAAATCCCAATCCTACTGGTGATTGAAACAATGCCCAGCCCAATCCCCACGACAAGTTTACAGATTTAAAGGAATCATCAAATACATCGCGGTTGGGACCAAAACCGGCTTTGCTGCCCACGGCAATTTGGGGGCTAAACATTTGCTTAAAGGAAGATTTTGAAAGACCCCGGTGCTGGAGTAAGGCAATCATAAATTTAGAATAATCCAGCGCGGTGGTAACCATGGAACCCGCCGCACGGGGACTTGTTCGCTTTTGAGCGCCGATCACATCGCCATTGGCATCATGCCCTACAGCATAATCAGATTCAAAACTAGGTTGCCATACTAATCCACTGTGGGGCATCTCCAAAGGGTCGAATACCAATTCTTTGGCCAAGGATTGAAGATTTTTTCCCAAAGCCTCTTCAATCACTAGACCCAAAAGGTTCATCCCTTCGTTGGAATAATAAAAACGATTACCCGGAGCGGCAATCAGGTTAAGCTTTTCTTGATAAACCCCCCTTAAAATAGGCAAACCAGAGCTATGACTCAAAAGCTGTCGGAGGGTGATTTTCGAAAAATTGGGCTCCTGAGCAAGATCGTTGAACTTCTCATATTCTGCGATGGTTTTTTTTAGGTAACCCGCCACTGGTTTATCTAAATCCAGCTGACCACGATCCACTAATTTTAGACATAAATATGCCATTACCGGTTTGGTGAAGGAAGCCGCGTACCAAATGGTTTCAGGCGTGGGAGGTAGTTGGGTGTTGTTGTTTTTTAGACCAAAAAAATGTTGGTAAGCTACTTGGTTGTTTTGCACCACTACCACTGACAATCCCATGATTTTTGCGGCATCGACAATGTGCTGAATACCGCTTTCAAGCTCCTTTGATGCAATAGATAGGCCGTCAATTTTCTTAACCTTGTTCACCGGTGATTGCGCATTTAACCCTAGAAAAGGAAACAAAAACAAAACAGTAATCCCTATTTTTCTCATGACTTAAAGTTTAAATTTGAGCCCCAATTCGTGCTTCATTTTTAATAAGGCCTCCGCATTGCCTAAGGCGTCGTCCACAGGATGGTGGGTATGACTGGTTTCGCGTAAATGCTTAAAATTTTTATAGGTATCCTTGACCAATCCTTTGTACAAACTCCCTAAATTATAGGAGCTGTGCCCAAAAGGATTCTCGCCAATGAAATGATGGAAATACCAGCAGATGTACATCCAGTCAAAACCATTGTTGTCGCTGATGAAAATGGGGCGATCGGTGCATACATCGGCGAGCCAATTTTTGAAATTCCCCATCACGGTTGCCGGGTCATCAAAAGTCAGGGTTTGAGGGCGCGAGTAATTAGAAACAGCCAAAGCTTCTGGTATAAATTGCTCAGAAATGGGCCGCAATTGGCCAAAAAAATGCTGATCCAAGGTTTCATTAACCAGCACTGCGCCAAAGGAAACCATTGAGTAATCGCCGGGGATAGGGCCGTCGGCTTCTACGTCTACCATGATATAAGGCATTGGTAAGTATTTGGAATGATGTAAAGATAAAAGTTACGGTTCCATTGCATTGATTCGAGGGTAAACGGATTTACCCAGAAATTATTTACCCTTTTTTTACCAATCTAATCTTAATCGCTTCCACCCGTAATTTATTCCCGATAGTACCGGCAATTTCTTCATCGGTATACCAGCGCGTCCAACCCACATTTTGGATGTGAGCCTGATACATCACGCCATAGTTGTCGTTGTTGACAAGCCTTACTTGCAGGGCTTCTACGCGTTTTTTTTCACCCATTGTACCCGATAATTCGCCATCGCTCACCCAAGGAAGCCAGCCATTTTCTTTGACATGAGCGCGGTATTCAATTTTTGCACCAGGCAATCCATAAATCTTTATCCGCAAAGCCTCCACTTGTTTGGATTGGCCAGTAGTGCCTGCTACTGCGCCGTTGTTGACCCATTCTTGCCAACCAATCAAGGCCACATGTGTTTGATACTTTACGCCCGGTTCGATTTGGATATTCCCCTCAACGATTAGCATGGTGCTGGATTGCCAAATCAAGCAGCTCAGCACCATGAATAGGCTTTGAAAAACAGGCCAAGAACCCAGTTTTAAAAGTTTTTTTGCCATCATAAGCACGATAGAGAAACCTTTCATTTAGTGCTGCTTCAAGTATTTTTCATACAATTTTTCCCTTTCAAAATAGGGCACTTCATCTGCTCCGCTCATGTTTTTGAGGTTCCAAAGCGTAAGGGTATCTTTCCTCAAAGTCCAACCTTTTTCCGTTGTTGTTCCTTTTGGCGTATTGAAGTAGATGATATTGCCATTGTAAGCTTGCAAATCGCCGCCTACCGGGATTTCGAAGGTTTCGGCATTTTTCATACCTTTAATCTTGCCATCAGCAGAAAGTAAAATGGGATTGGCTTTGTCCAAAGTGCCACCTGTTTTGAGCGGAACGTAATTTCCGGCAATATTTTTGGCAATCAAATGAAAAATAGGATTTTCAATATCGTCCGGAATATTCGACATAGCAACGAAGCGGGTATCTTCAAACGGACCGCCACTTAGCGTAGCACTGCCATCAGAGTTAAGGTGAAAACTGGCCGTATCTTCCCCCAAACCACTGGTGATCATTAAGGTTTTGGGGTCTTTGCCTACAAATGCACAAAGCGATGCATCGCTGTCGCAAACAATCATTAGAAGAGAATCTCCCCGGTTTTCGTCAAACTGTACTTCCATACAATTGCCCGTAGATAAGCTGTCGCTCATGCCATTCAGTGCATCCATAAACGAAGCGGTGATCCAGTGGCGCTGCTGGGTGATTTTACTTACATCGGGTTGGGAATCTGGCGGTGCTGGCTTGTTCTGACAGGCGCTAATCAAAAAACCTACCCAGGCAGCAATAAAAAAAATCCAAGGATTGAGCTGACGATACGCTATGGATGACATAAGTGCTTGTTTTTTTAAACGTTTGGAGGTATTTAGAGGGTCAAATATCGATCGCGGATGATGTTCCAGTGGTGCAGCTCATGACCTACCACTACAAAACCCAAGGCTAAAACAGAAATTTCGTTGTTAGAAGCCAGGCCTTTGCGCTGAAACATTGCTGGTGTAAAACTCTGAAACATTTGCAAAGAAACCTGCCGCAGCAAAGCTTGCTCGGTGCGCAAATCGCTCAAAGTCCGGTGATCGGCATCGGCATTATCGGCAAAATGGTCTTCATCAAAGCCGGGCAAAGCAGTAACGTCATTTCGAGAAAAACGCAGCGCACGATAGGTGATGATCTTTTCGGTATCAATCATGTGTTGGATGATGCTTTTGATCGTCCATTTGCCGGCGGCATATACTTTATCTCCTAGGGCTTCCAGTTGATTCCAAGGTAGATGGGCGTGAGCTTCCAACGACATGGTTAGTGCCTTGAGAAGGTTGTATTCTTGAACTAAGTTGATGTACCGATCAAAAAAAGCAGGCAGCGGCACAATGGAAGATTTGTTCATTTGGCTTAGCGTTGATGAACTGCCAAATTAATATCTTTCTGAGAGTTTTATCTGGAATTTTACTCCATCCTGCAAGGTAAGGAGCATCTATTGATTACCCCCAATCTAAACCACGAATCCCGTCCTCTTCCAGGTGAGATAGCTGCGCCAATTCATCTACGGTAGCCTTACGGATATTTAGGATTACGCCAGAAAAATAAAGGGTTTTTCCGGCCATAGGGTGGTTGAAATCAATTTTTACAGTCTCTTCATTAAAGGATACGATTGTGCCATGGTGTTGGTAACCGTTGTTGTCTGTCAATGAAATGAAGTTGCCTTCAATCAACACCTCTGCTTCTGCTTCATCGGTATCTTGAAAAATATCGCGGGGTAAATCAACGATGTTGTCCGCCTCTATCTCGCCATAAGCTTCTGCAGGAATAAGGGTAAAATGAAAAGTGGAACCTTCGGTCAAACCCTGCAAATGGCGTTCAAAAGCCGGTAGCAACTGCCCGCCGCCAAAAAAGAATTGGAGAGGATGGTTTATATCTGTCACTTCCAGTACTTCGCCTTCTGCGCTGGAATCGCGCAATTCATACGATATTGCGATGATGTTTTTTTCTTCTACCACCATGATAGCTTGGGTTGTACGTCAGGTTGATTTAAAATTCCGCTCAAGGTCTAAAAAAATAGGATCTTAAACTTCAGTTTTGCGCATAATTCCGCAAATATAGCAAAAGACGTTCGTAGCGATCAACGATTTGCTCAGGAGCGCAAAGCGTTTTAAGTTGCCGGCGATAAAAACCGCCGAGCGATTCAAAATCACGCCGAAAAGAAAGTCGAGCAATGGCGATCGCCCGTAAACAGCGGTGAACTTGATTGTGAATAAGCGGTGTAGGTTCTGAAGGTTTGGCGTTAAATAGGGTATCTACGGCCTCCAGACGAGAATATTTTTCCAAAAAACTGACCCCGCGGGTGCTGAGTCGATTTAAAATTTCTTTGGCTGCGATCAGGACATCTTCTTCCGTTTGCACGCCAAATCGCTGGAATGGTTCGCCAAAAAGTTTGGATAAAGGCGTGACCAGGGTCATGCTGTTTTGTTGAAATCCTGGTAAACCATTGGTAAAAGGGAAGGCGATGTTCTCCACCGCGTCATGTCTTACCCCTAAATGTACTTCCAACATGCTGAGGTCTTCACAAGGACTCCAAGTAACAATAATGCTTTGGAAACCCGCAGGGGTTAGTCGCCGAAATTGATTCCATTCGGGTAAGAAAAAAAAGTCACGGGCGGCTAGAAAACTTTTCAGTTGTTCCAGTAGTTTGTGTCTTAGCAGGCTAGAATCGTGGACAGGTGAATCGATCATCAGTTGGTGTCATTCATACACGAAGATAACTAAAAAATCAGCAAGAAGTTGCAGGATTCTGCATTAAATATTTATTACCAAAATTAGTTTTTCCAAATAGAACAACCAAACTCTTCGTTAACCCAGCGCAATTAGTTGATCTGGTTTTAGGAACAGCTCATTTATTAAAATCAAGCACATTAAATATGAAGTACTTTGTGGTTTTTTTTGTAGTAATGTTTTCTTTTTTTGGAATGCTTCCTGCTCAGACTAAGTCCAAAAAATCGAGCAATCCGCCGGTTGCTCCCAAAGAAGTATCTGACCCTGAGGCTAAAGCGACTTTGGAAAAAATGCGCAAAAAATACCAAGCTTTTCAAACCATGGAAGCTGATTTTGCGCTTACTTTAGAAATTCCTCAACAAGCCAAAGAAATCCAAAAAGGTAAGATTTGGCAAAAAGGGTTGAAGTACAAATTGGACTTTAACGATCAAACTGTGCTTTCGGATGGAAAAGCAGTATGGATGATCATGTCTAAAAATAAAGAGGTTCAAATCAACAACATGCCCGATCCGGGTGAAGACGAAGGGATTCTTTCTCCGCAAGCCTTGTTCCGTATTTATGAACGCAAAGATTTTATTTATGGCATTACCAATGAATATGCCGCAAATGGCAAAATCTTGCAAGAAATTGAATTCAAACCCACCGATAAATTTTCGGAGTATTCCAAACTTCGGTTAACCGTCGACAAAAAAACGGCTGAGTTTGTGGAACTCAAGGGATTTAGCAAGGATGGATCGCGGTATACTTTGGTGATGAGCAAATTGGTTCCGAATAAACCGATTGAGGATGCGGTTTTTGTATTCAATAAAGCCAGTTTTCCTGGCTTTCACGTAGAAGATTTAAGGGATTAAACTTTTCAGTTCTGCCATTTGTAGTTTACTTTTATCAACTGTGTCCATAAAAGTAAACTACAATGAGCAATAATATCCTTCAAATTTCTCCCCTGGGGTTTCCCTGGAAAACCCAGGATCCCTTCTTGTTTTGTGTTTATCATGAAGATTTTTATCCTCGGGGTAATGAAAACATGGGACCTTCTGCCTCGCTCAGCGGGCGCAATATCGGGCACGATTTCACCATCAAAGACGGTTGGCGGATGTACCATGGTACTGCTACGCCCGGCTTTCCTGCCCACCCGCATCGGGGATTTGAAACGGTAACCATCGCTCAAAAAGGGATCGTTGATCACTCGGATTCTTTGGGAGCTACCGCGCGGTTTGGCAATGGCGATGTGCAATGGATGACTGCCGGTATTGGCGTACAACATGCCGAAATGTTTCCACTCCTGAACGAAGATCGCGATAACCCATTTGAATTGTTTCAGATCTGGCTCAACCTGCCCAGCACCAGCAAAAAAGTTCCGCCCTATTTTGGCATGTTGTGGTCGGAAACCATCCCGCATTTTTTGGCCAAAGATGAAGCCGGGAGAAGTACGGATGTAAAAATAATTGCCGGCAACCTGCAAGCTTTACAAGCCCCGGCTCCGCCGCCTGATTCTTGGGCATCCCATCCTGATCACGACGTAGCTATATGGGTGATCAAGATGGAACCTGATGCTGCTTTTGGCATCCCGCCCGCTAGTAGTTTGGCCAATCGCTCGCTATACTATTATAAAGGTGATGGAATGAGCATTGAAGGCCAATCGGTGAGCGTCAACCATGCCATTGATCTAGCGTCCGATCAAGTTATTGTATTGAAAAACGGCGCTACCGAAAGCCACCTGCTTTTATTGCAAGGTCGGCCCATCAACGAACCGGTGGTACAATACGGTCCTTTTGTCATGAATTCCCAACAGGAAATTCAACAAGCCATGCTTGATTTTCAGCGAACTCAGTTTGGCGGGTGGCCTTGGCCAAGCTATGAACATGTACATCCAAGGGAAAAAGGGCGTTTTGCGATCCATGCTGATGGTAGGGTAGAGGAGAAAAATATTGATGAATGACGAATTAGTTTTGAGTTGATGCTGGATACCTTATATTATTAACTCCTTGCTAAAACGTAAGCCTAGAAAAAATTTCTACCTTTGTTGCCATACAACACGGATCTGTAACTATGGGTTTTCGTTCCTTCATTATTCGACCATTCGCCAAAGCCATTGCCCGCGATATTGAACGCTGGGCTGCCAATGCTCTATTAGAACAAGGCAGAATTTTTCAAAGATTGATCGTAGTAGGTCGTGAAACGGCTTTCGGGCGCGATCACCACTTCAGCGAGATCCATACCTATAAAGATTTTCGGGATCGCGTGCCCGTCCGCGACTACGAAGGCATCAAGGATTACATTGAGCGCATCAAACAGGGGGAGTCTGACGTGCTTTGGAAAGGCCGACCCGCTTATTTTGCCAAGACTTCGGGTACAACCTCCGGCGTCAAGTACATTCCGCTTACCAAAGACAGCGTTCCGAATCACTTTGGAACAGCTCGAAATGCCCTTTTTTACTACTACGCCCGCACTGGAAAGGGCAAATGGCTGGATGGAAAAATGATTTTCCTTTCTGGTAGTCCAGAACTGGATGAAGTAGCGGGGATTCCTACCGGACGTTTGTCGGGTATTTCCAATCACATGATTCCTGCTTGGCTCAAGACGAACCAAATGCCAAGCTATACCACCAACTGCATCGAAGATTGGGAAACCAAACTGGAAAAAATTGTTGATGAAACGGTTAACGCTAAAATGTCGATGATCAGTGGTATTCCGCCTTGGGTCCAAATGTATTATGAGCGCCTTTTGGAACGATCGGGCAAAAAAACCATCAAGGAATTATTCCCGGATTTCTCCGTTTTTGTCTATGGTGGCGTCAATTTTGAACCGTACCGCGCCAAATTGGAAGAATTGGCGGGTGAAAAAATCGACAGCGTAGAAACTTACCCCGCTTCGGAAGGATTCATCGCTTTTCAAGATCGGGAAGACGACAAAGGGCTCTTGCTCAATGTCGCTTCGGGTATATTTTTTGAATTTATTCCAGCGGATGAGGTGTTTAATCCCAATCCTACCCGGATCTGGCTTAAAGATGTGCAATTGGGCGTCAACTATGCGCTCATCATCAATTCCAATGCTGGATTATGGGGTTACGACATCGGCGATACTGTAGAATTTGTTACCCTCAATCCTTATCGTTTGGTTGTAACTGGGCGTATTAAGCATTTTATCTCAGCATTTGGCGAACACGTGATCGGTAAAGAGGTCGAGGAAGCCATGTTGCTGGCTTCGCGGGAGTTTGGGCTTAAAGTAACCGAATTTACGGTGGCACCACAAGTTGTACCTCCGGAAGGTGGCCTGCCTTACCACGAATGGTTGGTGGAATTTGATGCACTACCAGATGATCAATTGGAAGCGCTTAGCGCACGTTTGGATGTATTGATGACCGAGCAAAATATTTATTATCTGGATTTGATTGAAGGCAATATTTTGCGGCCATTGAAGATTCGTCCGCTTAAACCCAATGCTTTTCGGGAATACATGAAATCACAAGGCAAACTAGGCGGCCAAAACAAAGTACCCCGTTTGTCCAATGATCGGAAAATAGCCGATGCCATTGTGGCTTGGAATGAAGGTCAATAGCGTTGCCTTTTTGGCGGTAAAATACCTTGTGTAAAGTGATGATTTATGGCTGAATCATTCCTCGGTATGATTTTTTAAAATAAAAAAGATGGAAATTTATCCATTGTGCCTTTTTACTCTGATTAAATCACTAAATTTGCGCTCCATCTCGGTAAAAAGGCGGGAAAGATAATTTTTTCATTCAAAAATGAACCATAACCATGGGAAGAGGAGATAAAAGAACAGCAAAAGGCAAGCGGTGGCGGAGTTCTTACGGCATCAGTCGCCCAAAGAAGAGCAAAGCAGCTATTGCCGCTGTTGAAGCCCAAAAGAAAAAGAAAGCAGAGTAACTGGCTTAGGAATGATTCAATAATAAGGTATCAAAATAGCCTAGTCTAATTTGATACCTTATTATTGACTCATTTCTTATCTTGATAGGAATTTCTTATTGATCGTCCTAGATGGTCAGTATTAAATGCGGGATGTCGGGTTTGTGCCCAACATTCCGCATTGTTGTTTTGTCGAAAAAAAACGCCTCCATTACTTTTAAGACCTTATTATTACTTGGACGAAATTATATTTTACCCTTCAAGCCTATATTTTACTTTTCATTCTAAATTAAATTCTTGGCCACCTACTTATTTTTTTCTTGCTACATATTAACTATTCTATTTAAAAATACTATTTTTAGCACTGACGTAGGTTCATAATACCAAAACTCTGCATGAAAATCCTCCACGTTAGTGCTGAATGCTTTCCCGCAGCAAAAGCGGGCGGACTAGGTGATGTTGTTGGCGCGCTGCCCAAATATCTAGGTTCCAAAGGTTGGCCCTCAGCGGCAGTTATCCCGAAGTACCAGTTGCCCTGGTTCAAAGGAAGACAATTTAACTTGGTTTACGCGGGCGCTTTCCGGGTTCAACAAGATTATTATCCTTTTGCCATCGAACAAGAGGTGAGCAATAGCCTGGGATTTCCGCTTTATGTGGTCAATCTCCCTGGCCTTTTTGACCGTCCAGGTATTTATGGCGATTCCCAGCGGGGCTGGTATACCGATAATGCCGAACGCTGGCTGGCCTTCCAACAAGCTGTATTGCAATGGATTTTGGACATGCCAGAACGGCCGGAAGTCATTCATTGCCATGACCACCACAGCGGCTTGATTCCTTATCTAGTCAAACACAGTCCGGTTTACCGCGACCTACAGGATATTCCTACCATGTTTACGATCCATAATGGGGAGTACCACGGCGCTTTCTCATGGGATAAGAGCTATTTGTTGCCAGATGTGGACGCCGATTCAGGTGGATTTTTGGACTGGCAGGACGCCATCAACCCATTGGCCTCAGCAATCAAGTGTGCTTGGCGGGTAACTACGGTATCTCCTACCTATTTGGAGGAATTGAAGAGCTATTCCAACGGACTAGAAGGCTTGATCCGCACCGAAAGCGCTAAATGTCACGGCATTCTCAATGGCATTGATGCTGATGTATGGAACCCGGCTACCGATCCTTATTTACCTTTTCGTATTCAAGGAAGTGCGGGTGCATTCAAAACCGCAAATAAGGATGCTTTGCGTGCCCGATTCAGCGGTGCCGATCTTCAACTTCCCGTTATTACCTTTATTGGCCGTCTAGTTCGGGAAAAAGGTGCTGATTTGTTGCCTGATTTGATCAATGGGGTTTTGGAAACTGGATTAGGCGTTACTTTTTTGATACTGGGAACCGGAGAACCCGAACTCCATGAGTCTTTGGCGGAATTAAGTTGGCGTTTTCCGGGTCGTTGTGCTTTGGTGTTGGAATACAATGAAGGCCTAGCCCATCAATTGTACGCCGGATCCGATTTTATCCTCATGCCATCACGGGTAGAACCATGCGGTTTGAATCAAATGTACGCCATGCGGTATGGTACCGTGCCGATCGTGCGTGCCATTGGCGGCCTCAAGGATACCGTTGTTGATGTGCGCGAGCCAGGCGGGCGGGGCATCCGCTTCGATGGGTTTACACTGGGAGAAGCAGCTCAGGCCGTATTGCTTGCTCACGAGTTGTATTACCAAACCGAATTTTTGGATGAAGTTAGACAAAGGGGCATGCAAGCTGATTTCTCTTGGGAACGTGCAGCAACCCAATACATAGACATCTATCAATTAATGATCTAAAATTCTAATGTCGTGAAGATTATCAGCTTAATCCTTGGCGGCGGTGCGGGTTCCCGTTTGTATCCGCTCACCGAACAACGTTCAAAACCGGCGGTTCCTATTGCCGGTAAATATCGTCTGATCGATATTCCTATTTCCAACTGCTTGAACTCGGGCTTAAAGCGCATGTTTGTTGTGACTCAATACAACTCCGCTTCGCTCAACCAGCACATCAAAAACACCTACCATTTTGACTTATTTGGTTATGGGTTTGTCGACATTTTGGCAGCAGAACAAACGCCTGATAGCGATAAGTGGTTTCAAGGTACAGCGGATGCGGTGCGCCAATCTATGCACCATTTGCTCAATCACGATCACGATTACATCTTGATCCTTTCTGGGGATCAATTGTACCAAATGGATTTTGCGGAATTGGCACGTTACCATCGGGATAGCAATGCCGATCTTACCATTGCTACCATCCCCGTTACGGCTAGAGATGCTCCTGGATTTGGGATTATGAAGGTGAATGAGGAAGGCATTATTGAGAGTTTTATTGAAAAACCCAAAAAAGATGTTCTCGGTGATTGGGAATCGGCTGTTGATGATAAAAATCGTGGGGAAGGCCGGGTTTTCTTAGCTTCAATGGGTATCTATTTGTTCAAAAAAGAAGTGCTTCAAAAGCTTTTTAACGAACATAAAGACGCCGTTGACTTTGGTAACGAAATCATTCCTAATGCCATCAGCAGCGGTTACAAAGTAGCCAGCTATTCTTTTGATGGCTATTGGACGGATATTGGTACGATCCACTCTTTCTTCGAAGCGAACATTGAGCTAACCGATGCGGTTCCCGAGTTTAATTTGTTTGACAATGATCGCACTGTCTTTACGCGCCCGCGTTTGCTGGCACCATCCAAGGTTTATGGCACCTTCCTCAACCGTGCTTTGATCGCGGAAGGTTGTATCATTCATGCCAAGAAAATTGATCGCGCCATCATTGGTATTCGTTCTAGGGTTGGCGAAAACACCGAAATTAACAACAGCATCTTGATGGGCGCTGACTTCTATGAATCTTTAGAGGAGATCAAGACGGCTCAAAAACAGAACGCGCCAATGGGTATTGGCAAGGATTGCTACATTGAAAATGCGATTGTCGATAAAAACTGTCGGATCGGCAACAACGTCGTTATCAAAGGTAGTCCACTGCTAAAAGACATGGAAGGAGATACTTATGTTATCCGCGATGGCATCGTTGTGCTTAAAAAAGGCTGTTATATTGCCGACGGTACCAAGATTGGCGTTTAATTTACTGGTGGAAATCAGGTTAGGTGATTTAGTTTTTGAATCAATCAAAACTCAATTTTCCAAATACACCATCAAAAAAAGCGGGCTTCCTGATCCAGGATAGCCCGCTTTTTTTAGAACAATTGCTTATTTTCCTTTAGCCAACTGCTCAGTAGCCCGCCAAACGCGGAATACATTCTGGTAGCAGATTTTGGCAATATCTGCTTCTTTGTAGCCGCGCTTAAGTAGTTCATAGATCAGGTTGGGATACTGAGACACATCCTTCAAACCAGTAGGCAAAGAGTCGCCCACGCCATCAAAATCAGAACCAATCCCCACATGATCAATCCCAGCAAGTTTTACCACATGATCAATGTGGTCAGCCACTGTTTTTACATCAGCGTATAAGTTGGGATTCTTTTTCTTGAAATCCTCCTCCAGGGGCTTGGCGGCCTCATCGCTAGGTTTAAGTCCCTTCTTTTTTAAAATATCCAGGTATTCATCTCTTTTTTTGTCGTTATAAGCCTTCACCTTGCTATCCAAAAAAGTAGAACCGAAGTTGATCTGAATAACGCCGCCGTTTTTGGCCAAAGCTTTAAGCATATCGTCGTTCATGTTGCGTTGCCAGCCGGGTGTGAAATACCGACAGGAAGAGTGCGAAGCAATCACCGGGGCTTTAGTGATTTTTATGACGTCAAAAAATGTACTGTCGGACACGTGGGAAATATCCACCATGATGCCTACCCGGTTCATTTCCATCACTACTTTTTCGCCAAAAGGACTCAACCCGTTCCAAGTGCTGGTGGTATCATAGGAAGAATCGCAGATCTGGTTGTCTTTGGAATGCGTCAATGTGATGTAACGAATACCACGATCATAAAAATAGCGGACGTTTTTGAGGTCGTCCATGATCGGCGCCCCATTTTCCATGCCCATTGGCAGCGAAATCAAGCCCAATTTCGTATTGGCTTCTACCTCGTCGGGAGAAACGGCTACCCGAAACTTATCTGGACTGGTTTTGGCTACGCCTTTGACCAGTTCAATCAAGGAATCGGCAAAAACCTTTGCCTGACCATTCAGCTGATAGGAAGCGGGGATATAAATGGACATAAAAGGTGCATCCAAACCTCCTTTTTTTGCCCGTACATAATCAAAATCTCCCTCCTGGCTTTGCGCCGGGATACCCAGGTACTCGCGGGTCATCTGAAAGTTTTTTACCTTGAGTCGGTAAGGCAAATCAACGTGCCCGTCGGTGATGATGTACTTATGTGCATATTCATCAGCCAACTTATGAAGGGTGTCATCCGGCGTGCTCAGGTTACCCGTTTTGCGAGCACAATGACAAAGTGCGAGGAGGATTATCAAAAAGAATGTTACTTTTTTAGTCAACATAGGTCTCTATTTTGGTAATTTAGACTGAAAGATACAAATTAAGACCATATTCGGCCTTCGAGGCACGACCTAATGAACCCGTAGAATTGTTTTTTTATGATGAAAGACAAAATTGTATTCATCACGGGCGGAAACGCTGGAATTGGAAAAGCCACCGCAACTACCTTGGCAAAAATGGGCGCGGAAGTGATCATCGCTTGCCGGGATCAGGCAAAAGGCGAGGCTGCTGTCAAAGCGATTCAAAAATCCAGCGGTCAGGAAAAAGTTAGTTTACTTCAGCTAGATTTGGCCGATTTAAGTTCAGTCAAAAAAGCGGCTACCGAATTTTCAACCCGTTGGCCCCGATTGGACGTGTTGATCAATAATGCGGGTATCTATTCCAGTACCTATTTTTCTACCGTTGATGGATTTGAAGCACAGTTTGGCGTCAATCACTTGGGGCATTACCTGCTGAGTTTGTTGTTGGTTCCAGCCTTAGGAGCAGCGCCCGAACCGCGCGTAATCAACGTTTCATCAATAGCCTATTTAAGCGGCAAATTGGATTTCCGCCGGCTACGCGAATGGCCGGGCATCTACCGAGGCATGGATGCCTACGCGCAATCCAAACTGGCCAATGTGTTGTTTACGCGTGAATTTGCGCGAAGATTTCCTTCCATGAGCTGCAACTGTTTGCACCCCGGCGTAGTGCGCACCAACATCGCCATGAAAAAGGGCAATTTTATCGTGCGCTTGGTTTGGCGGTTGTACAATCCTTTTATGATCAGCGAAGAGCAGGGCGCTCAAACCTCCATTTTTCTAGCATCTGCGCCCGAAGCAGCAAACGTCACTGGCCGTTATTTTGATGAACACCAAGTCATTCGATCATTTTTCCACAAAGCAAAAAGCGATACCCTTTGCCAACGTTTGTGGATGGTAAGCGAAGAAATGGTAAAAGATTTTTTTTAATTTGACTGAAAGAGAAAAAGGGCATACACCTTTTACTATAGAGTCGTGTTTTTCAAAAAAAAATAAAAAAATTCAAAATATAAACAAGAACAATTTTTGGTATAAAAAAAATTTAACAAAAAAAAAAAAGACTACCAAAACAAAAAAATTTTTTAAAAAAACAGATTAAAA
>JBBRGN010000051.1:0-21010 GCA_038240665.1 Chitinophagales bacterium | reverse complement strand
TTTTTACGGCCCCAAGGCCATATTTTTCATACTGTTTTGTAAATTTGTGGAAGTGCGAGGAAGACATGGATTTTTGGATTTTTGGTCAAACTCAAATATCCCGTTTTTCTCGCCTTTTTCAAAAATGTCCAGTAGTATGGTGATAGAAGCACTACGGGAGCGAAAAACCTTGAGTGAATTATGCAAAGAATTTGAGCTTCACCTCAATCAAATATCCGATTGGAAAAAGCAGGTCTTAGGAGTTTTACCCAGCATTTTTGAAAAAGAAAACGCCACTAAAAAAATTCAAGAAACTGACATAGAGGAGATTACCGCGCCACTTTATCAAAAAATTGGCCACCTCAAACTGAAAGTTGACTATTTGAAAAAAAACCTGGTAGCTCAAAATGATCGCCTAGCTCGCTTTAAGATGGTTGATGCCTCCACTAAGATGAGTATCCAACGGCAATGCGAGCTTTTAGGCTTAGCACGCAGTAGTTATTATAATGGAATGCAATCTCGAAGGGAAAGCCTTGAAAATTTGGCATCATGCTTGAGATGGATAAATTGCATTTAGAGTATCTCCTTACTTCGGGGCTAGAAAAATGCTAGTTCATTTACCAGAATAGTACAAAATTTTAAATATCAAGCATATAAAGAGACTAATGCGCCTCATGGGGTTGAAAACGATTTACCCTCAGCCAAACACAAGCCTTGCCGAGCTGGCGCATGAGAAGTACCCCTACTTGTTGCGGGATGTTAAATTACCTATTCTAATCAAGTCTGGAGTAACGACATTACTTACATGCTCATGCTCGATGGCTTCAGGTATCTGTGTGCCACCATGGATTGGTATAGCCGCATGATCTTGAGCTGGTCGATCTCCAATACGATGAGCGTAGATTTTTGTGTCAACGTTATGGAAGAGGCATTAGGGCGTTATCCCAAACCCTACATTTTCAACACGGATCAGGGTAGTCAGTTTCCCTCCAAGGTGTTTACTAAAATACTCAAAGACAATGAGATAAAGCTCAGTATAGATGGAAAGTATCGAGCCATAGACAATGTATTCATCGAAAAATTTTGGCGGGATATTAAGTACAATTGTATCTACTTGCATACTTTTGAAACCGGTTCAGCGCTTTACCAGGGGATTGCAGAATACATCTTTACCCACGATCATCGGCAAAACATTCAAGTTTGGATTATCAATTTCTGGCTGATTTTTATAAGTGGTAATTATTTTTAGACTTGCTTGTTTTTGCCACTGGATTTGGCTATTTTTGACATGAACAAAAAAATAATGCTTTGTAGCAAAGGGATTGCTTTTACTGCCCTTCGCTCTGAAGAAATATTTTTTTATCATTTAACAACTCATCTTTTTTCTGTCCAACCTTTAGGGTACACTTCAGGTTAATAATAGGCTGACCACCTAATATGACAAGAAAATAGCAATATTGGAGTAATAAAGTGTAGACCAGTGAACACTTTAAAAAACGGGGCGTATTCTGAAAAGCCTAATGAGTAAGAGAAAAAATTAATTTAAGAATGTTTAAGAAATTCAATTTAACTGACAAGCTATTATTTTTATCCGCATTACTTTCACTTATTTATTCTGAAGTATTGTTTTTTAATGGTAATCCAAACCAAGCAATTTTTATAGGACTTTGGGTTCCTTCAATTCTATGTTTTGGAATATACTTAAACCTTATTAATAAGAATGAAAATGACTGATTTTATACCCTATTTCGCAGCTTTAATAACCTTATTATTTACAGTTGCCTTTAGTTATGCAGTAACTGATAGGTGGAATTTTACAGGTAAAAAAAAGTAATTATTTTTTTGATTGCCTTCATAAGTGAACCTGCCCATTACAACCAGATCTTATTAGCAAAAGCCCTGAAAACCCTGATAGAAAAGAACCTAAGGTAGCGTTCTGATGCCTAAAAAACCAATCTTATAACCTATGGCCTTATTGAGGATTTTTGGGGTTCCGAGATGGAATTTCGCCAATTCCATTTTGGTCAAATGTCGAGTGTAGTTTTTACGTGTAGATGGCCCGCGGCCTTGTACCGATAATTTTTTCTCAAATTTGGCTATTTGTTCTCCAAAACCACTAACTTAGAGCTTGCTTAGATCATTAAGGTGTGTTGGCCAAAGTCTTCAGAGTCTTTTTTTTGTTGTCCTAGTCGTTTATGTTTCAAGGTGAAATACGAACGTCAAAATTTACGATATAGCTCCCGTAGGTTTGGTTCAACAAAGGGCAACACTAAAAAATCTGCAGATCTTACTAAACAACCAGAAATAATTAAAACAAAAAAAATGACTAATTACGCTGTCATCGCTCAAGTTATAGTTGCTTTGTCAATAGTATATGTTTGGATATTTCGTTTTGACAATATCGTGAAGGAATTCAAACAGTATGACTTAAGTGATTTAACCCGTAGCCTAGTAGGTGCTTCTAAAATAGCTATGTCAACATTGCTGGTTGCAGGTATTTGGTATCCCGATTTAGTACTTATTCCATCCTTAATTATTGCATTCCTTATGGTAGCAGCACAATATTTTCATTTCAAAGTCAGCAATCCTTGGAGAAAACACGTACCCTCCTTATTTCTACTCCTATTGTGCCTTTTCATTGCAGCGGTATCACAAAAATTAATATAGCAATGAATTTACTTGCTATTCTGATTTTAATTTCAAGTCTGTCTTTTCTGGGTTATGGAATTGCTTATTTTATATCACCACAAATGAAAAGTGAATTCAAACGCTTCGGCCTTGAAAAGGCAGGAATACTAACCGCTGTTTTAGAATTATTGGGGGCAGTGGGACTGCTGGTGGGTTTAAAGATTCAACTTATTTTATTGATTTCTGCTGGAGGACTAGCAATGTTAATGTTTTTAGGTGTTGTCGTCAGGATGAAAGTTAAAGATAGCCTTTGGGTATCATTGCCTGCCTTGTTCTTTATGATTTTAAATTCGTATATTTTTTTCATGTCGCTATAGTATACTAAATAATTTTGGGCTCAATTAGGATGTCAATTTTCAAAAAATTGACATCCAGTTTTTTATGTAAAAAATGACTACCATCCTATTATTAAATAATTTGAGTGTGCAGCAACTTGGAGTCATAATTGAGCCAAAAGCTATATCCAAATTATTTAGAGCCCCCCTAAAAGTATACAAATAGCCATTTTAAAGCTATTTGTATACTTTTAGAAAGTCCCCTACCCTACTTTTAATACCCCTGGTTCTGTTTGATATTTCCTCCGCTCAAGTCAATCTCCGTCTGTGGCATCGGAAACAACTCATGTCTCCCATTGACGAACTTTTTCCCCAAAGTTTTCATCTTAGCTTCCGCCTGGCCATTACGCAACAAATCAAACCAGCGTTGTTGCTCCATCGCCAATTCCACCCGGCGTTCTTGCCATATCTTTTGGCGCAGCGCGTCTTTGTCGGTCAAGGTAACATCAGGTAAAATGTTGCGCCGGGTTCCCCGCGCTCTACCGCGTACAGCGTTGAGGTACGTCAAGGCCAACTGCGCTTTGTTGTTTTCATTCATGGCTTCGGCGGCGATCAACAACACATCTGCATAGCGCAACATCCGGATATTGCTGGGCCCATTGTCTTGTAACAAGGCGTGTGTAGGCGTCCAAGCTTTTTGGTTGTAGCGTTCATTCTCGATGGCTGGATTGTCTTCCACTATGCCTGATCCGTCGGGTAAGGCTTCACCGACAAACAAAACGGTGGCATCTCTGCGTGGATCGCCAAACTCGTAAGCTTTTAACAAATCATCAGAAGGAAGATTAAAACCCCAACCCAAATTGGGTGTACCGCGTACGCCTTGCACCATGTTCCAAGGAGAGGCTCCAGCATAAGAGGCTTCAAGTGCCGTCGCTTGAACTTCAAAAACCGATTCACTCGAATTTTCTCCTTCTGGTAAAAATATCTTGCTGTAATCGCCTAAAAGGTCATATTGCTTGGAATTGATGACTTCCAAGGCGTATTTCTCCGCATTCGGGTAGTCTTTTTGGGTAAGGTAAACTTTGGCCAAAAGTCCGCGCGCTGCACCCTTAGTCACCCGACCTAAGTCTTCAGGAGCGTATGCTGATTTTTCTGGTAGCCCTGCCAAAGCGTCGGTTAAATCGCTGACGATGAGCTGGTAAGTTTCCGCTTTGGGTTTCCGTACTTGTACATAAAACTCATCCTGATTCAGGGGTTTGGTGATCATCGGAAGTTCGCCAAACCAACGAACTAGATTGAAGTAAAAATGGGCACGTAAAAATTTGGCTTCGGCAATGGTGCGTTTGCGCAAAGCTTCGTCCATAACCGGTATTTTAGGGATTCCGTCAATGGCTACATTGGCCCGGAAAATCCCTTGAAAATGCCCCCGCCAGGAGTTCCTAATATCTTCAGGGTATCCAGGATCCCAAGTGAATTCATCAAATGCACTAAGGCGCTGAGCATCCGCTGGAAAACTTCCTTTGGTCGCATCATCCGACACAATGTCCGTCATCGCAAGCCACGGAAACGAAGTCAGGTTCCAATCCCGCATGGAATTGTAAACCGCATTGACCGACCAAATGGCGTGTTGCTGGGTTTGGAAATAATTATTGGCATTGATAACGCCTTGTGGTTTTACATCCAAAAAGCTCCCGTTTTGACAGGAATTGACCAACGTAAAAACCAAAACTACGCTGGCAACTATCCGAAAAAAATATGGCTTAGACATGATCTCTGATTTTTTTATTCCTTAAAAAAACGTTTTTCTCACTATTCCTCAAAAAGAAACATTCACCCCAGCTAACCAGGAGCGCGATAAAGGATAAACTCCGTTATCAATGCCCACTTGTAGAACATTCTCACTTGATATTTCGGGCGTAAACCCGCTGTATTTGGCCCAGGTAAAAATGTTGTTGCCGCTGATGTATATCCGAACCCGATCCAATTTAATGTGCTGTAATATTTTCTTTGGCAAGCTATAGCCAATTACGGCACTACGCAAGCGAAAAAACGAGCCATCTTCCAAAAAACGATCCGATACTTGGTAGTTAAAGCCGCCGTTGGTGATGCGGGGTTCCGCGTTTGAAGTTCCCGGGCCGGTCCAGCGCTTCAAAAAGGAAGTCTCGTAATTGGGAATCCCAAATCCCCGGGCCGAACGCTTGGCGTTGTAGATTTTGTTGCCGTTGACGCCGTTGAAATCGACAGAAAAATCGAATCCCTGCACTTCAAACCCCAAGTTAAATCCATAAATCATTTTGGGGATGGGACTGCCTAACCAAGTCCGGTCTTTCGAGTCGATGATGCCATCGCCGTTTACATCCTCAAAACGCAGATCCCCTGGAGCTACTGCTTCCCGAGCAGGGTGCTGGGCGATGTCCTCGGCATTTTGGTATACGCCTGCCACTTTGTAACCGTAAAAAGAACCAATGGGTCGACCAATCACGGTGCGGGTAGCGGTAGCAAAAATGGCCTCGTTGCCCGTACCTAAAGAAAGTACGTTGTTTTTCAATGTAGATGCTACCAGGCCGAAATGGTAGTTGAATTTGCCTACGGAGTTGCGGTAATTAACCGTTAAATCCAGACCTGAGTTGCGTACGTTGGCCGCATTGACATAGGGGTTCGAAGCCGAACCGACATAATCTGGAATGGGTACAGGTACTAAAATCTTGTTGGTATTGCGCTGGTAGTATTCGAGTTCGATGGTTAGACGATTTTTAAAAAAACCCAACTCCACACCTAAATCCACGCTGGTGGTTTGTTCCCACTGCAAAAAGGGGTTGGCCAAGGAAATCAAGGAAGCACCAAAGTTCAGACTTTCGGTCGACCCAAACACCGCGCTCAAGTTGTTGGTAACCGTTGGGATGGCCGCATCAGAAGGAAACTTATCATTCCCCAAACGTCCCCAACTGGCACGCAACTTGAAGTTGTCGATGAATGTCAGTTTTTTCATAAACGGTTCTTCAATTACCCGCCAAGCAACGGCAAAGGCCGGGAAATTCCCGTAACGCCGCAATGCACCAAATTTGGAAGATCCATCTCTACGAAAAGTAGCAGTAAACAGGTAGCGGTCTTTAAAGGCATAGTTGGCACGAAAAAGATAAGACTGGTATTTTTCCGGATTGATGCCAATGTTGTAGTTGGTGGCAGTTTGCGCATCGCCGGCATCGAGGTAGTAAAATTCCTTGGTATCGCCGATCAGCCGCTGCCGGGTTCCGCCAATCCGCTCGCCACTGCGTGCCTGCTGGGTGTAACCCGCCAAAATTCCAAAGCGGTGTTTGCCGATTTCGCGGGAATAGTTGAGGGTGTTTTCCCATTGCCAATCATTGAAACGGGAGAACTCCGCCGCAATCCGACTTTGGATGTTGCGTTGTTTTTCGTCCACTTCAAATTTTGGTTCGTAGCTTTTACTGCGGTTGTTGATGCTGTTGAAGGCAAAGCTGGTACGCGCAGTTAAGTTTTTAATCAGGTACACTTCAGTATAGGCGTTTCCGTTAATCTGCTGGCCATATCCGCGGTTGTAACTGTTGTATTCCAGCTGCGCCGCAGGGTTACTTACATTGGAGTTGCGCGAAGTACTGCCGTATTTTCCATTCTGATCAATCGCAACAATGGTCGGGTCGGCAGCATAAGTATTGAAGACGATTCCGCCTGGCTCGCCATTATTAGAACTGGAAATAAAGGCGAGGTTGTGTCCAAATTTCACTCCTTTAATCAGGTTGTATTCGTTGTTTACCCGCAAAGAGTAGCGGTTGAAATTAGAAGTCCGGATGATCCCGTCTTGCAAAAAAGCATCGCCGCTGATGCTGTAGGTCATCGCGTCGGAGCCGCCGCGGATGTTCAAGTTGTAGTTTTGAATGGCTGCATCGCGAAAAATGACGTCTTGCCAATTGGTTCCAGCACCAAAGGAAGCAGGATCGGCATAAGGAGGCGTTCCTCCCACATTATTATAAAATTCATTGACCAGTTCAGCGTATTGAGATCCAGTAGCCAGACCGATGCGCTTGCCAACTTGCTGCACGCCATTGTAGGCATTAAAGCTGAATTTCGCTTTTTGTCCGCGAACCCCTTTCCGGGTCGTAATCAAGACCACGCCATTGGCGCCGCGTGTTCCATAAATAGCTGCTGCCGAAGCATCTTTTAATACTTCTAGGCTTTCAATATCACTGGAATTCAAAAAATCGATGTTGTCTAAGATAAGTCCGTCAACGACGTAGATGGGGTTGGCATTGTTGAGGGTTCCGGTACCACGGATTCTGATGACTGGTCCCTCGCCGGGGCGGCCAGAAGCGGAACTAACATTGACCCCAGCAATTTTTCCCTGAAGAGCCTGTGTAATGTTGGAGGAAGCTATTTTTTGTAAATCGGCGGATTTAATACTGCCTACTGAGCCGGTTAAGTCACTTTTGCGCTGAGTGCCATAGCCTACCACCACCAGTTCATTGATCATTTGGGTAGCCTCGCTCATGATGACATCAAGCGAACTACGACTTTTTACGGAAATTTCTTGGGTTTGAAAACCAGTATAGGAAAAAATTAAAATGGCTTCACCGCTGGGAACCTCAATACTGAAATTTCCATCCAAATCGGTAACGCCGCCCTGAGTTGAGTTTTTTATTTGGATATTAACGCCGATCAGGGTCTCTTTTTTTTCATTGGTTACCTTTCCGGTGACTGTAACTTGGGCGGAAAGCGCTACAGAAAACAAGGTAACCAATAAAGTCAGTAGGTAGATTAATCGCATATCGGTCAGAGTTTTTATAAAGATAGTGAGTTGAAAAAGGTCAGGGTAGAATGCCAGAGTGCTAACGACGCCAACTTGACAGCGGTTTCGTTAGCACTCCAACTTTCTATTCCTCAAAAAACAGTTTATTGCTTGATGAACCGTGTCACTGCTTTGACTTGGCCATGTTTGTCGTATCCCGTAAGGATGTACATACCGTTTTCTAGGCTAGAGGTATTGAGGTTGACGAACTCTTGTCCGCTGGTACGCAGCGTAAGCGCTTTTTGTCCAACCAGATTGAATACGTCAAAAGTATACAGCTCATTGCCATTTTCGATGATCAACTCAGTAGTTACCGGGTTGGGGTAAACCTTTAAGTTGGTCAAGTTCAAATCGCGAACTCCAACCGAAGTTGTAGAACAAGACTTGGTACCAATAGCGATGTCGTCAAAGTAGTAGCGTTTTTCAGCAGTTGGTACTGCATCAAAATCCATGATCATGGACAGCGTGCTGTAAAGCGCGCCATCGGGAATGTTTAACGAAGTAAAGTCCCAAGTCAATTCTTGCCACTCATTGGGAGTAGTGTACTTCGCTTTCGTATCGCCAGTATTGGGGGCGCCATTGGGGCTGCGCTCCAATTTAAACACCACATTGGCTTCATGATCCATCAGCACTTTCATGGTCACTTTTTTGTTTTTTCCCATGGAAACCTGGGCAGGAATAGCGTCGTTGAAATAGCCAGCGAAGACCTCGCCACCTGGGCGCTCGATGAACTCTGCTACCTTGTTGCTGGTGTTGATGCCCGATTTTTTAGGGTTGTTCACCACAATGCTATTGGCCTTTTGACCATCCAAAGTACCATTGGCAAAATATTGCCAGCCACCCAAATCATCCAGAGTGGTTTCAAAGTTTGAAATACAGGAAGTATAAGGTGCTCTGCGGAATTCTAAATCATCGATGTAGTAAATATCAAAATCAGGAGATACTTGAGCTACATTGAAGAAGATAACCAACTTGGTGTTGCCTTTCCCGATCGCGCCGCTAAAGTCGATCGAATATTGTACCCATTTTTTAGTATCTCCAGCTTTAACCGATGAAAAAACCTCTACTGCAGTCCCGCCTTCCAATTTGAACAAAAGAGGCACTGCCTTTGGTGACCAGATTTTGATCTGGAGTTGGTTCAATACCGCTAAGTCGATGGGTTTTCCAAAATCATAAACGATGGCGGAATACTCATCTTTAGGGTCGGTATATTCGCCTACTTTGCTGCTGGCAGAAGAGTTGATACCGCTTGGATCCGGATTGCCGATCACCTTAAGGAAATCTCCTCCGGTAGTTGATACGGAAGTAAAGTTGCGCTGACATTCGAAGTCGTCAACAGAACCAACTTTAGCCACAGTTCCTTCGCAAAGGTTCACCGTAGAGATGGTCTGTGTTAGGTTATCGTAATACCAGGTTCCAGTAGTGGCTAGATCTAGGTCAAAGGCGATTTCTACCCGTTCAAAATCGGTAACTGCTTTGAAGTTGCCAAAGTTGAAGTTCAAATCTACCCATTTGCCCGTGGCTGAAATTGGGCGGGTGATTTCCTTCAAACCTGCGGTTGCCGAGAACAGACGCAAGGTCAAGTTCTTAGCTCCTGCGGGTGCCCAAATTTGCAAATTCATTTGTGGTAAGGTAGCAAGGCTAAATCCTTGTGGCAAAAGCGCTTTCAGACCTCCCAATTTTGAACTTCCTTTGGTGTAAGAACCTACAGTTGCTGAAGTGTTGCCTACCTTATCGGGGTTGGCTAACTCGCCGTTGTATTTTCCAAAAACCGCTGTAGCGCCCAGTGATTCCCAACCTAATTTAGCACCACCTTCAAAATCTTCTAGCGCACTAGATCGCTGTGGAGCAACCAAGCTAATGTCGTCGATGTAATAGACATCATTGGCACCTGGCAGTTTACCCGCATTGAAGAAGAGTACCAACTTGGTTAAGCTGGCATTTGACTGATCGCTAAAGTCTACGGTATATTCTACCCATTTGTTCAATACCGTAATGGGTTTGGAAATTTCCTTGGCTGCGGAAGTGCCGCCTTCGAGTTTCACCAACATATTCCCTGCTACCGGCGCCCATACTTTGAGTTTCACCTGGTTGCGGTCTTTCAAAGGAATGTTGCCCCCAAAATCCAATACAATGGCTTGGAATTCTGGACCAAGATCTTTGTACTTGCCTACTGTTGCACTAAGGTTGGCGCCAAACTTATCCGGATTGGCCACCACTTCAATGTCGTTGTAACCAGGCTGCCCATAAGTAATGTTGCGCTGACATTCATAGTCATCCAAAATAGTAGGGTCTTTATCAACCCCAGCACAAGCGCCCGCGGGTACAGCATAAAGGTTGTCAAACAAATAGGTATCCGAAGAAGCATCAACTCCCGGATCGAAGAACAAAATAACCTTAGTCAAGCCTTTTATAGTAGCCGCCTTGCTAAAATTGAAGGTGTATTCAATCCATTGTCCGGTTACCGCGATTTTTTTGACTTCTTCAATCGCACCATTTGGCCCTTCTAACTTAAGCAGAAAAGAAGTTGCTACCGCCGATTTTACTTGAATTTTGAATACGTTATAGATCGATAAATCCAATGGCGTAGTCAATTCTGCTAACAAAAGGCTGTAACCAGCGCCTGCTTTTTTGGTGTAGGCCCCCACTTGGGTGCTCTTATTGATTTTCAAAGTATCGCCACCTGGTACATTTGGCACAACTTTGAAAGTTCCGTCGGCAGCATTCCATTTCAATTTAGCCCCGCCTTCAAAATCTTCATAAACAAAGGAAGTGGGAGCCGGATCTAAAGCGATATCGTCTAGGTAGTATACATCATTAGCACCAGGTAGTTTACCAGCGTTAAGGAAAAACACCAAACGGGTTTGATTGGAACTAGCCACGCTGCTGAAGTTAATGGTATATTCCACCCACTTATTGATCTCGGTAATTTCTACCGGAATCTCTTTGCCCGGAGAAGTCCCCCCCTCTAATTTCACCAGTAGCGTACCGGCTACTGGCGCCCATACTTTAATTTTAACAATATTTCGGTCTTTCAAAGGCATAACACCGCCCCAATCCAATACCAAGGCATTGTATTCACTGCCTACATCTTTGTAGCGGCATACTTTGGTGCTGGTGTTGATCCCCGTTTTTTGAGGATTGTCTACCACGACCACATCATCTAGACCGGGCAATCCATAGGAGATATTGCGCTGGCATTCAAAATCGTCCAGGATTCTAGCACTAGGTTCTACACCAGCGCAGGCACCGGCAGGACCCACCGTCAGGTTGTCAAACAAGTAAGTATCTGCACTGGCATCTACTCCCGGATCAAAGAATAAAATGATCTTTTTCAAACCCGGTGTAGCGGCTGCTTTGCTAAAATTGAAGGTATATTCTACCCACTGACCGGATACGGCAATGTTTTTGATGCCTTCAATAGCGCCATTGGCACCTTCTAGTTTCAAAAGAAAGTTGGTAGCTGCCGCTGCTTTTACTTGGATCTTGAACAAGTTGTTGGTGCTAAGATCCAAAGCTGTTGGCAATTCAGCTAAAAAAAGGCTGTATGCCGAACCGGCTTTTTTCGTGTAAGAACCTGCTTTGGCACTGCTATTGATGCCCAGTACATCGCCCCCGGCGACGTTATTTACCACTGAATAAGTACCCTCTACGGCATTCCAAGGTAGCTTAGCGCCGCCTTCGAAGTCTTCAAGAACTACTTGCGTCATCCCCAAAAAGGGCAGCAAAAGCAAAGAAAAAAAGAGCAGATGTTTTTTCATGTTTTTGTAAATTTTTGGTTTCATACATAAAAACCTATTGCGAAATGACCAACGGAAAGGCAGTTTTATACGTTGGCGAACTGATTTGCAAAAAATAGGCCCCCAATGGCAATGTAGGCAGTGAAAACTGCTGAATTTGTTGTCCTGAACCCAAACGAGTGGGTTCCAAAAGATGCCGAATCATACGACCTGAAGCATCCAAAAGGTCAATCATTACAATTTCCGATTTCGGTTGCAAAAAACTGAGGTTGATGCCGTTTTTCACCGGATTTGGATGTACTTTAATTTGTAGCTCTTCCGCTTTGGTGACGGTAACGCCGCTGACGTCTAAACTGAAACCCGTTTTTTTTAGCGCTGATTGAATTTCTGGGTTGGCCATAAAGTTTTTCCACAACAAGCCGCTGCGCTGATTTTCAATCATGTTGATGATGGGGCCTTGGTCGATGGCCAAATAGCTATTGGCAAACCAACCCAATTGTGGATTGAAAGCATCATAAAAACCCATCGGCCCCCAAAGCTGAGCCCCATATTCGCGGTAAAAATGTTTGAGCGCAGCCAAGGACTCGGTAGGCGTGTAGGGAAAAGAGCCCATCGCTGCCGTCGGAGCACTGGTACCATTGTCCTGAGGACCGCTGTTGGGTTCATGCGCCAAATAGCCTTGTAAGGGATCATCGCTGGCAGTTAAACCCCAACAATTTTCGCCGTAGCCCTTGAATTTTTTGGGATTGGCAATGCAATAGGCGCGATTGATCAGGGTATGATTGCGGTTTTGGGTAAAGTAATTGGCATACTTATCTTTCAAGCTGTGCGGATCAAAACCTATAAACGAGTAATGAGCAAAAAACAGAGGCCCGCCCAAAGCAGGCCCCAGTGGCAATTGAACGCTGTAATATGTATTTCCATTAACGTAGTTGTTGTTGCCGGCCCAGCCTTTATCAAAAAGGTTTTCAGGTACGCCATTGCTTGGCGATGCGACACCCAACAAGTATACGATCATTGCTTCATTCCAGCCTCGAACGGGAAAGTTCATGGCAAACTGATAATTGGGCGACCAGTGCCAGTACAGAAAATTTTGAAAGTATTGGCGGTACCAATTCCAATCAATGGCTTCCCAGAGCGCGGTTATTTTAGTCCGCAATAGCTGTTCTTCCACGGAGTTTTCTTTAAAAAATTCACGAGCGGTCAAAAGCCCTTCCAGTAAAAAGGAGGTTTCCACCAAATCACCGCCATCGTCGCGGGTGCTAAATGGGACGGTTTTTCCGGTTACGCCATTCATCCAATGGGGAAAAGCACCTTTATAACGATCCGATTTTTCAAGAAATCCGACCATTTTTAACAAGCGATCTCGTCCTTGCTCCCGGGTAATAAAACCGCGTTGGATACCCACCAAAATCGCCATCACGCCGAATCCACTGCCTCCAATGGTAACGATGTCTCCGGAGGTGTTGCGCTCGCGAGACAAACCCGATTGGGGATGGGCAAAATCCCAGAAATATCGAAACGTATAGGCTTGTACCATGTCGAGAAGCTGATCATCGCTCATCGGGAAACTTGCCGCAGTTGCATTAGCGCTAGGTAAGCTTTCCTTACCGCCGGCGCTAACGGCAGTGATTTGATAAACAGCTTTGACGTTCAATCCCAAGGGTCGGACAAAATCGAGGTAAATGCTATCCAATTTGCCAGCTTGACCAATCAAGGAAAAAATTTTGCCTTCGTCTAAAGATCGGTAGACCCGAAAGGCTGAAACGGCGCTAGTACCATCATTTTTCCAGCGCAATTCCATATGGCTATCATACCCCTTGGCGCTAAACTGCTGCGGTGTAAGGATAGTCCCGGAGGAAGAAGCCCGGTAAGTCTTCAATTCATCAATCAGTAAGGTGTGCTCTTGTCCATCGAGGGCATTCTGACCAAAAATAATGGCCTTAATTTGGCGGAAATTGATACCCGTTTGGCTGGGATCGGAGAAAAAGACACTAAGAGGAATTTTTATTTGTGTCCAAATTTTGACCGTCAAACCAGGAGCATATTTGGACAGACTGTATTTATTGGATTTGGTTGCCCCAGGAGCGCCTTCCATAAAAATGGTCGGCCAATCAGCTTGATTGAGCCCGCTCGGAGCATATGCCCAAAAAGAAAGCGTATCGGTGGCGCTGATGTCTAAGAAAGGAAAACCAGGCGCGATGACCAATGCCGACCAATCTCCCCCACTCCGGGAAATCCAACGCAGGCGGAGGCTATTGCGCCCTTGGAAAGCGGTGGGATCAGTAGGGATTTTATCGCCGCTACTTCCGGCTTGTTCAATAAAACTGTTGCCTGACTTAAAAGCCAATCCAGTATCGTAATAACCCGGGTTATTGCTGTCACTAAAAAAATAGACCTCTTGACAATAGAGGGGCAATACGGCCAAGAAAAGGAGGTACACCAATCCAATAAAACGTAGGTAACGTTGATTCATGTTTGCGATCTGAAGACAATGTTATGCAACATACCATCTTTCAGGCAAGATGTCCTACTTTTTCACCTCACCACTACTACGCCAATGACAAAAATCACCAAAGCAGTGAATTGAGTTTAATACTAAAAATCAAATAGTTAGGTAAAAAAGATGGAATGATTGAAAAAAATCCACCTCTCACCTGGCAAATCGAAACTTAAAACGATGTAGGTAATCTACAAGCATTCAGAGGTTCATCAAAAACTCGACCAAGTTGTCGTCTCCTTCCAATTCTAATTTTCCTCGCAGGCGGTAGCGCTTATTTTCAATGCCCCGAATAGAAAGATGGAGCAGCGGAGCGATTTCTTTAGAGCTTAGGTTCATGCGCAGGTAAGCTGCCAAGCGCAGGTCACCCGGCGTAATGGATGGAAAAAGCGATTTCAGTTTTTTGAAAAACTCGTCGTGAACCTGATTGAAATTATCTTCAAACACTTGCCAATCTTGATCATTTCCGAGGTGCTCGTCAATAAAGCGCAACATTTTTAGGTACTGCTGCGTCGCGTTTCGATCGGTATTTTCCGCTTTAAACCGCGCCAATTCCTCGCGAATTTGTAACAAAGTCTCGTTTTTTCGAATCAAATGAAAAGTAGTGCTGGTCAATTCTTGGGCCTTGTTCAGCACATCCTGTTGCAGTTGGTTATTGCGGGCTTGCATGCGTTGTTGATGGAGTTCGCGTTCTTTTTCAATCAACAGTTTGCGCCGTTGTACAGCTAGCCGTTTTTGTTGCGACCGGTTTACCACGATAAAAAAACCGACTACTAGAATGGCGTAAAGCAAGTACATCCAAGGCGATTGATACCAGCGCGGGTTGATGTAGAAGAGGTAAGTAGCGGTTTTTTCATCGAGGTCGCTTTGTAATTCTAAGGTATGATAACCTGTGGAAAGATTACTGAATTCGTGCTCACCCACTCTGCTCCACTCCGACCATCGATCCTGAACGCCCGGAAGTCGGTACCTGAACATATTGGCTCGGGTATAGGCATCCAAAGCAAAACTAAACCGCAGATTCTGGGTACCTGACGGAAAATGCATCCATTTACCCTGCCAGTAAATGCGATCTTGGCGTTGTGGATAAAGCGATTCCACCGTTTTGATACGGAGCTTGGAGATTTCCTTCCCACTACTATTGTTTACTTCTTTAAAAAGCGCGTACCCATTTTCCAAACACAGCAAATAGTAGTTTTGATGCAAAGCGATCACCGGATCACAATAAGTTGCCAGATCAGTATTGATCACCGCCAGCACTTTTCCCCCTCTTTTCCAGCGCATTTGTTTGGGAAAAACCTCAAACTGCTCACCCTCGCTTACTTCTGATATCTTGGGATGAATGGCTTCCCGCATCACAATGGGTTGCCAGCGTTTTGTAGCCTGGTCATAAACATATTGCCGGCCATTTGACCAAATCCAAATATTTTGCCCTTGGTTGAACACATCCAAATTGGAGTTGCTCGATAAACCATCTTTGGTGTTGATGGTGTCGATGTAAACGATTTTTTTTAGCGCCGAATCAAGCCGAATTTGATAAATGCCCTCGTAAGGATTCACCGCCCAGCAATTGCCTTTTTGGTCCCAAACCAGTTTCTGAATCGGTTCGTCCAATCCGGTTATTTTATGAGAAAAGACCCACTCCCCGCTTGCGCTCCGTTGGAACACGGCTAGCCCGGTATAAGTCCCCTGGATCAAGCAATTGCGGTGGTTGGGTGCCCGCTGAAAACACCAACCGCCAGTGATATTTGAGATCCTTCGGAATGCATTGCCCTCAATTACAAAAGTGCCTTCATTGTGACCGCACAATAAACGGCCATCAAAAACGGCCAATTTCCAAACCTGGCCTTGCGATCCCGGCAACAATCGATAAGCCGCATCTTTTTCAAGGGGCCAGGCGCGATAAAACACTCCCTGATTGGTTCCCACGTACAAGCGATTTTGATGGATGGCCGCCGCATAAACCGCCCCAATCCCCCCCTCTCGATCAGAATAGTACAACAAAGGATCTTGTAGCGCAATCAAGTCGATCCCCTTATCCAACCCCAGCCACAGGTTTCGGTCCCGATCCTCAAACAAGGCCAGCAAGGTGTTGTTTTGCAAGCCATTGTTTTTATTGAGGTGGTACTGGATGCCGGATTTTTTGGTGATAAAAATGCCATTGAGTATGGTGCCCAACACCAATCGACCATCGTGGAGGCGCAAAGCCTTATTGAGTTGGTAGCGCTGCAACTCCACATTCACCGGGTGCTCCCAGGGACTAAAGCGACCATTTTTGTAGCGAAAAACGCCAGATTTGGAAGTACCCACCAGCAACCCTAGCGAATCAGAAAAGATGGCGGTGATGGTGTGTTTAGACAGTGCTTCGCTTCCCGGCAAGATCCGCGGCTGGTTCAGGCCTTGTAGCTCATAAATTGCTCCCTGGATGGCGGGGGCCAACAACCTTCCTTCCACCTCACGCAGAAACATCAATGGAAAAAAAGTCGGCACCTTTTCTACTTTTTTTCCATCATAACGGTACATCACCCCAAAAGATTGAAAAAACACCCCCTGCTTGCTGACCAGAATATGCCAAAACTCCTCTCGATGGATGGCTGCGCGCGGCAATTGTTGGCTTAGTGAAGTATACCTCAGACTACCGAGGAGATCCCGTTGCCAAAAACCAAATTCGCCATAACTGCCGCAATAAATACGCCCTTTGTCATCGGAAGCCAGGGCACGCGCCGTTTGACCATTAGGGAGCGGATGCAGTTTCCAATTGGCACCATCGTACTCGAGTAGCCCATTTTTGTTGCCCGAATACATGATCCCCTCCCGATCCTGGGCAAAAGACCAGTTTTGATCCGCGGCCTGGTACAGATTGGAAGAAAAATTAATGATCAAGGGACTATCCGCCGCTGAGGCTTGGAGTTGACAATAGAGCAGCAATACCAGCGACGCAATTTTTTTACCCACTTGAGTTGAATTGATTGTTGAAAGATAAAGTTATTGAAAAAAGGATAGGGAGCAAAGTTTGGAATGAATCAACAATCAAGGTTTCAAATTAGACTAGGCTAAATTAATACCTTATTATCGACTCATTCCTTAAAAATACGTGCATGTCTTTAACCGAAAAGTGCTGGCATCTTGCCAGCACTTTTGGCCAATGCTATCAATAGCCTTATTGGAAATAGTGGGTTTTTTTTGAATATAACTTTCTAAACGCGACAATTTGAAATCCCCCCCCAATAGACCGATTAAATTGGTATCTATTTGTTGATAATTAAACATTGTAGAGGGTAAATTGTTTGAATTCGTATGAGTAAAGTAGTACTAGTTTTCCCTAATCAGTTGTTTAAAGAGCACCCTTCCATCCAAGTAGACAGCCATATCTACCTACTTGAAGAGTGGCTTTTTTTTCGTCAATTTAATTTTAATCAACAAAAAATAGTGCTACATCGCGCCAGTTTGAAGTTCTATGAGGCTTACCTCAAAGAACAAAATTATAAGGTTGATTATATTGATACAACCGATAAACGAAGTGATGTTAGGGAATTGATTGCATTTTTAGCCCAACAAAATATTACTAGTATTCATATTGCAGACGTGGTGGATAACTGGTTGACTAAACGCATCAAGGCAGCTTGTAAAAAACATTCCATAGAATTAACCGTCCATCAATCGCCATCCTTTCTGAATACAATGGATGAAGTGGCTGATTTTTTTAGTAAAAGAAAAACTTACTTTCAAACAGATTTTTATGTTCAGCAGCGAAAACAGCGTAAAATACTATTGGAAGCCAATGGTAAACCAACCGGTGGCAAATGGACTTTTGATGCCGATAACAGGATCAAGTTTCCTAAGCAAGAAATTGTACCTACAATCATCTTTCCTGATATAAACCCTTACATCGTAGAAGCAAAAGAATATGTACAGCAACATTTTCCTCAAAATTATGGAAGTACGGAAGCCCCTCATTTTTTTGTAGTCACTTTTAAAGCCGCCGAAGAATGGTTGGATATTTTTTTGGAAACCAGGTTTGAAAAATTTGGGATTTATGAAGATGCCATTGTTGCTGATGAAAGTATATTACACCACTCGGTCCTTACGCCCATGTTGAATACCGGCTTACTTACCCCCCAACAAATTCTAGATGCCGTCTTAAATCACACTAAAAAACATGATATTCCTTTAAATTCCGTAGAAGGTTTTATCCGTCAAATTATTGGCTGGCGGGAGTTCATCCGAATTGTATACGAAAGGGAAGGGAGTAAACAACGCACCACTAACTACTGGAAGTTTAAACGAAAAATTCCGAAATCTTTTTGGACAGGAACCACTGGTATTGCTCCCATTGATATTACCATTAGGAAGGTTTTACAAACGGGTTATTGCCATCATATTGAAAGATTGATGGTATTGGGAAATTTTATGTTGCTCTGTGAGTTTGACCCCGACGAAGTACACCGTTGGTTTATGGAATTGTTTATTGATGCCTACGATTGGGTAATGGTACCTAATGTGTATGGCATGACACAGTTTGCCGATGGCGGATTGATGACGACTAAACCATATATCAGTAGCAGTAATTATCTGATGAAGATGGGTAATTACGAAAAAGGAGATTGGCAACCGGTATGGGACGGCTTGTTCTGGCGTTTTATGGATGTGCACAGAGATTTCTTTTTACAGAACCCTAGGCTTGGCATGCTGGTTAGCACATTAGATAAGATGAGCAAGGAAAAAAAAGATATGCATTTAGCAAATGCTGAAAAATATTTAAACCGCATATGACAAGAAATATGTACAATGCAGTATGGGCGGTTGAAATTTTGGTAAATTTATTTTTTAACTCGTCAGGCACAAAATGCATACAAAGCTACGTCGGGCGTTTACAACTCAACAGTGTTAAAAAATAAATTCACCAAAATAACCTGATCAACCTAGCTAGGTATAAACTCGCGGAATTAAGTCTACCTAATCTAAACCAAGTAACATTAAACAGGTTTTATTCACCGGACTGGAATCAATATCCAGTAAGTGTCAAGATGTAGTGGTCAACTCAAAATCACCTAGCTTACCTTGTTTTTTGCCTTCCACTTTTGCACAAAACCTATTGCCGTTGAGTATAATTACTTTGGCAATTCTATACTTTTCAAAACCGCCAGCAGCATTCGGCCACTCATGCGTTTTTGATAATTTGGACTGATGTATTCAAACAAAATCAAGCCCGTTTTATCTAAAACAAGCACAGTTGGCACTGGAAGCATGTCTTTATTGATGCCTTCCGAGCCTTTTTCGATGTAGGGTTTAGCTCGGTCAGGAGCTTGAAAACCTATACCAACGGCTTTAATAAGCGTGCCTTTACTATCCGAAAAAAGTTGGTATTTTACCTCATCTTTCCCCATGGTAGTTTTCAAACTTGCCGGAGCATCGGGGCTAATGGCAACGATTTGGTAGCCCAAAGCCAAAATTTCAGACTCCATTTTGGCAAGTTCAGCCAATTGAGTATTACAATATGGACACCAACCACCTCGATAAAAAATAGCGATCGTTGGTTTTTCTTGAAAAATCGCGCTCGTCTGTACGGCCTGACCATCAGTAGTGGTAAGCGTAACATTGGGTACCGATTCACCAATCAAAAGTGGCGAAATATTTTCGGCTTTGTCGGGTAATTGTGCTTGCATAAAAAGTGGTAAAAGCAAGTTGAGCAAGAGTAATGGCAGCTTTTTCATGTTTATTTTTTAAGTTTACATGCAAACCTACTAATAAGAAAAAACTGTGCTTGTCGGGTAAATGACAAGTTGCTACATTCATTTTTTTACAAAAAATATTCTTTTTATGAAAATGTTTTCAATCGGGATTTTATTTGTTTTTTCCTCGGTGCTGAGTTACGCCCAAAAACCCTTAGTAGTTGCTGCCTGGAATCAAAAATGGCAAAATTCTAAGCAATATTTAATTGAAGTGGCTCAAGCAATGCCCGAAAGTGAGTATGGTTTTAAGCCAGTTGCCGACGAAATGAGTTTTGGAGAACAAATGAAGCATATTGTAGGAAATGTTTCGTGGCTTAGCTCAAGTTTTATTGCGAAACAAGAGAATCCGTTTTCAAAAGAATTGATTGCCAAAGCAAAAACCAAAGCAGAAATCATTGAAATGCTCGGGAAAGTATTTGATTTTGCCTATCAAAATGTGCAGACAATTACCGAAAATAATTTGAGCGAGGAGGTTGAGTTTTTTGTAAAACCGACCAATAAATTACAGATTTTAAATCTCCTGCAAGATCACCAAACACACCACCGAGCTCAAGCAATTGTGTATCTTAGATTGAAAGGAATAAAACCACCTGCGTACAGCGGTTGGTAATTTAACACGATGCGGAAAGTTTCGTTTTTTTCGTAAAACCAGGTCAAAGCATTCCTAAAAATCAATTAAAAACCTGTAAGTAATGGGTGGCGTGCTTTGAAACCGCTCATCGCCAGTCTCTGCTGGAAGTAAGCCTTAATGCTGGACAAAAAACTAGGTATTGGTACTCGTGCCCACAGCACCTCAAGCAATACTTTTGTTTAATCCAAACATTGTCAACGCTATGAATTAAACCTTACAACTATTCTAAGGTTTAGTGGTTTTGGTTTATCTTTACTCCGAAGGTTCAATAAGTGCTTAATTCACGTATTCCACGCAACTTTTTTGGACAGCGTAGCGGTAGAAGGATAAGACCTTCCATTTTATTATTTAAAAGCCAGTACAAACCAAATGAAAACACTTTCCACCCTTTTTCTCTTGTCCTTTTCCATATACGCCTTTGCCCAAGAAAATGCACTGCCATATCATGACCTACCAACCGCTTCAGAAAGCTTCATGGCGGGATCTGTTGCGGCTAGATTTATTGATGGCCTGGGCTTTCGTTTTTATTGGGCGACTGAAGGCTTGCGCGGTTCCGATCTGGAATACAAACCTAGCAAAGAAGCCAGAACCATGGAAGAAACCATTGTCCATATCTATGAGATGTCGCTGCTCATTGCCAACGCGTCACGTAAGCTACCTAACC
>JBBRGN010000050.1:0-21202 GCA_038240665.1 Chitinophagales bacterium | reverse complement strand
TCAAATGACCCGCAGCAAGCCCTTACGAGTAAGCGCGATCGGCGCACGCATGACCAACGACATTCCTGCGGACAACTACAACTATGGCCAGTTGCAAATCCACTTTGCGGATGGCTCCATAGGCTGGTACGAAGCCGGTTGGGGCCCCATGATGAGCGAAACCGCTTTTTTTGTAAAAGATGTTATCGGCCCTAAAGGCTGTATATCCATCGTTGCCAAAGATGCGGGCGGCACTGGAAAGTCCGATAGCGTTGACGCACATACCAAAACGGAGTCTCTGCGCTGGCACCACGCCGATATCGATGCTCAAAATGAATTTACCAAACCCGATGAGTGGATCGACCTAAGCGACGAGCCCGATCATCAGGAATTGTGCAACCGCGAGCAACGTTATTTCCTGAAAGCCATTCAGGAAGATCTTGATTTAACCGACCACTTGGCTGATGCCGTAAATAGTCTTAAAGTAGCTTTCGCCTGTGATGAATCGGTAAAAACGGGTCAGATGGTAACTCTTGATTAATAACCCACTTGAAAAAATACACCTGAAATGAATCCTCTAACTACAAAATGGTTGACACTTGTCCTGTTTTTTTGCAGTACTTCTGCCTTATCAGCACAAGTCAGTACTGAAAAATACGCCTCCGATTACCTCAACTCCATCCGCGACAACCGGGCGCAGTTGACCGCTTTTTTTCAACAAATGCCCAAAGGGGGCGATTTACATCACCACTACAGCGGTTCGGTGTATGCAGAAACCTATTTTGATTTTGTGGTACATGCTGATTTTTGGGTCAACATCCAAACCTTGGAGATTTTCGATAAAATCGATGCTGAAGCGGCTGCCAATAAAGACATTAAAAAATTTAGCACTTTTAAAAGCTTGGATGAAATCCGGTACCGAATATTGCGGTATTGGTCAGATAAGGATTATCATTTTGACGACATCGCGCCCGATAAACATTTTTTTGATGCTTTTGAGCACTTTGATTTGGCCAGCAAAAGAATGCAAAATGAAGGAATCCTTGAAATCAAACAACGCGCCAAAGCTGAAAATGTACAGTACATCGAAAGCATGTTTAAATCGGTAAAACATGGTTTGAACCTCGATGATTTAAAACCTTTTACCCATAAAATCGACTCCTTTCAAACCCTCAAAAAAACCGATAGTTTATTTGTCATTTTAGATACAGTTTATGCGCGTTTGCTGCGCAAGGGAATTGTGGATAAAGTATTGGTGCACAACCAGGGCATTGAAAAAATTCACCGTGATCTTATGCTGGATGACGCCAATTTCACCCTCCGTTTTCTCAATTCCGTTAACCGCGTTGTACCCGATCCGTTGGTATTTTTTAGCAACTTGCTGGCCGCCTTTATTTCTGCGGAGCGCAGTGATTTAATTCTTGGCGTAAACATTGTTGCTCCGGAAGACAATCCAATTTCCATGCATTACTATTGGTACCACATGCAGCTGTTCAAGTGGTGCAAAAAACAATTTCCCAAGGTAAAATACACGATGCATGCCGGCGAACTCACCTTAGGATTGGTCAAACCAGAAGACTTAACCTGGCATATTAATGCTGCAGTTCGCGATGCTGGCGCATATCGGATTGGGCATGGTGTAGACTTGGCCTATGAGGATCAGGTTTATGATTTATTAAACTTGATGCGGACCCAACAAGTAGCAGTAGAAATCAACCTGAGCAGCAATGAATTCATCCTCAATGTCAAGGATGACCGTCACCCGATTTCGCTTTACCGGGCAGCCAAAGTTCCTTTGGTCATTTCTACCGATGATGCCGGGATTTTACGTACCAATTTGACAGAGCAATACGTACTACTGGCCAACCGCTACCCCAACATATCCTATGCTGAAATCAAGCAAATCATTTTCAACAGCGTCCGATTTAGCTTTATCAAAGATGAAAAAATGAAAATGAAAATGTTGAATGCGTTGCAATTGCAGGTCGCTGCTTTTGAAGATAAGTTGGCGAAGATGTTAGTGAAGAAATGAATTGTATTCCTAGGAATGATTCAACATTAAGATCCGAATAATGTACATCAGATTACGATCCATAACCTTGCTTATTTTTCTCCTCACCGGACAAAATTTTAGCATTTGGGCACAGCCGACAACAAGTACTTCCAAATCACGCACCATTATCACCACCGATGGAGAAGTGGACGATATGGATTCTTTTATCCGTATGTTGCTCTATGCCAACGAGTTTAAGATAGAAGGATTGGTTTACGGCAGTTCATAATGGCATTACAAAGGCGACGGAAAAGGAACCAAATTCACTTCCGAAATGGAAATGACCACCAAGCTTTACGGTGAACGCACGGAAAAACGGAAGAAATGTCCAAATTCAAGATGACACCCTATGATTTTATATCCAAAGGTGATTCTCCGGCTTATTTTCAATTGGTGGAAGTAGGATTGATGAACCGCGACCATCCGGAATATGGAGGTTGGGGAGGAAGAATGGTGCAATCAGCAGGCCAACCCAATCACTGGGAAGATTCCAAAGATTTGACGGGCCTCAATCCGTATACCAACAAACAAGATGCTTCTTTTCCCCAAACGCGCTGGATTGAGGCCTTACATTTGGATTTTGCCGCACGCACGGATTGGTGCGTTAAGTCCTATGAATTAAGCAATCATGCCCCGACGATTACGGTGATCGGAGGTAATCTAATTAAAGCCAAAACAGGTTCTAGTGTCAACATTAAATCCAAATATACCGATCCCGATGAAAACGCGGTACAAATCAAATATTGGCAATACGTAGAAGCTGGAACCTGCGTAGAAAAAGTTAAGATTGAGCAGCAAAATAATGCATCGGCAAAAATAGAAATTCCCCAAAATGCCAAAAGCGGCGATACCATCCACCTCATTGTGGAAGGCAAAGACAATGCGAAAAAACCCTTGATTCGCTATCAGCGCGTGATCATCCAGGTTTTGTAAAAAAAGGGGGCTGATTCAATTCAGACCCCCTTTTTTTTTCTGAATTGATCATAAGGGATTCATTTCAACTTTTGTCTTAAGCAAATTCATCGACATTAGCAGTTAATGAGCATGCTGTTTCTGAAGCATTTCCCATGGTATTTTGAATAATTCTTTGAATCAATTCCGTTATGGAAATACCGGAATGATGACAAATTGCCGGCATCAAAGAAAGCTCTGGATCCAAATTTGGCATGGCGTTCACATCCAAAGCATAAATAAAATCAAATGCATCTACTCTAAAATCGGTACGACTCATTCCTTGTAAGTTCATCTTCTGGTGAATCTCCAAGGCACCCGCTTGTAAGGCTTCCGATAAATCTGTACTGATATTTGGTGAAAATTCACGTCTGGTTTCCCCAAAGCTTTTTCCAGCGGTGTATACTTCTTGACCCTGTACCGGGTAAATCTCTACAGGTGGCAATGGCTCAAAAGTCATGCCATCAAAAGAAGGAATAACCGCTACTGAAAATTCACGTCCGGAAATATAGGGTTGAAGAATATAATCCCCATGAAGTTCATTCCAGCGCTCCTGGAACCAAGCGCCCGATTCAATTTGAATGCCGCGGTGACAACTCCCCAAGCGAGGTTTACGCAGATAGATCTGTTCTTCGTGAAGCTGGGTAGAAGAAAATATTAAAGGGGGCGTTGAAACCTTTAAATCTGCACACATTTCTACCAACCCAGCTTTATCTTGTGCTAGGAGCATGGCTTGGGTGGGCGAGGCTGTATGTAAAATACCTTGCTGACTCAACCAATCGGCCACATCAACTTGTCCGGCGTCATGGAATCCATAGCAAAGATTAAAGACTAGATCAAATGATCTTAACGCTTCTGCGAAATCGCTGCTGAAGTCGACAAAATGGACAATAGAGGGTGAAAATTCTTCTGGCGTGTTTTCTACGAGAAAATTCAAAGTTCGAAGGCTTACATTTTCTTTCCAAGGGGTTAACGCAGATTCTGTATACAAGTAAGCAAGTTTCATGAGAAAAAATTTATTTAATTGATTTACAATGGATTGTAGGAAAAAAACTAGGGAAAGTGGAAAGGTTAGATAGCCGTATTAATTTACTTCCTCAAAGTAAACTTTAGTTGATGAAATAAAACATTTTATACAATACTTTAATGTTAAATAAAAAAATGTAACCCCCGTTATTTTAAATATGAATTTTGCTCTGGAGAGGATTGAGGATTTGTCATCTATTACAAGATTAGGAAAGGCTATACTTAGGAATGAGTCGATAGTAGGGCATTAAATTTGACTAGACTATTTTGCTGCCAGACTGCTCTCAACATGATCAATCTTTATAAGGCGTACGATCATGATCATTGAGCCAACTTTCCATCTTTTCATCATTCCACTGATTTTACTTCCAAAGCTTATCCATTTCGCGAGAGTCTACATTAATAAAGTATTTTGCTAGCAAATTTTTTATTTCAACTATTTGATTATCTGGTATTTGATAGGCAAATAATTTAACAAGTTCGATTTGTAAGTTGGTTAATTTTTCTGTAAAAATCATGGTGTAAAATGATTTAAGTTAGCTTATAAAGCTAAAAAAAATCAAATACCAAAAGCTGTCTGATAGGGCAAATGCATGAAATTTTAAATTTACCCAATTTTTTTTAAAACTACATTTAAAATACTGTTTTTCAAATAGTTACAATTTTATTCTTCGTACATGAGCCCCCCGACGGTAATGTAATTGACTTTAGCATAGGAGTTGCTTCAAAGGATTAATTTTTAGCTGAAGCGTAAGCCCCGGCAAAATATGGGTAGAAACGAATTTTTACCTGAAACGTAAGCCCCGAGACAGGTAGAAGCTTCCACATCACGTCCCTACAGGACTGAAACACCATTAAACCTGCCTGTCCTACCCATATTGTGCCCCTACAGGGTCTTTTAACCTCATTGTTCAACATTCAGGTTGACACTTGTCAATTTCCTTAAGTCAAAAAATTACCCTTTTAGGGGGCGAGGGCTGTTGGACTTTGTATCATTTTGGGACAAGTGCTCCAATTTTCGTGCGTTTACCATTAGCTGTCAGATGATGGAAATACAACTATTATGTCGTCTTTTGAGACTTTAAGACACATAAAACAAGCGCTTGCACTGAAAAAAATGCAAGCGCTCAGACCTCAATGCTAGAGTATATTTTTCCTGATTCCCGGGACTGTACAGCCCTAACACATCAAATCCTTTTAATTAAAGGGCTGCATCCAGCAAGAAAAAACCCCAGTAAACCGTCCGTTACCAGGTAATCGTAATCTAGGAACAAGAACATCAAACACTACAAGACGATGGTGTTGCCTACTATTTCCTAAGGTTTATACTTTATTTGGATCTGGGTGAATCCAGGGATTCCGATACGCCCGTTGCAATAAAGCACTTGCTTCGTGGTCACCCACAATTTTGCGTTTTTTGGGATCGTAAACTACCTCGCGCCCCGTTTTCATTGCAATGTTGGCTAGGATGCAACTCGCCGTGGAGATGTGCCCTTCTTCAATATCGGCAATCGGTCTAGTGCTTTTATCGATGGCTTCCAAGAAATTGAGCATGTGCAAACGCGTAGCCGGAGCGGCGTTTAATTCAATGCGCTCTTCGGTAAGGTCTTCGGGGTATTTTTCTTTCTCGTAAATCACATCTTTGTGAATTTTATCCCCATCGCCGACCGGTACAAAATCATAACTCATGGTGCTGCCAAACAAAGTTCCTTTTTCCCCAAACAAGGTAAATGACCAAGGGTAACTGGGATTGGGAGGCGTGCCCCAAGTACGGTGTTGCCATACACAATTCAGTTCGTCGTATTTGAAGATCGCCGATTGGGTATCGGGTATGTTTGATTTGGCATTTTTTTGTACATAAATACCTCCCGTAGATTCAATGGAATTTGGCCACCCTAAATGGAGCATCCAACGAACTGTATCAAACATGTGGATGCACATATCGCCCATCACACCATTGCCGTATTCCATAAAGGCGCGCCACCAGCGGATATGGGGCAGACCGTCATAGGGGCGCAATGGGGCTGGCCCCGTCCACATTTCATAGTCTAAAAAATCGGGAACGGGTTCCAATGGAGGATTGCTGTTGTTCCGCATGGCATAATAACAACACATTTCAACATGCGAGATTTTACCCAGGAGTCCAGCATCCACAATGTTTTTTTTGGCCTCAATCAAGTGTGGGGTGCTTTTGCGTTGTGTACCAACCTGAACCACCTTGTTGTATTTGCGGGCAGCAGCTACCATTGCTTCGCCCTCGATCACATCCACGCTGATGGGTTTTTGCACGTATACATGCGCGCCAGCTTTCACCGCTTCAATGGTTTGTAGCGCATGCCAGTGATCTGGGGTGCCGATCAACACGATGTCGAACTTGTTGTCGGCCAGCATTTTGCGATAATCGCCATACAGCTTGGGCGTTTTCCCCGATTTTTGTCGTTGACTGACCAGCTTAGCCGCCGCATTCAACAGGTTTTTATCTACATCGCAAAGCGCAATCACTTCAACTGGAGCTACTTGTATCAACCTAAACAGATCGCTTTTGCCATACCACCCCGTACCGATGAGGCCTACGCGCAAAGGTTGGAGTGGGTTGATGAGGTCGATTCCGTACAGCCCCAGGGAATTGAGCGCTAGGGTAGCTGCTGCCCCTTGCATAAATTTTCGGCGATTGATGTTGAAAATTTCCATTGGCGTTGATTGTTTTTAGAGCGTTTTAAGTGCTGTGACAATTTAAGAAAACTCCTTCCATTTTGGATATGAATGGCAAAAAAAGACGCCAACAATAGGGTTTTAGCCGAAGAAATCATCCAGAGTTTGGTGTTTTTTTGCAATTACCACGAATTTGGTTTTGAAAAAAGGAAAAATGCATTAGCTTTGTAGACTGATTAGTCAATCTATTTTTTGAATGGAAAAAGTAAAGGAAATTTTAGCCGCCGCGCTTACTCTTTTTGTTGAATACGGATTTCATGGCGCGCCCACCACTAAGATAGCGAAGTTAGCTGGGGTAGCCAATGGGACTTTGTTTCATTATTTTGCCACCAAAGAAGACTTGATCATTTCGTTGTACATTGATGTCAAAACTCGGTTGGCGCTATACTTGGAGCAACGCCAGATTACCGGAGACACCCTCAAAACCCAGATCAAAAGTAGATTTGTGCACGTGATGTACTGGTCTTTGGAAAACGATACCGAATTTAAGTTTATCCAGCAGTTTCATACCTCACCCTTTTTGGCCCGCTTCTCGGCAGAAGAAATGCACAAACAGCTGAAACCTGATCTTGACTTAATTGAAGCCGGAATTGCGGCAAAAATCATCAAGTCCCTACCCATTGATCTTATTCTGACCCTTTTATTGAATCATATTTATGGCATTAATCTTTACATGATCAATGCGCAGCTTTCCGAAGCCGATCGCGACAAACTCATTGAAGATTCCTTCGAGATGTTGTGGGGAATGATCACTTAATCTTTTTGGCCAAAATAGAGCGATGTGTTCATCTGTATGAGAATATCTTAACCCCTTTTGAATGTATAGCAAATCAATTTCAATATGTCAAAACCCATAAATAATGAAGATAGATTTTACCGTCAATAAAAAACCGGTCAGCGTAGACGTAGACCCCAACATGCCCCTGCTGTGGGTCGTAAGGGATGAGCTCTTCCTTAAAGCCACAAAATATGGCTGTGGAAAGGCTTTATGCGGCGCTTGTTCCTTGCATGTAGACGGTGAAGTATACCGTTCCTGCTCGATGCCGGTGAGCTACGCAGCCGGCAAGGAAGTGACTACTTTAGAAGGTCTCTCCACCGAAACCCAGATCCACCCTATTCAACAAGCTTGGATCGAAGAAGAAGTGCCTCAATGCGGGTATTGTCAGCCCGGGTTTATGATGGCCGCCGCCAAACTGATCCAAGAGATTCCCAATCCTACCGACGAAGACATCAAATCGAGCATCAGCAACATTTGTCGTTGCGGCACGCATCCCCGCATCATCAAAGCCATTAAAAGGGCCGCTGCCATCCAACAAGCTTCAAAAATCTGACTGACATGAGCACCAAAGAAAATTCAAATAAAAAACCTTTTTCCCGACGCAAATTCCTCCGTCGCAGCGCTTTTGTAGTCGGAGGTTCCATTGTAGCGGGTTATTTAGGTTGTACACCTACTCGCCGTTACCTGGCTCAAACGATGGAAAACCTGGATTTTCCCTCCTTGGTCTCTTCCATGAAACCCGATTTTTGGTTTCAGGTCATGACCGACAATACCATCCTCTTCAACTCCCCAAAAGTAGAGATGGGGCAAGGCGTCATCACGGGTTTGACCATGCTGGCCGCTGAAGAACTGGAGATCCCACTTGATCGCATCCGAGTAGAACACGCCAACACTGGCAGCGGCATCGTCGATGCCATGGGAACAGGGGGCAGCAATTCCACGCTTTCGTTGTACGTTCCGGTTCGGGAAGTAGCGGCAACCATGCGCGAAATGCTCAAAACCGCAGCGGCCGATCATTGGGGTGTTTCCATCGACAACGTCCATGCTGAAAATGGTGAAGTAAGCTATGGTGATAAAAAAATGACCTATGCAGAAATAACCGCAGTAACCAAAAAATGGAAAACGCCCAAAAAGCCGAAGTTAAAACCCGAATCCGCCTTTAAGTATGTTGGAAAGGAGGTAAAACGAATCGATTTAAAGGAAAAGGTCATGGGGACAGCCCTTTTTACCATTGATCACGAACGCAATGGTTTGCTACACGCCGTAAGCTTGGAATGTCCTTACTTGAATGGAAGCATCAAAAGCATTGATGTCAGCGAGGCCGCTAAAATGCAAGATGTAGTCAAAGTTGTACAAGAAGATGATTTGGTGGCTGTTGTGGCCATCAACCGCTACGCCGCAGAAATGGCAGTTGGAAAAATTAAAGTTGAATGGATTATCCCCAAAGCCTGGCAACAGCAAGAGATCATCGATCTGGTGACCGTTGGAAAAGGTAAACGGGTTAATGTTCAACACATTGGGAATGCCCATTCCATGGTTTCCAAAACGGATGGAAAAGTGTTTGAACAATCGTACCGCACGCCGATAGCGGCTCATGCTCAGATGGAGACCTATGGCAGTTTAGCACAAGTTGAAAAAGACGAGATCAGCGTGGTTATTGGTTCTCAGGCCGCGGGAATGATACAAGGACAAGTCGCCACTGCCATGGGGGTCAGTAAATCTAAAGTCGATGTTCATATTCCTTTTATTGGCGGTGGTTTTGGGCGAAAAATGCTTCACAATAACGCCGCTAAAGCCGCTAGACTGAGCAAAATAATGGGTGCTCCCGTCAAGTTAATTCCTACCCGCGAACAGGAGTTCCAAAATTCGGTTTATCGCCCCAACACCCACCACGTGTTGAAAGCGCTGCTCAACGAACAAGGAGAGGTAGAAGCCATTACTCACGATCAAGCCACGCCCGACATGGTTTTTAAAGAATTGGGCGGAAACGTGGGTCTTTCTTTACTCGGTGCGGATTGGTTATCGGCTGGACATGGCGCAAGCATCCTCTACAACATCAAAAACCGATCTACCTCCATTTGGAACAGCGTAGTCCCCTACCCTGCTAGTATTTGGCGTTCGGTAGGCATTTTCCCCAATACCTTTGCCATTGAATCTTTTATGAATGACCTCGCGCACCATACCCAACAAGATCCCTTAGAGATGCGCTTAAAACTACTCAAGGGCGGTGATGAACTCAACCAACGTATGAGTAAGGTTTTGGAAAAATTAAAAACCCAATCCGCTTGGACTACGAAGCCTAAACCAGGTGTAGGTCGAGGCTTGGCCATTTGCAACGACCGCAAAACCATTGCCGCTGCGGCGATCGAAGTAGCCATTGTGGAGGGGCAAATCAAAGTACTTAAAGTGACGGAAGTAGTGGATTGTGGCAAAGCCATAAACCCCGCTGGGATCCGCCAACAAGTGGAAGGCGCCATAATGATGGGCATAAGCTCGTGTCTTTATGAAGAAATCACGATCAAAGACGGCAAAATTTCCGCCAGCAATTACCACGAGTATCCGCTGGCAACCTTGAATGATGTACCGGAAATTGAGGTAGTCATCCTGGAAAATGCGCCAGAACCGTTTGGTATTGGCGAGCCGCCATTGGGACCAGTTGCGCCGGCTATTGCTGGGGCGGTTCTTAATCTGACGGGAAAATCACCGCGGTCTTTGCCAATTCGGTTGGCAGCAGGGTAATTTTTTAGTAAGATGTAATGGAACAATTTTTTAGGCTAGATCGTTTTTACCAAAAAAACTTAGCCTGAGTACTTCCCGAACCATCGACCTGATGGTTCGGGAGTTTTTTTTAACTCATAAAAATTAAGCTTGATTGACAAGAGGGTATCATACTGGTGACTGGGGTGTTTTTATTCAAAAATTCCGAACTTGCAGAAAATAAAGTTCAAACTTTCATCCAAGCTTTACTAGAAACATTAAATCAATCGGCGATGAATACTTACGATATGATCCAAAATGGAGGAAAAGAGATTGGGAGACAACAAGAGCGTAGCATTCATGAAGAAATATTAGCGCAAGAACGCCAACGTGCTGATGAAGAACGTCAACGTTTAGACAATACCATTCGTTATTTGAGTTGGGAACTGAATATGTCACCAATGGACATATCGGTGATCGTGAACAAAGAACTGGCTTACAGCGAGCTAATGCTTGCATCTGGCGCTAAAGAGTAAATGAGATAGTATACCAATCTCTTTTAGCCCCGTCCTTTCTACACTTTTACATTTATTTGATCAAAGATGCATTTTTTTATTGTCAAATAGGCAGGGTTAAGTTTCCAAACAGGGCAAACGCATGAAAGCCAGAAGTGACCTCGGAGAGGTCTAACGTTTGTAGAAATTGGCCCGCTAGTACGTGTTTTGACCTCGGAGAGGTCAAACGTTTGTAATAAGCCCCCCAATATACAATTCTTAGACCTCTCTGAGGTCTTTTGGTCGCGAAAAACTGGTTATTGCAAACAACCTTAGACCTCTCCGAAGTCAGTACTAATTTCATGCGTTTGCCCTAGTTTCCAAACAACTTCAAAATCGTTATGGCATTGGTTGAAAAAATCAAATCCAACAGCCACCTTATCCGCTTTTTTTTTAGTTTTAAAGTCTGTTCGACCTAATTTTTTACATCAAATCCACCTTTTATGGGCAAGAGCAAAATGTTGTTTTCCGTTTTATTGCTATTTGTTGTACCCAGTAGTTTCGTTTTTGCTCAAGTGAAAGCCCTTTATTTTGGAACCTTGATCGATGGTAAGGGAAAAAAGATCATCCATGCAGTAGTCCTGGTAGATTCTAACCGCATTGTACAAGTGGGTAGCAAAAAAGAAGTTGTTGTCCCAAAAAATGCTGAAAAGATCGACCTTAAAAAATATACGGCCATTCCTGGAATGATTGATGCGCATACCCACATCACCTATTATTGGGATCGAACCCAGGGAAAAGATCCCTGGTCGCAATTGGGTACTTTAGGCCCGGCAGTGACGGTTTTTCTAGCCCAAGAAAATGCTAAAAAAACGCTGGAGTCAGGCGTTACTAGCATTCGCGATCTGGGATCGTTTGACAAAATGGATTTCGCCATGCGCGATTTAATCAACAAAGGCGCTATGTCTGGCCCCCGGATGTTCATTGCGGGTAGAGGCTTAAGCATCCGAAGAACGAAAGGCGTAGATGAAGTTCAAAAATTCGCGAAAGAACAACTTGCCTTAGGCGCTGATTGGGTAAAAGTGTATGGCTCTACGGGAAGCGCCAAAGATGTTACCGGAACGCAAACTTATTCCTACGAAGAAATGAAAGCGGCAGCGGATGTTGCGCATCAAGCGGGTAAAAGAATTGCCATTCATTCCTATGGCCCGGACGGTGCCAAAGCGGCCGTAAAAGCCGGCGCCACTACCGTAGAACATGCCACTGATGTCGACGATGCCACATTTGCCGAAATGGCACAAAAAGGAATCATCTACGTCCCCACAGTTGACCACAATCGGTACTACGTGTCGCATCGCGACGAGTATGGCTATGATTCAACTGACGTAGATGGGCTAAACGGCTATATCCAAAGGAATTTTGAGAGCCTAAAAAAAGCCATCCAAGCAAAGGTCAAAATAGCGATGGGTTCTGATGCTGTATTCACTGGTTTTGGCGAAAACACGCGCGAGTTGGGATGGTTTGTGAAAGCCGGAATGACGCCGGAACAGGCCCTCCAGACGGCGACTACCACCGGCGCGGAAATGCTGGGCATGGAAAAAAAGTTGGGCGCTATTGCTCCGGGGTTTTATGCCGACATCGTAGCTGTTCAAGGCGATCCTTTACTGGATATTCAAGTGGTGATTAATCAGGTAAAATGGGTCATGAAAAATGGTAAAGTGGAAGTGGATAAACGAGGATTGGTAAAGAATTAATAGGGTTTGTTTAATCCACCTTCACTCCCGACTCATCGTACTCGGCCCGATTTTCCAACCCAATACTGTTGTAAACCGCCCTACCTTACTTTGTTTTTGACCCGCCTGTTCCAGCGTCACTAAGTAATCGCCGGGAGGAACCTGCGTTCCCTGAGCGCGTTGTCCTTTTGGCGCTGCGGTACGGAAATTCCAAATCAATTCACTTAAACCCGTCTTGGGTACAAATTTCCAACTCCTTATTTGTTTCCCCATTACATCACTGATGTTGATCGTTAGGGAATCGCGAACATTTTCTGTAAAATAGCGGATGGACCAACCATTGGGTTCATTGGGGGCATGAATATGACGGTTGCCATACAAATGATAGTTGGCCGATTGGGTGCCTTCCAAGCGCAATGGTTTGGGCTCGATGCTAAAGAGGTACAACTTGGCATTGGCTATTTCTGATTTCCAATCTTGCAAAGCGCTCACATCAGCCACAAAAATCCCCCGCCCGTAAGTACCAACCACCAAATCATTTTCTCGAGGATGAATCACTAAATCATGAACCGGAACACTTGGCGGCATGTTGCTTTGAAAAGTTTGCCAAAGACTCCCTCCGGTCAAGGAAACGTATACGCCTTTATCATTTCCCAAATAGAGCAATTGCGAATTCTTGGGATCTTCTACCAGAACATTGACGGGTTTATCGGGCAAACCCTGCGCGATTGGCGTCCAAGTGAGTCCGAAATCTACGGTTTTGAATACATAGGGTTTGAAGTCATCGGCACGGAATCCGGTTTTGGTCACATAAGCTGTGCCCATCTGATGCGCCGAAGCAACCACTCTACTTACCCACAATTCTTTTGGAGCACTGACGGCAGCCAATGCAGCTGTACATTCCTGCCAGTTTCCGCCGTAATCTTTCGTCACCCAAACCCGACCATCATCGGTACCAACCCAAATAAGACCTGCCTGTATGGTAGATTCGGAAATCGTAGTGATGGTGCAAAACTGGATATTGCCCTTGCCATTGATGCGTTGAGGGTCGTTGGTAGTAAGATCGGGACTTATTTCTTGCCAAGTATCGCCTCGGTCGAGCGACCGCAGCAGCACCTCCGCACCAGTGTACACGATGGAAGAATTGTGCGGCGACAATCGAATGGGCGCGGTCCAGTTCCAACGGTAAGGTTTTTGACCTTTGGATCGCTTGGGAGCGATGCTTTTGCGTTCGCCCGTCCATTGATCCAAGCGGTTGTGGTTGCCAAATTGTTCTTCATTGTACAGCCAGCGGTTGTTGCTAGGGTCTACTTGGTTGTACATGCCATCGCCGCCGCCCACTGGTATCCAGTTTTCCAGCGTTATCTCGCCCGACCAAGCATTACTAGGCCCTTTCCAGGAATCGTGATCTTGCAAACCGGCGTAAATATTGTATGGTTCTTCCAGGTCTATACCCAAGGCATAGATCTCCCCGCCGGGAATATTGTCGTAATAATCACAAGTAGTGCCGCCATCATAGCTCAAATGCAACCCGCCATCGCTGCCCAGCAACATACGCTGTGGGTTGAAAGGATCAATATAAAGGGTGCGCACATCGCCAAAAGCTTCGCGAAAAATCTTAGTTGTATCGCTCCAATCAATGCCTTTCCAAGTTTTGCCACCATCATAACTATGCTGAAGGTTGGAGCTGGTGACATATACTTTTTGTGGGTCTAGGGGGTCTACACGCAAGGTGTTGAAAGAATAAGCCGCCTTACCGCCTACATTGTCTTCCAGTCGGTTGGTTTTGCGCCAGGTAGCACCGGCATCGTCGCTGCGGTACACTTCGCCGCCAATTTCGCGTTTTTGCGGCATTTGGCCAGCGGCGCTATCGGCTTTGATTTCAGCAGAAAAAGGATCGCGTAGTCCAGTATTTTCGATGACCGCATAAACGATATTGGGTTTGCTTCGACATACATCTAAACCGATCCGTCCTAAAGCGCCGCTAGGCAAACCTTGGCTGAGTTTTTTCCAGTTTTTGCCGCCATCGGTCGTTTTGTAGATGCCGCTTTCTTTTCCACTGGTAATCAAGGTCCAGGGGTAGCGGTATTTTTCATAAGCAGCGGCGTAAATGACGTTGGGATTGCTTACATCCATAGCCAGATCGGCGACACCCGTGTTGTTACTTATAAACAAGGATTTTTGCCACGTTTTGCCACCATCCGTACTTTTGAACACGCCGCGTTCCGGATTGGGTGAAAAAAGATGCCCCATTGCCGCCACGTAGAGGGTATTGGCGTCTTTGGGATGAACCAATATTTTGCCGATGTGATGGGATTCAGACAGTCCGCAATGGAGCCAGTTTTTACCGCCATCGTTGCTTTTATAAACTCCATTGCCGCTGTAGGAGCTGCGGGCATAATAGGAATCACCAGTCCCCAGGTACACCACTTGAGCATTGGAGGACGCCACGGCTACGGCGCCCAGCGCATGCACATCCGGGTGATTGAACACCGAAGTCCAGGTAGTACCATTGTTGGTCGACTTGTACAACCCGGCGTTGCGGGTAGCCACGTAGATGGTATAAAGGTGCTCGTTTTGTGGTTGTTCAGGCACGGCAAGATCAACGACCCAGCAACCAGGTCGAAAAGGACCGATGTTGCGATAAGGGAGCTTGGTCAGTAGCTCTTGAGCCAGATTGTTTTGAGCAAACAATGCGGATAAGCTGATCCAAAAACTAAGCGTGAGGAAGACATAACGTGGCATAAAATGGTGGTTTTGACGTATGGGATGAAGATAAGAAAAGTTGAGCAGTAATTGAATACCAACTCGTTCTCAAAAAAGTCACAAGAATAGAGTCCTTTATCGTTTATTCTCTTTGTCCTCAACCCACTTCTGAATCCGTTCCAATTCCAGTTGAATCTGCTTACTACTCCAGAAAACACCTTGGTGCATTACTCCGGCAATCTTTTGGGTTGCTTGAATGTGTTCCAGCGGATTTGCATCCAGTAACAACAAATCCGCCATTTTGCCTTTTTGAACCGCTCCATAATCCTTACTCAATCCAAAAAATGCCGGACCATTGATCACTGAAGCTTTGAGTGCAGCCTGGGGAGTTAAGCCATAACGCACCATCAATTCTAATTCCTGGTGCATCCCCAAACCTGGATAATCAAAAGAATTAAGGTAGCCTGCATCTGTACCGGCAAGGAGTGTCACACCAGCTTTTTGGAGCAAGGGCAACATAGCTGCGGCTGTTTCAAACTGGCGGTGACGCAGCTCAATTGCCGCGGCATCGTCTTTCATAGCGCGGTCAATGCGCCATTGATAAGTGCGTTTAAATGCTGGGCCGAGGTAGCGGAGGTAGGTATCTTCTTGGTGGTTGTTTTGATCAAGGTACGTGGTAGCATAATTGCCAATCATGGTAGGCACCACCGCTGTGCAGTGCGCTACTATTTTTCGATAGCTGTTCAAAGCGGTGAAGGTATCTAGCGTGGCCAGGAATTGCTCGTTGGCTTGTCGCGAGGTAAGGGTTCCGGCAGCTCTTTTGGCCGTTATTTCAGCTTCTTGGTACGAAGCAGACCGTATCACATAACCCAGATGTTCGATGGCCGAAAGTCGGGCGTTCGTAACTTGCTCAATAGTCAGGGCTACCGGGATATGCCCAGTCACTTTCCAGCCTCGTTGCCGCGCGGCGCGAATACTGCTTAAAAAAAGACTCGGTTCGAGGGTATTATCGGTAATTTTGACAAAATCAACCTTTAGCTTTTGCAAGGAATCCAGCGCTAGTTGCAATTCTTTTTCGGTGGCAATTTCCAGATCGCCCGGCCAGATAGAATTTTTACCCTCCAATTTGGGACCGGAAGTAAAAATGTTGGGACCTACCCGTTTACCAGCGCGAATTTCGTTGCGCCACTGCAATACAGAAGAGCTGATGTCACCAGCACAATCCCGTACCGTTGTCACCCCCATTGCCAAAAAAAGCGGCAGCAATTGTTCATTTTCGTCGATCAAGGTATCCCCGCCAAAATGGACATGGTTGTCCCAGAGTCCGGGCATTAAATATTGGTTTATGCCACTGATGATTTCGTATGCCGGAGGTAGTTTACCCCTATTGACGGGTTTAATAGCAGCAATGCGCTGGTTATTGATGAAGACATTTTGGTTGGGGATGATTTTCCCTGCCGCTACATCAACAATATTGACGTTGATGATAATCGCATCGAATTGAGTTTGGGCATCGGTCGCAGGAGTCCAAACGAAAAAAGCAACAAAAAGGAGCAGATAGAATGGCTTGTTTTGCATGGCTGATGGCGTTGGTTTTAGGATATGGTTAATGGATTAAAAAAACGAAGATTTTTTGACTTGTAATGAATATAGATTGAGCACATTATATTTTTTAAAAAAACAACCTCACGGTCGCAACCTTTTTTATGAAACTTAGTAAGTATATGATGTAAGCATTTTTTGAACTGAATAGCAACCTGGTTATGACCCCTCAGAAACCCCATTTACTGATTTTACTGATTTTATTTTCCTGGACAATACTACGGAGCCAAGAGAAAATAAATCCTGCGCTCATCTCCTCTTCTCCATATGCATCGAACTGGCAAGATTCCCTTCAGCAAGTATTAGAAAAAGCGGGTTGGTTGAACATCACTTCTGATGCCAATGCGGATCGGTTGATTGTAGGTTTTGAAAACCGGATCTACCGCTTTGAAGCTAAGGCCATCAAAGAATTGGTAAAAATAATCGCCCCAATCTTAGGTGGTAGGTTCTCTAGTTTGGATTTAATTGTGATGAGTAGAAATGTGCCATTAATTGGAGTATCACTCTCTTTAGATGCTTGGAGGAATTTTCAAAATGGTGTCAATACCTTTCAAGACTTCGCCAATAGCATACAAACAACCCTGGATATTCGCGATGATTGGCAACGGTTGCGGGCTCGCCCTGTTCGCCATCCTGGCGCTTACCGCATCGACGCCTTTGTGGATCCGCAGCTAAAAATGGCGCTTGGCGGATACCCTAAGCCGGTGTTAGCCCAAATCAATCTTTTGCCCACCGCGAATGTGTTTCTTTGGCGCGGCGCGCAGTTTACAGCCCAAGCCGTGGTGCCAATCATCAATAAAATTCCTATTCCGGAGGACAAATTTTTGCGTCCGGGGCTGATTACCTTCAACCAATATTTCCGACTACCTGGAGCTACTTTCTTAGGTTTATCTGCTGGTTACTTCACCAATTATTCCTATGGTGCAGAAATTGAACTCAGCAAAATATTTTTAAATGGGCGGATTATCTGGCGTGGAAAAGCCGGGTATACCGGATATGCTTCCTACCCTCAGCGATTGCGAGTGGAAAAACCCCTTCCTGGTTGGCAAATTTCGTCCCTATCTTATGTCGATTATCAAAGCAGTATTGAATATCGATTGCCCAAATACGATTTGGTGACGAAAGTAGAAGCGGGAAGGTTTCTTTATTTCCAAAATGCGATCAGGGTCAGCGTAGTTCGACAATTCCGAGAGACCGATATTGGTTTTTTTGCGGTAAAAAACTCAATTGGCAGCAACTATGGCTTTCAGGTTTCGTTACCTATCGCTCCTAAAAAATATGGAAAACCCAAAACGGTGCAATTCAGACCCGGAAAAGCCTTCAACTATACTTACACCGCTACGCAGTATACCATGGAAGAATACCGAACGGGAAACGACATTTATGCTTTCTTTAAAAAGCTAAACCCATTGTTCATCAAAAACCAACTGCGCCAAAGCGATGGCTGGTAAAAATGGCGGCTATCAGAAATTAACCTCAAATGAAAAAGAATTCTTTCTTCTGTTTTTTATTGGCGCTCGGGTGGCTCATTCCCGGAGGTCTAATGGCTCAACAAGTCCAAGAAAGTCAGTTGAGCCTGTATGGAAATACTGGCGCAGTATTTACTCCCAGCGCCTATCTAGCCAATGACCGACAACTATCCTTCGGAACGAGCTATGTTCCAGCGGGTTATACGCAGATCAACCGTAGAGAAACCCAGTGGCGCGGCGATCGAGTCATCTTTGCCGATCTAGGTTTGCTGCCTTTTTTGGAAGTTACTTTTCGACTTACAAGTCCAGATGGATCAAAAAACAATTTCGGTATTGGCGATCGATCTTTGTTTTTACGCGGTAGGATCATCAAAGAAAAAAAAGTTTTGCCCGCTATTGCCATCGGCTTGCACGATGCAGTTGGCGTAGTAGGCTATCACCATGCAGCTTATGTAGTAGCTTCAAAAACCATGTCGCTGAGTGCGCACAGCCAACTGGCTTTTTCAGCGGGGTATGGCACAAAAATTGCTACTAAAGCTTCAAACACCTACTTACAAGGCTTTTTTGCCAATGTATCTTTGAATTGGAAGCCAATGGTATTGAACCTAGAATACGATGGCACAAAGGTCAACGCTGCCGCAAAACTGCGCCTGTTTAAAATAGTTGTCCTGAATGCCGCATTAATCGATTTGAAAAAGATAACCGGAGGAGTTAATTTGCAATTCAAGTTATTGAAGTAATTTGAGTGGGATAAATTAGAATATGTCCCATTCAGAAAAAAATTAAGTTTCAAACTAAAACTACTCTTGTAAAATGTAGGTTAAATTTGAAAAAATATCTATGTTTATAAGGTAGCGTATAATAAATATACTACATTTGCAGTAAGTATATTCTTGCTGAGATTAGAAAACAGATCAATCACTTTGATTGGACCAATAGAATGAAAACCTTCGTTAAGAAACAAGTGTTGCTCCTTTTATTATTCCCGTCTCAAAGTGTTTTCTTTAAAATTTTACATTCAGGTAATTAACAAACATGGTTTCGAATTTTTCGAATACCTGAAAATCAATCAAGTCAATTCTACAAGGATTAACGTCATTTTACATCAGTCGCAAATACAAACAAGTAACAATTGATTCATTCCTAAGCATTTAATTAATGTTTTAGGATGTATCAGAAATTTTCGGTTTGTGGCATGCACGTATCCCTAAACCATCAATAAGATCATTTTAGCTAATCGAAACCTTTGAAAAATGGTGATTCTCGAATCTAGCTCTAAACCAACTTTAAACGTGTACATCTTAAGCCAGAAATTGCTAGGATGTATATAATTCAATTGCTTTCTACACAAATTTATTGATTTCAAGCTGCCTTGCGTAAGCTAGTTATCCATAAAAACATGCTAGTTTCAAACAAAACAGGTCAGTTTAGGATATTGGCTTAAACTGTGATTATTGGCCTTTAGCTAGGCTGGTGATACAACATTTTTATCTCCTTTTACTAGTAAATTAGTAAAAAAACAAATAAAGCTGCACGACCTGCGGCCTATTCATCTATAGCATATAGTTTAATAATTAATAACTCAGAACATGAAAATTTTTAACATCTACCTCTTTTTAGCCGCTGTCCTTGTCGTACTAGCGGGTTGTAATGTTGACGTCGTTGACGCTCCCAACAGTGTTATCCAGCAAAGCCTAAAAACAAAAGCTACTTGCAAAATCGAGTTGACCGGTATTGTGAACGACGTCAATACATTACAACCCATTACTGAAGCAGTAGTTCAGTTGGGATCTAACAAAGTAAGAACTGGCAATAACGGGCGTTTTTCTATCCCCTTGAGCGATTTACTTGACATTGATTCCATTGGTTTGGTTTCTGTAAGCAAAGATGGTTATTTGCTGAGTACCTTTGAAATTCGTTTGAATGATGTGGTAAGTTTGACACAATGCAATGGAGACCAGTACGTGGTTTTTCAAGATTTCCCACTCACGCCAATCCAGCCAACCTTTAAGATCACGCCACTAGGGGGTAAGTTCCAGTTTGCACCAGAAATTGGGTACCTTGACAATAAAGGGGCGCTGAAAAAGACCAATTACCCTTTTCAGGTAGATGTGCCAGCAGGCACAGTAGACAAAGACACTGAAATCTCCATTTCACCCCTATCTGCTCAGACCTTGTTGGGAAAAAGCAATGATAGCATCCAAGTTGGTAGGTTTTGTTTATTGCCCAGTACCTTACAATTAAAAAAGGCAATCTCGATTACTTTCACCCCCAACTTACCGCTTAGCGCCAAGAATAAACTGTATGTCTATACATTTGATGGGAACAACAATAGATTCAGCAATACATTGGTTAGCAATAAATTAAAGCTAGTTCCTGACAAAGTCAGCTACAATGACGTTACCAATCAAATTACCCTGAATGCAACACAAATGGCTTGTTTCTTCATTGGCATCGACAGCAAAGCGACCCTAAAATCAGTACAAGTGAATACCGTAATCATCCAAAATGGTTCGGTGGACAATTGTAATTGCGGTAGCTTGACGGTAAAAGAATTGAAATATTCCTTGAATACCTTATATAATGGGAGCTCCGAATTGAATCCTGCTCAGCGCAATGAGATTTTCAGAGTGTTAAATATACCAACAAATACCAGTATTTACGATTACTTATCCCCTCTAACGGTAGAAAAATGTAGTTCTCGAGCTTATGAGGTTATAGTGGTTCAGGAAGTGATAAGTAGCGATTTAGGCGGTTTGCCTTGGCGAGCAACCATTTATCGGGGGGCTACAATAAAGATTGCAACTACTGGGCAAAAATGTCCAGTGACCTCTCCTTGTCATCAAGGATGCCCTCAATAATTTGAGGTTTTTTAGCAGCTATTTGTCAACTGCTTAGGAGTTGAACGTTTGTAAAAATATTATTCAAGAACGCTTTTCTGAATTTAGATCAGAAAATAATTACATCCCAATGGTTAAACTCAAAACCCAAACACCCCAAAA
>JBBRGN010000049.1:0-21272 GCA_038240665.1 Chitinophagales bacterium | reverse complement strand
GAAAGTTATTGTTTATGTAATGTCTTGTCCCAATTACTGTGTCAAGCTGTCCTTTGTTAGAATAACATTCAGTTTTAATTCGATTTATTTCATTGTGATAATATGTCATATTCGGTGTCGTTTTACAATGACCGCTAACGTGATAATATGCGAACCTCGCACATCCAACATACAAAGGTGCAAAAGATATCAGTAAATTGAAATTTTTGCAGAAAATATTTTTTAAATGTCACTGAATCAAACCTTTATGAATCATTAAATGAAAAGTTCCATTCCAGAAACAATACAAAATGCGAAGTACGCATTTTGTATTGTTTTCTGCTTGGCAATACAAAATGCGCACTTCCTGTACCCTCTTTTTTGTCGCGCATGTTGATTTCCTCCCCCACCACTTCCATCACCAAGCGCTTTACGCCTTGTTTGTCCTCGTAAAAGCGGATCCGTTTTTTCCCCTTTAAGGTGATCACCTTAAAGTTTATCGGCGATTGATTCTTCCATTCACCTGTTGCCATTAAAGACCCCCTAATCCATTTGCTACCAAGATTTGTTTAGCATTTGTTTGCAGGTAAGTTCGCGCGCTGCGCCGTATTGTAATCCCCCCTTACTTGCGAATATAGCAAATGAAACGCATCCTACAAGCAATCAGCCATTAAATTTTCAAGTCCTCGATGGTGTTTTGATCAGCAATTATTCCTTAAAAGCAAGGTTCGAAAACCCCTGAAAAGACTTGGCACCCCCTACTTGATCGACAACCTCACTTATACCCAAACAAGACAAAACCCGCTGCCGCAAGTTTTCACCAAGCCCACTAGTCAAATGTGCTCTTTTTTAGGATTTTCCCCCTCAAAAATCGTAGCATTCTCCCCACTTGTCATCAATCAGGCAAACTTGATTTTCACTATTCTCAAATCTTGTTCTAATTTGTAGGCATATTCGAAACCACTCACGACCACTGCCCATGAAACGGAGAGTCCTATTTTTTTTGCTGCTTAGCCTTTTTGTTTTCCCCTGGTCTTTATCGGCGCAGGACCTACGCACCGCAAGCCCGAATGGGACAGTATTGGCCCTCGATCAGGTACCGCTGATGCGCATGCCACTTTTGGACAATGAAGCGCTGAAAACGGAAGAGCTGGCCAGTCGAAAACCGGGCAGGGCACCTCATTTTGCACAAACCATCCCTGTAGACATCAGCCCTGAGCTTTCCGGAAAATGGGAACAGCTACCTGGCGACTCCATGCTCTGGCGACTCCGCATCCTTTCCCGTGGCGCTTATTCGCTGAATTTAGGTTTTACTGACTTTCATCTGCCGTCGGGTAGCCGTTTCACCATTTTTGATCCCAAAAAACAACAAACTTTAGGGCCCTTCTCTCCTGCTGATAACGACGACCACGCTGAGTTTTGGTCGCCCATCATCCTCACTGACGAGCTGGTAATGGAAATTACTTTGCCCGCAGTCAGCAAAACCGACTTGCGTTTGCACCTTACCAGTGTCAACCACGACTTTATGGATTTTGATGCCTTGGTTACCAATGAGTGTATGCTGGACGCAGTGTGTGGCGTCAAAAACGGCTTCCCCGAAGTTGAAAACTTTCGCAACGCAATTCAGTCGGTAGGCGTGATCAGTATTTCGGGCAATACGGTATGTACCGGTTTTTTGGTCAACAATGCCAATCAGAATTGTACGCCCTACTTCATGACGGCCAATCACTGCTCGATCTCCAACAACGATGCGGCTTCGATGGTGGTGTACTGGAATTACCAAAACAGTACTTGCCGGGATCCCTTTGGTTCGCTGAACAATGCTGCTGGTGATGGCAAATTTGACATTTTCAATACCGGAGCTATCCGGCGCGCCAATAGCTCTTTATCGGATTTTATGCTTTTAGAGCTGGACGACCCCTTGCCCGCCAATGCCAATGCTTACTTGGCTGGCTGGACCACCAGTAGCATTATGCCTACTGGGATTGTCGCCGCCGTTCATCAGGCTGGCGGTTTGGAAAAAAGGATCTCTTTTTCCAGTCGGGCCTTGTATATAGGCACCTGGAATACGGGGTCGCAATCCGTATCGGGGGGCAATCACCTTATCGTACCGCAATGGACGGTGGGAAGTACGGAAGAAGGTTCCTCCGGCGGACCACTTTTCACCAAGGAAGGGTTGGTTATTGGTCAGTTACATGGTGGTTCTGCGTTTTGTGGCAATACGGGTTATGACTCTTTTGGTTGGTTCCGCTATTCTTATTTAAATGGTGCCGGCGCTCAAACGCGTTTACAGGACTGGCTGGATCCCAAAAAAACGGGAATCACCACGCTCCCAGGACGCAAAGAAAACCTGTGTCGGTTCATTGCCGAAACCGATGTGGTCAATCAAGAAGTGTGTCAAAAAGCAAAAACAAATTTCCTGGTTAAACTGCAAAATCCAGCCGGAGACAGTGTGCGTTTTGGCGTTGCAGGATTACCTAGCAGTTGGAATGCGCGTTTTTTTCCGGCAAAAATTACGAGTGGCAATACCCGTCTGGAGATTACCACCAGCGGTATCGTTCAAGGTTTTTTTCCTTTAAATGTGTTGTGCATCAAAGGAACGGACACCACCAAAACGCGCATATTTGTCAATGTCATCGGTGCAGTGCGTTCGGTAGCTTTGGTCAATCCGCAGCACAAAGCTAAGGACATCCAATTGCCTCTAAGCTTGAGCTGGCGAAAAGACAAATCGGCCTACAGTTACACCCTCTTTATTGCCCGGGATACTGATTTTAAAACCTTGGTAAAAAAAATAAACGTACTCGATACGACTTATTTGATCACCCAGTTACCGCTTGGCGAACCGCTGTACTGGCGTATTGCAACCAATAGTCCTTGCGATACAGTTAAGTCAAATGATGTTTTCATGTTCACAACGTATCCCGACATTCAAATCTCCGCTTCGCCCAACAACCAGTCCATTTGCCCTACGGAAAGTCTTTCTACCGAATTGCGGATTGGTTTTGGTTATACCGGCTCTGTCAATGTTCGGTTTCGAATCAGCCCAGCCGTACCCATTCAAATAGCGTTTAGCAAAGGGGCCAGCAATTTAGCTCCCGGTACTACTTTGCAAGCGGTGATCAACAAATTCCAACAAGCAAAAGCAGGTCGCTATGAACTTACCTTTTATAGTAATGACAACAAATTCCAGGACAGCACCAAGATCATCTTTACGCTGCTCCCCATCGTAGATCCGCCAACGTTGAAAGAACCCATCGTGGATGCAGTTCTGGTAGATCCTCAACCGGCTTTTGCCTGGGAAACCACGCCGAATGCCCGCGATTATCAGCTGGAAATCAGTACGGATAGCGCTTTTTCTCAGCAATCTTTGGTCAAAAAACTGCTCCCTGGAACTACCTTTCAAGTGAGCAATGATTTGCCTGGGGGACGGTATTTTTGGCGGGTAAAATCGCGGAATACCTGTGCCGAGATCGCCTCGCCTGCCCGCAGCTTTGCCATCACCAACAGCAATATTGGCGAAATCAATAAGCTTAAAGCAACCATCGAACCCATCCCCACCTCCGGAACGGTAAGATTGCATGTTTCTGCTCCGATTACGGGCGCTGCGCTTGATGTGTTTACCATCAGTGGGCAGTTGCTGTTTTCGGTAACGCCGGAGGGCGCGTTGCGGGATTTTTCACTGGATCTTTCACCGTATCCAAGCGGTGTTTACTTGGTACGGCTGCGGCATAAATTATCGAGTTTAACGCAGCGGGTGATATTGCAGCATTGAGGTTTTGATAGAAGGTGAAAAACGGGAGTTCTGAATTAACAAAGATCGAATAGGTAACTTCTGGAAGTCAGGATGTAATCATACCCTACAATCGCGTAGCGATAAAACTTGAAAATATAGCTCAATTAACCAAATTCTAAAAAAGCGCATCTATTCGATCATTAGTAGAAATAACTCGAAATTCACCTTCCATGCCAAACGCGAAGACCAGCGGCATAGCCGCTGAGGGCGCCACTTTTGGAAGTCAGGATTTAATCACACCCTACAATCGCGTAGCGATGGAGCTTGAAAATATAGCTCAATTAACCGACTTTTAGAATAGCGCATCTATTTGATCATCAGTAGAAATAACTCGAAATTTACATTAAAAATGCAAATAGCCAAGACGAATCATCGCTTGGCTATCTGTAACTTGCTATCAATAAATAGGTACTCTTGTGAAAATCCTATTTCAAAATCAAACTATTCCGCTCTGGCCCTACCGAAATCATCGTGATGGGTACATTCAACTGTTTTTCCAAAGCCTCCAAGTAAGTTTGTGCCGTAGCCGGCAGTTCCTCGTACTCGGTAGCGCTGGTAAGTGGTTGTAACCAACCTGGATAAGATTGATACTTGGGTTGGATATCGATGTCGCAGATGTCAAAAGGCAGTACATCAGATTCGGCGCCATCATAATGATAAGCAGTTGCGGCCTCGATGGTCTCGAAATTATCCAAAACATCCAATTTGGTAATGGCCAGCTGGGTAACACCGTTCACCATAATGGTATAGCGCAATTGTGGAAGATCGATCCAACCACAACGGCGTGGGCGACCAGTTGTAGCCCCAAATTCTGCTCCTTCCGCGCGAAGTTTTTCGCCGGTGGCATCCTGTAGTTCGGTTGGGAATGGCCCAGAACCTACACGGGTACAATACGCTTTGGTGATCCCGATCACTTCGCGGATGGATTGTGGCGCTACGCCAAGTCCAGTACAAACCCCGGCAGTAATGGTATTGGAAGAAGTTACATACGGATAAGTGCCATAGTCGATGTCCAGCATGGAACCCTGAGCGCCTTCGGCGAGGATGTTTTTTCCAGCAGCGAGCGCTTGATTGAGGTAGTATTCACAATCCACCAGGATAAGGGTGCGGAGGATTTCGATGTTGTCCATCCATTTTTTTTCCTCCCCTGCCAAATCAAACTCAACCTCCGGATAAAGCTCTAGCAAACTCATGTGCTTGGCTTTAAGTCCTTCGTATTTTTCTAGGAAGTCAGGTCGCATGATATCACCTACACGAAGCCCATTGCGACCCGTTTTGTCCATATAAGTAGGTCCGATACCGCGCAGCGTAGATCCAATTTTTAATTTGCCCTTGGCATTTTCCGAAGCGGCATCCAAATAACGGTGCGTAGGCAAAATCAGGTGCGCCTTACGAGCTACCAAAAGGCGGTTTTGATAATCAATGCCTACTTCGGTCAGTTTGTCGAGTTCGCGCACCAAGGTGATGGGATCAAGAACTACACCATTGCCGATTACATTGATGAGTTCATCGCGAAAGATGCCGGAGGGAATGGTGTGTAGTACAAATTTTTTTCCATCAAACTTTAGCGTATGCCCAGCATTGGGGCCGCCTTGAAAACGAGCTACGATGTCATATTTTGGGGCGAGGTAGTCTACAATTTTACCTTTTCCTTCATCTCCCCATTGCAAACCTAAGATTACGTCGATTGCCATATCGTTGTGTATAAATTGTGAAAACCTAATGGACATTTCGGTTCCATTAGGTTTTCCATGCTAAAAAAATCAGGCGACAGCCATAAAGTCTGTTACTTGGTTTTAAAGGCGCAAGGTAGATAAAATTTTAGAAGTAGGTGAGGCTTTGGGAAATTTAAATGTAGGTTCGGGAAATCGTTGGTTTTTTGACGGCCAACAAAAAATCAGAGCCCTACTTCTTCCACTTTCTTCATGGTGCGTTCGCACCCGCCCGTACAATGTCCATAAAGATTCAGCGCATGGTGGGTAATGGTGAATTTCAGAATATCGCCCATCATGTTTTTAATTTGCTGTACCCGTGGATCGCAAAATTCCAGCACCTTGCCGCAGTCCACACAAATCAGGTGATCGTGCTGTTTGTACCCGTAAGATTTTTCGTACTGCGCAAGGTTTTTTCCAAACTGATGCTTTTTCACCAAATCACAACTTACCAAAAGTTCGAGGGTGTTGTAAACCGTAGCCCGGCTCACCCGATAGTTTTGGTTTTTCATATGAATGTACAAAGCTTCGGCATCAAAGTGATCGGTACGTTTGTATATTTCTTCAAGAATGGCAAAACGTTCTGGCGTTTTGCGAAAGCTTTGCTCTTCCAAATGGACGGAAAAAATGCTTTTTACTTCCCTGATAATGTCTTCAAATTTTCTTTCAACGACCATAATAATCCCTTGTTTCGGTGGTAAAGATAACTAAGTTATCCTAGTAACCGTTGAAACGCTCTCCAAGTTTTGTAATCCTTTGATGGCGAGTGTTAATTGATCCGTATTGCGCACCAATAATTGGAGCGTACCTTCATAAACGCCCTCGTGGCCTTCAATGCTAAGTTTGCGAATATTCAAACCCATATTGCTCGATACCTGATTTATCAAGCGCTCAATAACCCCCGTACCGCTATCGACGCCGGTTAAGCGTAGTTCGGCCACAAAGGTACCTTCGTATCCTGCTACCCATTCTGCTTTCATCACGCGATAGCCAAATTGAGCCATGAGGTTAATGGCGTTGGGGCAGGAACTGCGGTGAATTTTTAGTCCCGCATTGGAGGTGAGGTAAGCAAAAATATCATCTCCTTGAACCGGGTTGCAACAATTGGCAAAACTGTACTCGTATTTTTCCGCAGGTTCGCCATCAATCATCAAACGCGGTTTGATGCCAATTTTTTTTAAGTTCTCATGATGGGTAATGGCAACATGAGCAGCAGGAACAATCTTGGGGACTTCGAATTCCACCAAACGCCCGTTTTCTACTCGAAATGGTTTGAATATTTCGGGAATGGTTTTTTCTTCCATGGCGATGGTAAAAAAGAGATCTATTTTTGACACAAAGCTATAGTACTTAATGAGAACCTCTACGCTCTCGTCAAAATCGACCCGTAAGTTTTTCAACTTCCGTCCCAAAGCTTCTTTAGCCATTTCGCCTTTACGACGTCGCTCTTCCTTCATCGCCGAGCGGATCTTGGCGCGTGCTTTCCCCGTCGTTATCATTTTCAACCATCCCTCATTGGGTTTCTGGTTTCTACTGGTAAACACGATCACTTGATCCCCATTTTGCAATTTATACCCCATAGGAACCAACTTGTTGTTGACTTTAATGGAGGTGCAATGGTAACCAATATCGGTATGGATGCTAAATGCAAAATCTAACGCCGTAGCGCCTTTGGGCAATACCTTAAATTCCCCTTTCGGCGTATAAATCATCACCTCTTCCTGGAAAAGGCTATTGTTTTTAAAATCCCCTAAAAATTCAATGGCATTGATGCTGGGGTCGTCCAGGATTTCCCGGACGCTGTCAAGCCAACGTTCATAAACATCAGGTGTATTGGAGACGCCTTTGTACTTCCAATGCGCGGCATAACCCCGCTCGGCGATTTCATCCATCCGGGCGGAGCGGATCTGTACTTCCACATAGCGGCCTTGGGGGCCGATAACGGTAGTATGAAGCGATTCATAACCATTCGATTTGGCCATGGTGATCCAGTCTTTCAATCTTTCCGGCAAAGGGATATGTACATCTGTAACGATCGAATAAATTTGCCAACAGGCCATTTTTTCTTTATCGGCGGGGACATCAACGATAATCCGCACTGCAAAAAGATCGTATATTTCCTCAAAGGGTACATTTTTGGCGTTCAACTTATTCCAAATAGAATAAATCGATTTGGGTCGTCCAAAAATGTGGCATTTAATCCCCGACTCATCGATTCTTGCTTTAAGCGGGGTAATGAACTCTTGAATGTATTGTTCCCGATCTCTTTTGGTGGCCGCCAATTTTTCCGCAACCATTCGGTATGCCTCCGGATCGGTGATCTTCATGGAGAGGTCTTGGAATTCCGTCTTGATGTTGTACAAACCCAAGCGGTGTGCCAAAGGCGCATAGATATAGGTCGTCTCGGCAGCGATTTTGAGCTGTTTGTGCCGCGGCATGGAACCCAGGGTGCGCATGTTGTGTAGGCGATCGGCCATTTTGATCAACACTACCCGGACGTCCTCCACCAAAGTCCCCAGTACTTTGCGAAAATTTTCAGCCTGCGGACTTTCAGAATCGTAGGCAGCATCCAACTTGGTAAGCCCATCCACGATCCGCTCTACCCGTTCGCCAAATTGCTCCCGGATTTGCTCCAAAGTAACATCAGTATCTTCTACCACGTCGTGCAAAAGAGCGCATACAATAGCGGTAGGCCCCAGGCCGATTTCCTCAACACATATTCGCGCTACGGCGATGGGATGCAGAATATAAGGTTCCCCCGATTTTCGCCGCTGCTCGCTATGCGCCTGCACGGCCAAATCAAAGGCTTTGCGGATGTCTTTGGCATCCTGATCCTCCAGAGGGGTTTTAATCGTCCGCAGCAGCTGACGATAGGCATCTTGGATCAGTTTCTTTTCTTCTTGTTCTACTGTTAAAACCTCTGTCATGGTTCCCTCCTCTATTGTTTCCTGCAAGACCCTCAGGCTTATTGTCTTTTTTACAATTAGTCCGAGTTTAACAAAGCTAATAAAAAAATTATTTAATGTTCAGGGAATTTCAAGTTCCAACTTTGGGCGGTGTTTGTCCAAAAAAGAGCCTTGAAATCAATAAATACCGTGCTTTAGGGTTTTAGATCAATGATTATTAACAATAAGTGGCGTAGCTTTTGTTTTATTTGGAAAAGCTTATATCTTCGCATCGCTTTTTCAAAAAGGTTCAAGGTCATTCAACCAGAATCTTTTTTAGGTGTTTCCTGGAAGGTCAAAGCTTAAGGGTATATTTGGGAGTTCATTTCAAAGCATTAGGCACAAAAAATGTTCTAAATACACCAAGGTTTCAGGAATCTTACAAATGCATAAGATATAACGAGACTTGACCGTCCAAAGCTGCTTGGTGCTGACGTCAAAAAAAACATCAGCGGGTATGGCGAAATTGGTAGACGCGCTAGACTTAGGATCTAGTGCCGCAAGGCGTGGGGGTTCGAGTCCCTCTACCCGCACAAAAGTTCTAGCCAAGCAGCTTTTAAAAAAACTGGACGAACCTTGATCGTTCTCAATTGAAGTCCAAGGAAGAAGTCCTCTGTATTTGTTTGTTTTCCCACTTTCCTGCAAGCTGCCTGAGCGTGACCTATTTTCTAAAAAAATTCCTTTTATCAATTCAATAAATATACGCATTTATGTCCAAAGTTGTCCAGGAGGAGATCGACAATTTGAACGCTGTTCTTACGGTTACCGTGGAAAAGGGCGACTACGAGCCGAAACTCAAAGCTGAGTTAAACAAATTTCGCCAAAAGGCTCAAATAAAGGGTTTCCGCAAAGGTAAAACCCCGGATTCTGTGGTACGCAAATTATACGGGAAAGGCATACTTTCCGAAATCGTTTATGAATTCCTCCAAAAAGAGTTGAACGACTACTTGTATAATGGCAAAATCGATATCCTTGGCCAGCCAATTCCTTCATTGGATCAGCCAGAGATTAACTTCGACCTCAATCAAACCCAGGATTATACCTTCAAATTTGACCTAGGCCTAGCGCCAGTTTTTGAAGTTCAGGGTCTTGATGCCAGTTCAATCTATAAAAAATTCGATCCGATTATTCCGGCTAGCAACATCGACACCGAAATGGAGATGCTACGCCGTCGTACAGGAGAACGCACTTTTTCGGAAGATGTCATTCTAGCAGGCGACTTACTCAAACTCGAAGCTGTTGAATTGGAGGGCGAATCCATCAAAGAAGATGGTCATACCCATACTTTTAGTTTATTGGTGGATAGCATCAACGACGAACTGCGCCCTACGGTGCTAATTGCTAAAGTGGGCGAATCTTTCCGTGCCGATGTGTTTACCCTTGAAAAAGACCGCGACGAGCGTTTTGTCCGGAAATATATGCTAGGCGTTGAAGACAGCCAAGAGGTAGGGAATAGGTTTGAATTAAAGGTGATTGAAGCCAGCCGGGTAGACTTACCGGAAATGGATCAAGCTTTTTTTGATCAAGCATTTGGCGAGGATATAGTGCACAGTGACGAAGAGGCACGTGAAACCATCCAGAAAGGCATGAAGTACGAGATGGAAGCTCAAGCGGATGCTTTGGTATTCCGGGACATGCAAACTAACTTGATCGAAAAAAATCAATTGGCGCTACCCGATGCATTTTTGAAGCGTTGGTTGATGGCTTCTAATGAGAATTTGTCACCAGATTCCGTGGAAGTAGGCTATGGCCCTTTTGCTGAAAACTTACGCTGGTCGATGATTCGTGGCAAAATTATACGTGAACACAAATTGGACGTTACTCAAGACGAAATAAAAGGCTTCTTTAAAGATCGTTTCCGCTCTTACTTGGGTGGGGCGGCTTTCAATGACGATGTCCTGGACAGCGTAGCCGAGCGCATGATGGGTGAGGAGAAACAAGTGAACGAAGCTTACGAAAATTTGATGTTTGAGCGCCTAAGCAAGGTTATGTTCAGCGTTGTAACCATTGAAAAAGAACCGATTGAATTGGAGGCTTTTCAAGAGGTCATTCGTAAAGTAGAACAAGAAGCTAGAGCATCACGCGCTCAGGGCGTAGATTTAACTGGCGAAGAGGAATAATTACCGGATAGCTTAAAGCCATTTCAGCATCGAATAAACCCTCGGTTTTTTAATTGCTGAAAACTTTATGCAACCCAGAACCCCTTCTACGTGTTTACCTTTTTCTAGCGGCTTGTTAGGAATGATACCTCATCATGGATTCATTCCTTATCCTTTTTACCTACAAAAAAAACTTGTTATGTTCCACAAAGATGAATTCATGAAGTATGCTACTCAGCATCGAGGAATGAATAGCATGCATCTTGAAAAGTATGCCGAAAAAGCGACTACTTATGTCACGCCAGACATTAAGTCGTTTACGCCTTATGTGATAGAAGAACGCCAGATGAACATAGGCCAATTGGACGTTTTTTCTCGCTTGATGATGGATCGCATCATCTTTTTGGGTGTTCCAATCGACGATTACGTTGCTAACGTCGTGATGGCGCAATTGCTTTTTTTGGAATCCGTTGATCCTAAGCGCGACATCCAAATGTTTGTCAACAGCCCCGGCGGATCGGTTTTTGCCGGACTAGGGATTTTTGACACCATGAAATATGTAGCACCGGATATCGGTACCATCTGTACGGGTATGGCCGCTTCTATGGGCGCCGTATTGCTTTCGTCTGGTACCAAGGGCAAACGTACCGCGCTTTTCCACAGCAAGGTGATGATTCACCAACCGCTGGGTGGTATGCAAGGACAAGTAACCGAGATGGAGATCTACTACAACTTGATCAAAAAAGATCAAAAAGCACTGTACGATATCCTGGCCGATAACACGGGTCAGTCTTATGATAAAATTGAAAAGGATTGTGATCGCGACCACTGGCTGAATTCTTATGAAGCCAAAGAATATGGTCTAGTTGACGAAGTTCTGGATCGCAACAGTCCTCGGAAAAATTCATAGTGAAATTTCATAGTGAAATTTAGATCTAAGGTTACAGATTTACAGATTAGTGTTTTTTGTTGTAATTTGAGCTTTTGCAGACAAATTTGCCATTGCGTCAATTACCTAAAAACAAAAGCAATTGCCTAATTTGTAGATCTGTAACCTTTTTTATTTCAATTAAGTTAAACGACCAATCAGCATGCGGAAAGGCAAGCAAAGTTTTAGCTGCTCCTTTTGTGGAAGAGATAAGGCAGAAGCACTGATGCTCATCGCTGGCATCAATGCTCATATCTGCGAGGTGTGTGTGGAGCAAGCTAACGACATCATTCAAGAAGAACTGTACGGTAAAAAAACGCCAACTGAAGGCGCACCCGTACCCGCCAAAGGAAAACACAATTTTCGATTGACCGCAGGCGTAACGCCCATGGCCATCAAAGAACACTTAGATAAATACGTAATCGGACAGGATGAGGCCAAAAAATTCCTCTCTGTCGCGGTTTACAACCACTACAAACGCCTCAATCAAGATCGGGTTGACGATGTTGAAATTGAAAAATCAAATATACTTTTGGTAGGTCGTACCGGTACCGGAAAAACGCTCCTGGCCAAAACCATCGCTAAATTCCTCAATGTTCCTTTCGCCATTGTCGATGCAACCGTTTTTACGGAAGCAGGTTACGTGGGCGAAGACGTGGAAAGCATCCTCAGCCGTTTGCTACAGGTTTGCGATTTTGATGTTGCTGCTGCCGAGCGCGGCATCGTCTACATCGATGAAATTGACAAAATTGCGCGCAAAAGCGACAATCCTTCCATTACCCGCGATGTATCCGGGGAAGGCGTACAACAGGCTTTGCTCAAAATGCTTGAAGGTACGGATGTCAATGTCCCTCCCCAAGGCGGTCGCAAACACCCCGAACAAAAGATGGTAAAGGTCAACACCGAAAACATACTTTTCATTTGTGGCGGCGCATTTGATGGCATCGAAAAAATAGTAGCCCGGCGCGTAAATCGCCAAGTTATTGGATTCAAAAACGACGAGATCAACCTCATCGACCGCGATAATTTGTTGCAATACATCAATCCCCAAGACGTGAAAAGCTTTGGTTTGATTCCAGAATTGGTGGGTCGTATGCCCGTTTTGACCTACTTGGAACCCTTGGATGTTGAAACGCTTAAGCGGATTTTGATGGAGCCCCGCAACTCCCTCCTCAAGCAGTACCAAAAGCTTTTCAAATTGGAAAATATTGAACTCATCATCACCGAAGATGCAGTGGAGTTTATTGCCGCCAAAGCTTTGGAATTTAACTTGGGGGCGCGCGGTTTGCGCTCGATTTGTGAAATCATCATGACGGATGCCATGTTTGAACTCCCTTCGCAATCGGAGATCAAAACCTTTACCATTGATGCCGCTTATGCCACAGAGAAGATCAACCGCTCTAAACTGGCTATTTTGAAAGCAGCATAAGGCCATGCAACGCTATTTCATTGAGCTGGCTTACAACGGAACCCGCTATTTTGGTTGGCAACGGCAACCCAATAAAGTGTCCGTGCAAGAGGTTTTAGAAAACAGTTTATCTACCATTCTTGGTAGCACCATAGAAATTGTAGGGTGTGGACGTACCGATACGGGCGTCCACGCCAAACAGTACTTCGCTCACTTTGATTTTGCAGGGGAGTTTCCGCCAGCTTTCCTTCGGCGCATCAATAAATTTTTGCCTAAAGATCTGTTCATTTACCGTATTTTTCCGGTAGCGCCTGCCACCCATGCCCGCTTCGATGCGATTGCGCGGAGCTACGAATACCATCTTACCTTTCGCAAAGATCCCTTTCGTCAAGAAACCGCTTATTTTTATGCGTATGCCGAGCAGCCTGATTTCCAAAAAATGCAGGAAGCGGCAAACTTGCTGTTGAATTATCAGCTTTTTGCCCCTTTTTGCAAAACAGGTCACGACGCCAAAACCATGTTCTGTCAGCTTCAACGCAGCGAGTGGATTTTCTCGACTGATGGACAAGAAGCGGTATTTCACATTACTTCCAATCGTTTTTTACGGGGTATGGTGCGCTTGATCGTAGGCATGTGCCTACAGGTGGGAACTGGTCAGATCAGCCTAGAAGAGGTAAAAACAGCGCTGGAAAACCAAACTCCGCTAAAAAAAGCCAATAGCGCTCCTCCCCAAGGTTTGTTCCTCACCGATATCCGTTTTTGAATGGTTCTTTTTTGGAATGATGAATTTGGCGGGAAGTCGGGACTGGCTAGATGGTAGGTAAGTAGAAAATTGTTTTCCTAAAAGCAAACCAATGAAAAAGGGTTCCAACCGGCTAACTGACCAATGGAACCCTTTTTTTAATCCTAAAAAAACTATTCAAAAGCCTTTTTTACAATATCGGCTTGTTGCTTGTCGTGTACTTTTTTGAAGCCCGTAGCTGGAGAAGCGCTTGCTTTCCTAGCAATGCCCTTCAAGTTATACGTATCGTAATTGATCTTCATGTGGTGCCAAGCGCCGTTGTTAGCCGGCTCTTCTTGTACCCAGAAAACTTCCACATCGCCGTAGCGTCCAATGGCCTTGTCGAGTTGTTTGGCGGGTAAAGGGTACAGTTGTTCCACCCGGATGATGGCGACATCTTGGCGTTTTTCCTCCCGTTGTTTGGCCAAAAGATCGTAGTAGATTTTACCAGTACACAACAACACCCGCTTAACGCTTTTGGCATTTTTGGAGCTGATGGTAACATCGTCGATGATTTCCTGGAAACCATTGCCCGTGGTAAAATCTTTCAAAGGCGACACACATTCAGGGTGACGCAACAAAGATTTTGGCGACATCACCACCAAAGGCTTGCGGAATTGCCAAGTCAATTGGCGACGAATTAAGTGGAAAAAGTTGGCAGGTGTTGTGACGTTGGTCACTACCATATTCAAGTCAGCACAGTTTTGAAGAAAGCGTTCCAAACGAGCGCTGGAGTGTTCTGGCCCTTGGCCTTCATAGCCGTGAGGCAACAACAACACCAAACCGCTCATGCGCTGCCATTTGCTTTCGCCAGCAGAAATGAACTGATCTACCATGGATTGTGCACCGTTAAAGAAGTCGCCAAACTGAGCTTCCCAAAGCACCAATCCTTCTGGAGTAGCCAAAGAGTAGCCATATTCGAATCCCATTACCCCAAATTCGGAAAGTAGGGAGTTAAAAACTTGAAATTTGCCCTGATCGGCATGAATACCATCCAAGCGGTTGACCTCTCGGTTGGTCTGAACATCGTGCAAGATGGCGTGGCGGTGCGAGAAGGTACCCCGTTGTACATCCTGACCACTCAAGCGTACATTTCTACCGTCCAGCAAAATACTGCTATAGGCGGATAATTCGCCCATCGCCCAGTCCAGAACACCTTCAGCCAATTGTTTTTTCTTAGAATCAAAAAGGCGATTCACTTTCCCCAGCGGATTGAAGTTGGCAGGAATCGTGAGCAAGTGGCTGATAATCATGTCCAGTTGCTCTTTTGGAATACCTGTTTCTGGTGATTTATCAAAGTCTTTGTCCTTGGCAAACCGCAATTTAGTCCAGGCTTCTTCTGGAGCCTGGGTTATGTAGGGCAAATGATTTTGCTTAACATTGTCTAATCTGGCTTGCAATTCGCCCCAGAAATTTTTCTCCAACTCGTCGGCCATTTCCTTTTGCGCTTCCCCTCTTTCAATCAAGGTTTTGAGGTAAATCTCGCGTGGATTTTCATGCTTGCTGATGAAGTCATACATGTCTGGCTGGGTAAATACCGGATCATCCCCTTCGTTGTGGCCGTGACGACGGTAGCACACCATGTCGATAAAGACGTCGTTGTTAAATTCCCTACGGTAATCGATCGACATTTCTACGGCAAAAAGCAAAGACTCAGGGTCATCGCCATTGACGTGAAAGATGGGAGCACCTACTACGCTGGCTACACCTGTACAGTAAGTAGAAGAACGAGCATCTTCAAAATCGGTGGTAAATCCGATCTGGTTGTTGATCACAAAGTGGAAAGTCCCCCCTGTTCCATAGCCATCCAGTTTACTCATTTGGATGGTTTCGTACACGATGCCTTGACCGGCAACTGCCGCATCACCATGAATAAGAATCGGCAATACGCGATCATATTCTTTATCGTAGAGCAGATCTGCTTTAGCACGGGAAAAGCCTTCCACTACTGGGTTTACAGCTTCCAAGTGAGAAGGGTTGGGAACCAGTTCAAGGTGAACCGTTTTACCGTTTGGCGTTTCTACTTGGGAGGAATAGCCTAAGTGGTATTTTACGTCGCCATCGCCAAAACTTTGGTCAGGGATCGCAACACCTTCAAACTCGGTAAAGATTTGATCGTAAGTTTTACGCATGGTGTTGGCCAGTACGTTCAAACGACCGCGGTGCGCCATCCCGATTACCACTTCCTTGACGCCTACTTCAGCACCTTTATTGATGGCTGCATCCAAAGCAACGATGGTCGATTCGCCGCCTTCCAGCGAAAAGCGTTTCTGACCTACGTACTTGGTATGCAAAAACTTTTCAAACATCACCGCATCGTTTAATTTCTCCAAGATGCGGCGTTTTTTATCTAAAGGAATGCTATAGCTCTGTTCTGGCTGAATGGATTCGATCCGCGTACGCAACCAACGCCGTTTGTCCCGCTCGGGAATATGTTGAAATTCAAAACCAATATGGCCACAGTAAATACGTCGCAAGTGGGCTACAATATCGCGCAGGGTAGATGCCTGCTGCATTCCACACTCTTTAGCCGCATAAAAAACGTTATCTAAATCAGCATCAACTAGGTTAAAATCTTCCAGCTTGAGGTTCGCATGGCGATCCAAACGCGGGCGAATCGGGTTGGTATCTGACTCCAAGTGCCCCCGGTTGCGGTAAGCATTGATCAGCGACAACACCTGAAATTCTTTGGGATTGATGCCCCCTGTAGCCGTAGCGCCTTTGGCCTGCCCGTTGCCATTGGAAGGCTGAGCATAATCAAACCCTTTAAAAAAAGCGCGCCAACTGGCTTCTACTTCCTCCGGATTACTTTGATACTGTGCATACAAGGAATCGATGTAGTCTGGGTGCGCATTAGCAACAAATGAGAAATCGCTCATGGTGTTCCGTAATTTTTTATTTTTAGGGTAACGCTGAAAAAATGAACTTGAGTCTGCCGGTTATTTTTATTCGGACTGACTTTTTACGAACCCAAACCTAGCAATAATGCCAAAATGCTAGATTTGTAGTACATTTATCCTTTCTGCATTATCGGATGCGAATTTAATACGTTAAATGGTGTATTCATTAGATAACGTTTAGAAAAGTAAAGTTTCCTGAAAATCTTAGCAATAGTTTTGGTTTTTTTGAAAAATGAGCTATATTTGCGCTCCGATTGAGCAAAAAGAATTTTTCATAATTTTGGTAATATATTGTTTTTATGGCAAACCATAAGTCATCGAAAAAACGGATCCGTCAGGAGGCGAAGCGTCGCATCCTTAACCGTTATTATAAGAAATCTGCACGTACCGCCATCAAAAAATTGCGTTTGATGACCGAGAAAGAAGCTGCCGCTACTTTCTTACCTAAGGTTGTCAGCATGATTGATAAATTGGCTAAGAAAAATACTTGGCATGTAAATAAAGCTGCTAACCTAAAAAGTAGCTTAATGAAACGTGTTCATAGTCTCTAGGATTTTCTTTTTCTAGTTGTATAAAAAGAGCGATAAATGTTGATCAGTAGACCAGCATTCATCGCTTTTTTTTGTACCTATTCAGTAATTGAGTATTTTACACTTCAAATTAGATCCTCCTCAATCTTTTGCCAGTTTTCGGTATTTGTTTCGCAAGAAAATTCAAAACAGAAAAACACCCCATCTTTAGGAATGATTCAACGTTAAAGTTTTGGATTTCAGCGACTTACTTTGAGTTCAAATTCAAAAGATCAAGTTGCAAATAGGAATTTTTATTCCCCCATTACTTCGTATTTTTGGCGAACAAACGTTCATTAGTTTTTTTTTGTATTTCAGTAGTTCTACCTCATATGCCTAAGTTTTATCCTTTACCGATCCGAGAGATTCGCCCAGAGACTATCGACTGCGTTTCGATTGCCTTTGATGTGCCGGCTGTATTAGCGGAGGAATATCAATTTTTACCCGGGCAATTTCTGACTTTAAAAACCGTACTCGATGGCCAGGAAATTCGCCGTTCCTACTCCATTTGCAGCAGCCCCTTGGAAAATGATTTGCGGGTAGCCATCAAAGCCATCCCCAGTGGTCGGTTTTCGCAGTTTGCAAAAAACCAATTGAAACCAGGGGATACACTGGAAGTTATGACGCCGATGGGGAACTTTCATCCCAATCAAGAACCAGGGCAGCGCAAGCATTATGTAGCATTTGCAGCAGGGAGCGGCATCACTCCAATTATGGCTATATTAAAAACGGTTCTGCTCGAGGAGCCAGAGAGCATTTTCACCTTGTTTTATGGCAACAGAAGTTCAGACGCCATCATATTTAGAGAACAACTGGAGGCGCTAAAAAATCAGCACTTGAAACGCTTCAGCTTTTTTCACGTACTGAGCCAGGAAAACCAAGGGATTGAACCCCTTTTTGGACGAATCGATGCTGATAAATGCCGTTTCTTTTTGGAAAAACTGTTGGAACCTAGATTGATTGACGAGTTTTTTATTTGCGGTCCTGAAGCGATGCTCCATGACATCCGTGCTACGCTGCAAGAAAAGGGTGTAAGCCCAAAAAAGGTGCATTTTGAATTGTTTACCACTGGCGTCGATTTTCAAAAACGCGGCAAAGAAAAAAAAGTGCCGCTAATTAAGGACTTTAAAGCCGAGATTCAAGTAACCCTGGATGGCAATATTCTGGTTTTTCCTATGAAAAAAAGCAATGAATCTATTCTGGATGCAGCATTGCGCGCAGGAGTCAATCTCCCTTATGCTTGTAAAGGAGGCGTGTGTTCCACTTGCAAGGCAAAAGTAACAGAAGGAGAAGTCGCCATGGCGGTAAATTATGCCCTTGAACAAGATGAAGTGGATTCAGGTTATGTATTGACTTGCCAGTCTAGGCCTAAATCCGAAAAAGTAAGCGTGAATTTTGATGATTAGAAATGATCAAAAAATACAGTTAGTGATCAAAAAAAATACATATGTCTGAAGCTGAAAAGACCAAAAAACAGTTTGTTATTGAATCAGCTGCTCGATTGTTTCGCGACAAGGGGTATTCTGCAACTTCTATGCGGGATCTGGCCAACGCAGTTGATTTAAAAGCTTCTTCTCTTTACAATTACATCCAATCCAAAAGTGAAATATTACGGGAAATCTGTTTTATTAATGCCCATCGCTTTCTGGATGGCATGACGCACGTAGAACAATTATCGGCTACCGCTCAAGAAAAAGTAGAAGCTTTGCTGCGTTTACACATCCAAGTGGCAACCCAAGACGTCACCAGCGTGATGGCTTTTAATGATGAATGGCGACATTTGGAAGAACCTTTCCTGAGCCAATTCATCGCCTTGCGCCACGACTATGAAAACCGTTTTCGTGCGATCATCCAGGAAGGCGTTGACAAGGGAGAATTCCGAGCGCTTGACAGTACTATCCTCTTATTTACCCTTTTTTCAGCGGTGCGCTGGATCCATGATTGGTACAAAACTGGGCGCAGCATTTCGGCAACAACCGTAGAAGACGAAGTCATTCGCTTGCTGATGGAAGGATTAAAATTGTAAAAACTTAGAACTGGGTGTGTCCAGGTTCTGGTTTTGATTTTTACGAACAAATGTTCGTTTTGATATTGAAAAACCCTTATCTTTACCCTAAATCAGCGGTAATATATGACAATGCCATCGCACGAACACCAGTTTCAAGCTGCTGTTGACGCGGAAAACAAGATTGAACCCAAGGATTGGATGCCCGAAGCTTATCGGCAGACCCTCATTCGGCAAATTGCCCAGCACGCGCATTCTGAAATAGTAGGCATGCTCCCAGAAGCCAATTGGATCACCCGCGCCCCTACACTGCGGCGTAAAGTTGCTTTGATTGCCAAAGTTCAAGATGAAGCTGGTCATGGCTTGTACCTCTATAGCGCCGCCGAAACTTTAGGTGTTTCCCGACAAAAAATGCTGGAAGATCTGCTTTCCGGTAAAGCCAAATACAGCAGTATTTTCAACTACCCCACCCTGACTTGGGCCGATATGGGCGCCATTGGTTGGTTGGTAGACGGAGCGGCCATCATGAATCAGATACCTTTATGCCGTTGTTCGTATGGCCCTTATGCCCGCGCGATGACGCGCATTTGCAAAGAGGAAAGCTTTCATCAGCGACAAGGTTTTGAAATCATGCTCACCCTATGTCAAGGATCAGCAGAACAGAAGGCCATGGCGCAAGATGCTCTAAACCGTTGGTGGTGGCCTGTACTGATGATGTTTGGCCCACCCGATCAAGATTCCCCAAATACGGCGCAATCAATGCGGTGGAAAATTAAACGCTTTACCAATGATGAGCTGCGCCAACGTTTTGTTGATTATACCCTACCTCAAACGGAGTTTTTGGGCATTCAAATTCCCGATCCTCTTTTGAAATGGAATGAAGAAACAAAACATTACGACTTTGGCCCCATTGATTGGACTGAATTCCAGCAGGTGCTTCAAGGCAATGGCCCTTGTAACCATCAACGGCTTCAAGCGCGTCGTAAAGCGCATGAAGAGGGGGCATGGGTAAGAGAAGCTGCCCTGGCATATGCCAAAAAACAAGCTCAATTGAAAAACACCTAACGTATGCAAGATTGGCCACTCTGGGAAGTGTTTATCCGCTCTAAAAATGGCTTGAGCCACAAACACGTCGGTAGTTTACATGCCGCCGATGCGGAAATGGCTCTTGAAAATGCACGCGATGTATACACCCGTAGAAATGAAGGCATCAGCATATGGGTGGTGGAATCTAAAAATATCACTGCATCCAGCCCTAACCAAGCAGATTCATTATTTGACCCCGCAGATGATAAGATCTACCGCCACCCTACTTTTTATACCTTGCCTGATGAATTGAAACACATCTGATTGCGCTATTAAACCTTCGTCCTTGTGGATCCACACCTTGAATACATTCTGAGAATTGCCGACAATGCCCTCATCTTGGGTCAACGGCTGGCCGAATGGTGCGGTCATGCGCCGGTATTGGAACAAGACATCGCCATCACGAATATTGCTTTGGATTTGATTGGTCAGGCACGTGCTTTGCTGGCACATGCTGCACAAGTGGAAAATCAAGGGAAGAGTGAAGATGACCTAGCTTTTTTGCGTGATGCTGGCGCTTTTAGAAATGTACTTTTGGTAGAACAACCCAATGAAGATTGGGCTTACACCATTGTCCGGCAGTTTCTATTTGACGCTTTTCATTATTATTTTTTGGAAAAACTGACCACAAGTGTTGATCCACAATTGGCCGCAATTGCCCAAAAATCGCTTAAGGAAGTTACCTACCACCTGCGTTTTAGTTCGGAATGGATGATTCGTTTGGGCGATGGTACCGAATTGAGTCAACAAAAAATGCAGACTGCGCTGAATGATTTGTGGATGTACCACGGCGAGTTGCATACGCTTGATGCCCTTGATGAGCAAATGGCCGCATCCGGAATTGGCGTGGATTTAAGGGCAATCAAACCCCTACATGAGGCAAAAATTACCGAGATCTTACAATTGGCAACCTTGAAAAAACCAACTCCGACTTGGATGCAATCGGGTGGAAAACAAGGTCGCCATTCCGAACACTTGGGATATATTCTGGCTGATTTACAGTTTTTACAACACGTCTATCCTGGTCAAAAATGGTGATAAAATCGCCTCATCGAAGGTGCTGGAGC